>CBIHOK010000207.1:0-6267 GCA_966211575.1 uncultured Noviherbaspirillum sp.
CGGTGTGGCGCGGGGTGCCACCCTGCTGGGCTTGATGGGGCTGAACGTGGCGGGCCTCTACGTGTTCGCGCGCACGCGCGACACCGCCGCGGTCAGCTGGAGCCGCTACCGCGAAGACATGGTCGACAATTCCGATTTCCGCAAATTCGACGGCGTGCTGCGCATGGTGATCGACAGCAGCGAGGCGCAGGCCGAGCGCCTGCGGCAGCACCTGGAAGCCGAATACCGGGCGGGCCGGCTGGCCTACGGTTTGCACAAGTCGCGTGCTGCCTTGGTGACTTGCATCGTGCAGTCCTACAACGGCAATCACCAGCACTTCGTCGATGGCAGCGACGGCGGCTATGCGCTGGCGGCGCGCGCGCTCAAGCAGCGGCTGGCCGATATGCAGCCGCGCGCTTCCTGATACGGCGCGTGCGCGTTCAGCCGGCGCTCGGCTCGCGCCATGCGGGCCGCAAGCGGCGTTCCAGCAGTTCGAACAGCAGTTGCGTCAGCAAGGCCAGCAGCGCCGCCGGAATCGCGCCGGCCAGCAGCATCTGGTCGTCGTTCAGCGCCAGGCCGGTGGCGATGCGTTCGCCATAGCCGCCGGCGCCGATGAAGGCCGCGATGGTGGCGGTGCCGACGCTCATCACCGCCGCGGTCTTGATTCCGGCGAGGATCACCGGCAGCGCCAGCGGCAGTTCGATGTGCAGCAGGCGCTGGCGCGCGTTCAGGCCGAGCGCCATTCCCGCCATCCGCAAGCCGGCCGGCACCTGCTCCAGACCGATTCCCGTATTGCGCACGATCGGCAGCAGCGCATACAGGAACAGCGCGATCAAGGCCGGCACCGTGCCGATACGGCCGAGCAGCGGAATCAGCATCGCCAGCAGCGCCAGCGACGGCACCGTCTGCAGTATGCCCACCAGCGCCATCACCGCCTGCTTCAGGCGCGCCACGCGCACTGACAGGATCCCGAGCGGAATGCCGATCGCGGCTGCGCCCAGTACCGACAGCAGCACCAGCAGCAGATGCTGGCACGTCAGCCGTCCCAGGTTGCCGTCGAACAGTTTGTTCCAGAATCCGTGATGTCCTGCCGACGGCTGCGGCGCCTGCGCGAGGAAATTGCGCGCGACTGCGGAAAACGGCTGGCCGTCCAGTTCGGCGGCGGCGTTCATCGCAATCATGTCGGCCTCGGAGATGCGTCCTTGCAGGCGCTGCAATGCCTGCCATGCCTGCGGAAAGCGGTGCGGCAGATCGAGCCGGTACAGCAGCACTGCGTCGTAGCGCGGAAAATAGCCGGCATCGTCGCGCAGCACGCGCAATTGATAACGCGCGATCTTCGCATCGGTCGAGTAGATGTCGATCACGTCGACCTGATGCTGGGCCAGCGCCTGGTAGGCGAGGCCGTGATCCAGCCCGATCGCATGCTGCGGCAGGCGGTAGCGTTGCGCGAGTCCGGGCCAGCCGTCGGCGCGGCCCAGGAATTCGTGCGACAGGCCGAAGCGCAGCGCCGGCTGCGCGGCCAGGCCGCTGATCGTGGAGATGTGGCTGCGCTGCGCATCGGCGCCGCGCATCGCGAGTGCATAGGTGTTGTTGAAGCCGAGCGGCACCGCCGCGCCGAGACCGAGCGGCGCCAGTTCGCGGTTGATCTGCTGCAGCGAAGTGGGGCGCCGGTGATGCAGGATTTCCAGGTCGATGGTGCCGGTATATTCGGGGTAGACGTCGATCGCGCCGGACTTCAGCGCCGCGAACAGGATCGCGGTATTGCCGAGGCCCTGCCTGTGCACGGTGTGCGCATACGGCGCCGCCGCCCGAGCCAGGATTTCACCCAGGACGTAGGACTCGGTGAAGCGCTTGGAGCCGATTTTCAGCGCCGGCGGATCCGGTTCGGCGCCGAACGCGCCGCGCGGCGCCAATGCGGGCAGCAGGGCCAGAATGGCCAGCAAGGTGCGCGCGAGCAGCGTCGCGCGGTGTCGATTCCGGTCGGTCATGGGGCAGAGTATAGGCGCAATGGCATGCCCGCCGCTGTCGCCTGGCCTTGCGCCGCGGCTCTCCTGCCGCAGCGCAAGACCGCGCGGCCGTTGGCCAGTACAATGCACGACGGTTGAACGATAGGATCCCGCGCATGAAACGAGCTCTCCACGCCTTGCTTTTTGTCGTCGTCGCCGTCGCTGCGGCTGCCGCCCGCGCCGAACGCCTGCCGCTATGGGAAGCGGGGCTCGGCGTCGGCGTGCTCGACCTTCCCAACTATCGCGGTTCCGACGTGCGCAAGACCTGGGTATTGCCGGTGCCTTACCTGGTCTATCGCGGCAAGATCTTCAAGGCCGATCGCAACGGCGTGCGCGCCTCGGTGTTCGAAAGCGAACGGGTCCAGCTCAACCTCAGCGTCAACGGCACGGTGCCGGTCAGCAGCGCCGACAATCCGCTGCGCGACGGTATGCCCGACCTCCGCCCCACCGTCGAGATCGGACCGACCCTCGACCTGAACCTGTGGCGCTCGGCGGCCGGCAAGACCAGCGTGGACCTGCGGGCGCCGTTGCGCACCGCGGTCACGGTCGAATCGTCGCCGCACGACATCGGCTGGCTGTTCGCGCCCAACCTCAATCTCGACGTCGCCGACCCGGCCGGCTTTGCCGGCTGGAAGCTGGGCCTGCAGGCCGGCCCCTTGTTCAACAGCCGCCGCTACAACGGCTATTTCTATTCGGTCAGTCCCGAGCAGGCCCGCAGCGGCCGCCCCGCTTACAATGCGCCGGGCGGCTATGCCGGCAGCCAGGTCACCGCCGCACTGTCGCGGCGCTTCCGGCATTACTGGGTCGGCGCCTTCCTGCGCTACGATACGCTGGCCGGCGCCAGCTTCAACGACAGCCCGCTGGTGCAGCGGCACAGCGCGCTGTCGGCCGGCGTCGGCGTGGTCTGGGTTTTCGGCACCTCGTCCACACTGGTCGAGGCCGGCGAGTAGGAACGAGCAGGAACCGGGCGCGGCCGCCACGGTCAAGCAAGAATCACATCTGGAGATCGCCATGCGTCGTATCCATCACTCCCGCTTCATGCAGCGGCTGCTTGCCGGCGCCGCATTCGCCTTCGCGTTCGCGGCTTGCCAGGCGCCTATGACCGCAGCGGCGGCCGCCCCGCAGCAGCAGGCGCAGGTGCCCGGTTATTACCGGCTGAAGCTGGGCGAGCTGGAAGTGACCGCGCTCAATGACGGCAATACCCACCTCAAGGTCGGCCTGCTGCATGGCGCCGACGCGCACAGCATCGAGCAGATGCTGGAACGCATGTATGTGCCCTCCGGCGGCCAGGGAGTCCGCACCGCCATCAACGGCTTCCTCGTCAACACCGGGCAGCAACTGGCGCTGGTCGATGCCGGCGGCGGCAGTTGCCTGGGCGCCGGCGCCGGGCATCTGCTGGACAACCTGCGCGCGGCCGGCTACCAGCCCGAGCAAGTGGACGCGGTGCTGCTGACCCATCTGCACGGCGATCATGCCTGCGGCCTGATCACGGCCGACGGCAAGCCGGCTTTTCCGAATGCCACGGTCTACCTGTCGCAGGCCGAGGCCGGTTTCTGGCTCGACCCGGCCCAGCAGGCGCGCGCGCAGAAATCGAAGCAAGCCGCGTTCAAGCGCGCGCAGGATGCGCTCGCGCCGTATCGGAAAGCCGGCCGCATGAAGGAATTCAAGGCAGGCGATTCGCCGATCCCGGGAGTGGTGTCGGTGGCCGAACCGGGTCACACGCCTGGGCACACCGGCTACCTGTTCACTTCGGAAGGCGGAAAGCTGCTGGTGTGGGGCGATATCGTCCACAGCCATGCAGTGCAGTTCGGCCAGCCGCAGGTAGCGCTCGATTTCGACAGCGACCAGAGCCAGGCGATTGCCACCCGCAAGCGGCTGCTTGCGCAGGCGGCCGAGGACAAGCGCTGGATCGCCGGCGCGCACCTGCCGTTTCCCGGCATCGGCCACGTGCGGGCGGAAGGGGACGGCTATGCGTGGGTGCCGCTGGAATTCGGGCCGCTCCAATGACCATTGCCAGTTGAACGGCTAATCCTTGCCTTCGCCGCCGCCGATATAGCGCGGATCGGGGGCAATTTCCACCATCACCTGGTGGTCCAGCATGCCGGGCGGCGCCACCCGGTTCAGGCGGAATCCCCAGACCGTCGGCGAATTGCCGAAATACCAGGTGAATGACTTGGCACCGCTGATGAAGGTGACGGTGTCGCCGCCGGTCACGTATACGTAGCGGGTATCGGGCTGGATCGTGATCACCTGGTTCGCCGCGCTTGCCGGCGCCGGGCTGCCGAGCAGGTCGAGGCGCGGCTCGCTGCCGCAGGAGACGAGCGTGGCGGCCGCGAACAGGGTCACCGACAAGGCCCCCACGACGGAGAAAAAAGGACGCGCGGAGTGCATGATGCGTCATGGTGCATTACGCTGGAAAGTTCAGTATGTCCCTGAACGCGTCATTTTGTAAGGGTGGGCGGCAGCGCCGGATTGCGCTATATCAAGCCCCCAAATCCCGTAGCCGGCCGCTCGGCGAAGCTATTTCCCCTTTGCAGCGTCCGCATACCGATGAGGAACGAGAAAGGCTTCGGCCCGTTCGAAATCGGGCTCTGTGCCGAGGCCGGGCAGGTCGGCCAGTTCGACGCTGCCGTCGCGCACCGGCGGACAGGCGGCCAGCAGTTCGCGCAGCGGATTCGGATTCGAGTCGACCTCGACCCAGCCGGGGCCGCCCGCAGCCGCCTTGAGATGCATCGACGCGATCAATCCGATGCCGCCGCCGAGCCAATGCGGGCAAAACCGGATGCCCTTGCGGTGCGCCTCTTTCGCCACTTCCAGGCAACCGCTGAAACCGCCCCATTTGCCGAGGTCGGGTTGAATGACGGAAAACGCGGAGGACGAGACCGCCGCCGAAAACGCCGCTTCCCCGCGCAGGTTTTCGCCGCCCGCGAGGGCGATCGGCGAAGCCTCGGCCAACGCTTTCCAGTCTTCCAGCGGCACGTCGGCCGCCATCGGCTCCTCCAGCCATTCCAGCTTGAAGTCCGCCATGCGAGCGCTCATTTCGCGCGCGGTTTCCCTATCCCATGCCTGATTGGCATCGACCATCAGCGTGGTATCGGGGCCGAGCAGCGCGCGCAGCGCGCGCAGGTTGTCGAGGTCGCGCTCGGCACCGAATCCCACTTTCAGCTTGAAGGCGGTAAACCCTTCGGCGCGCTTGGCCGCCGCCAGTTTCTCCGGCCCGGTGGGGCTGAGCCCGGATGCGTACACCGCCACGCGCGGAGCGCCGCCCAGCAGTTTCCACAGCGGTTGGCCGAGACGTTTTCCCAGCAGATCCCATAGCGCGATATCGGCGCCGGCAATCGCTTGCGCAATGGTTCCCGGCTCCCCGGTCTGGATGGCAAGGATATGCAGGCGCCGGGTCGCTTCGCGGAAGGCTTCGGCCGGATGCGTCCAGCTCCGCTCCAGCAGGATCGGCGCCACGCAGGTTTCCAGCATCCGGGCCCGATGCTCGGCGCCGACTTCCGGAAAATTGCACCAGATTTCTCCCCAGCCCACGTAGCCGTCGCGGTCTTCCACGCGCACCAGCACCGCCGGCCGGTCATACATGATGCCGAACGAGGTCTGGACCGGCTCCGCCACCGGGACGCGGAACACCCGGGCGTCGACACGGGCAAGCCGGAGGGGAGGGAAGTCCTGCTGGTGGTTGATCGCTGCGCTCATCACTGTGCCCCTTGCTGCGCCTTCGTGCAGACCGCCTGTGCGGCGGAGAAGAAATTCTGGTCCATCCGGGCATTGCTCCTATATTTTTTACTTGGGTACGCCATTCAGGACCAGATGCGCGCCCTTTTCGCCGATCATGATGGACGCCGCATTGGTATTGGCGGAAATCATGTCGGGCATCACCGATGCATCGATCACGCGCAGCCGCTCGACGCCGCGCACCCGCAGCGACGGATCGACCACGGCGTGTTCGTCGCTGCCCATGCGGCAGGTGCCGACCGGATGGAACACGGTGCCGCCGCATTCGCGCGCGAAGCGCAGCAGGTCTTCGTCGCTGGCGTTGCGTGCACCGGGCAGCACTTCGGCATCGACCAGATCGCGGAACGCCGGCTGGCGATAGATGTCGCGCAGTATGCGCAAGCCGGCGATCAGCACCTTGCGGTCCAACTCCTCCGACAGGTAGCGGGTTTCGATGCGCGGCGCGTCCAGCGGATCGGCCGAGCGGATCTGCAGGCGGCCGCGCGACAGCGGCCGGCACTGTGAGGCCGACGCGGTGAATCCCGGATAGTCGTGCAGCGGCGTG
>CBIHOK010000208.1:0-6236 GCA_966211575.1 uncultured Noviherbaspirillum sp.
ATTCGCCTGGATGGGATTTTCGACCTTGTCGATGCGCTGGCTGACTGCCGGGCAGGGCGCGTTGCTGGTGTACACGATGCCGGTATGGGCGACGCTGCTGGCGTGGCCGGCGCTCGGCAAACGCCCGAGCGGCCGCGCCGTCGGCGGCCTTGCCTTGTGCATCGCCGGCGTCGCCGTACTGTTCGGCGGCTCCGGGATGGCGCTCGGCATCGACAAGTTGCCGGGCGTGCTGTTCGCGCTGGGAGCCGCGCTGCTGTTCGCGCTGGGAACGGTCGTGCTGAAGCCGTTGCCGCTGTCGCCGCTGAACTCGCTCGCGTGGCAATTGCTGATCGGCTGCGTGCCGATGGTGGCATTCGGCCTGCTGTTCGAAAAACCGCGCTTCGCGGCGCTGTCGCCGGCAAGCTGGGCGCTGATGGCTTACATGACCGCGGTGCCGATGGGCGTCTGCTACCTGAGCTGGTTCGCGGCGCTGCGGCGGCTGCCGCCGGCCACCGCATCGGTGGCGACGCTGCTGACGCCGGTCATCGGCGTCACTGCCGCCGCGCTCGCGCTCGGCGAACCGCTCGGCGCGCAGCAATTCATCGCGATGGGACTGACGCTGGGCGGCGTCGCGCTGGCGCTCGGCAAAGCGTAGAGGCAGGAAACCGGCGTTTCTTGCCTGGATAGACGCTCAATCGATCCGGGCCAGCGCCTCGCCGATCGCAGCCGCATCGGTCGGTCTCACCAGCCGCGCAACTTCACGGCCGTCGCGCAGGAACACCAGCGTCGGCCACAGCGTGACGCGGAACGAACGGCCCAGCGGCCGCCCCTTGCCGTCTTCGACCTTGATATGGCGTACCGCAGGATGTGCGCCGAACGCGGATTCCAGCAAGGGCTGCGCGGCGCGGCAATAGCCGCACCAGCCGGTGCCGAATTCGACCACCGCCGGGCCGGGAAGGCTGTCGATCTCGGCGCGGCTCGGTTCGGGCGAGGCAAAGGTATCGTTGAAGCTCATGGCCTGGGAGGCGTTTCAGCGGAACCGCCGGGCGGATCGCCGAATTGCGCGTACGGGTTGGAACGTGGGTTGCCGGATGCGTCCGGGAGCAGCGGCAGCGGCCGTTACCCGATTGTGCCATGTTGTGTACCACGTTGTATGTCGCGCTGCGGGCAGCGGGGTCAACCTCCTCCTGCCAGAAACCGGAACGCCGCGAACGCCCAGCTGGCGAACGCCAGCACGCATACCAGTTTCAGTTTCAGCACCTCGCGCCGGCGCTGCCTGGCCTGTTCCAGTTGCAGGCGGAATGCCCGGTTGCGCTTTTGTATCTTCCTGCGGCGCGCCTGCCCGGAAGCCTCGGCCAGTTGCCAGTCAACGGTGTCGATCATCGCCTTTCCCCGCTTTGCCAATACCCGCCAGTTTTTCATGTGCAAGTATTGCGAAGTTGACGAAAGACAAATTATCAATCCTGCATTTCCCAAGCAGATCAAGGAATCGCTTTTCTGTGGTTGCGGAACGCGTCAGGGTGCGGGATCGGCGCCCTCGGCACAGCGCTCCCGTCGCACGGCGATGCCGCGGTCGAGATAGGCAATCATTTCGGGGCTCATGCCAAGGCCGGTCAGCAGGCCGGGCTCGGCCGCATGCACCGCCTGGATTTTCGCAACCAGCGCAGCGTCGCCCCATTCTTCTTGCGCCAGCGCCAGCCAGCGCGCGCATAGTGTTTGGGCATGTGCACCATCGGCCGGCAAGCCCTGTTCCAGGCTGTCGCGTACCTCGGCGAACAGCGCCAGCCACTTCCTCCCGCTGCGCCCGTGCCGGGAGCTCAGGGCGGCCAGTTCGGCCGCACTCAGGTAGCGGGCATAGACGCGCAGCCGATGCGCGGCCGCGGCGGCCGACATGTAGTCGAGCCATGCCTCGTCCACGCCGCTGTGCGACTGGGCGGTCGGCTCCTGTCGGCACATGCGGTCGAGTTTCAGGATCAGGCGCGGGTCGCCGCCGGTGCTGTCGTGCACATACTTCCTCCAGCGCAGCGCCAGTTTCCCCGCCTGCACACTCTCGGCCGGCACGCCCTGTTCGATCAGGGCCCGGATCGCGCGCACCAGCGCCACGCCGCCCTGCCTGCGGCCACTCCCCAGCCGTTGCCGCAGGTGGCGCAGCGTGTTGAGATCGTCGCCGCTGAAATAGCGGTCATGGACCGCCATCAGTTCGAGCGTGGCCAGCCAGTCCGGCAGATCCGGTTCGGCTTCGGCCCGCACCCGCTGCAGCAGCAGGCCGAGGCGATCGCGCAGCAAGGCGGCGCGCGCAAGCTGCCGCTCCAGCGCCGCCATCTGCTGCTCGATCACCGTTTGCAGGTCGGCGCCGTCGCCGTCCAGCAGCCGACCGATTTCCGCCAGCGGCAGGTCGAGCCGGCGCAGCGCCTGGATGCGGTGCAGGCGCGCGACATCGGCGCCGTTGTACAGGCGATAGCCGGCGTCCGAGCGGGCCGACGGCCGCAGCAACCCGATCGCGTCGTAATGGTGCAGAGTGCGCACCGTCAATCCGGTGCGCTTCGCCAGTTCGCCGATTTTCAGCAGCATCGTCGCTCCCCTTGCCTGTGCGGGGTTCAAGCTCCATACCCGCCTCTGTTCGATTTCATCGAAGAACCGTCGATGATAACCGGCGCCGGCCGCCACAGTGGCCGCAGCGCTCGCAGGTATCGCAGATAAAAAAAGACCAGTGCCTGTGCACTGGCCTGTAAAGCCGGATGGGCCGAGGTGAATCAGCCGGCACCGGAGAGGATGGGTTGGCCGCTGCCGCTATTCGTATTTGCCGTGGGCAAACAGATTCATCAGCTTGTCGGCGGCGTTGCGCTCTTGCACGGTGTGGCTGGCGAGGAATTTGCGGGTGGCATCGGGATCGGTCTTGCTCAGGCGGGCGAACTCGTCGATCGACATGACCGGTTGTGCCTGGCCGGTGCCGTCTTTCGTGAGGTCGGCGACCGATACCTCGGAGGCCTGGGACGACTGGGCAGTGGCGGCAAGACCCAGCGCTGCCAGCAAGTCGGGGCTGCGCCATGCAAGCGCACAGAGTGAAACGACGAACATCAGCAGCAGTCTTTTCATGGCAGCAATAAATTTCGACGACAGGGGGCGAGCAGAACATTAACTGATTCGCAAGTTACCACAAGGCTGCCGCTGCACCCATACCATGAATATGTGATCATTTCGTCCCGGGATCGCAGGGCAGGGAGCGGCGATCGGAGAAAAGCGAACGGAGGAAGAATGAAGGTTGCGATATATGGCGCCGGTGCGATCGGCGGCCTGATCGGCGCCCGATTGGCGGCGGCCGGCTGCGAGGTCGGGGCGGTGGCGCGCGGCGCCACGCTGGCCGCACTGCAGGCGCATGGCCTGCGCCTGCAGACCGGGGACACAGTGAACGCTTTCCCAGTGCGTGCCGAGCAGGATCCGGCCGCGCTCGGCGTCCAGGACGTGGTCGTGATCGCGGTCAAGGCCACCGCGCTGGCAGACGTGGCGGCACGCATTGCGCCGCTGCTGGGATTACAGACGCTGGTGGTCAGCGCAATGAACGGCGTGCCGTGGTGGTTCTTTTGCGGCGACGGCCTCGCCTATGGCGGCACCCGGCTGCAATCGCTCGATCCGGACGGCGCATTGCTGCACGCGATCCCGGCGCACCGGATCGTCGGCTGCGTGGTGCATCTCTCCAGCTCCTGCCCGCAGCCCGGCTTGGTGCGGCTCGGTTTCGGCAACCGGCTGATCCTGGGCGAACCGGGCGGCGGCCGCTCGCCGCGCGTGGAGGCGCTGGTGGCGCTGCTGCAGCGGGCCGGCTTCGAAGCCGAAGCGAGCGCCGATATCCGCACCGACATCTGGTACAAGCTGTGGGGAAACATGACGATCAACCCGGTGTCGGCGCTCACCGGCGCCACCGCCGACCGCATTCTCGACGATCCGCTGGTGCGCGGCTATTGCCTGGCGGCCATGCGGGAAGCGGCCGCGATCGGCGAACGCATCGGCTGCCCGATCACGCAGAGCGGCGAAGACCGGATGGAAGTCACGCGCCAGCTGGGCGCATTCAAGACATCGATGCTGCAGGATGCGGAAGCGGGCCGCGCGCTCGAAATCGATGCGCTGGTCACTGCCGTGCAAGAAATCGGGCGCCTGGTGGGAGTAGCGACGCCGACCATCGACAGCCTGCTGGGCTTGGCCCGGCTGTTCGGCCGGGTACGCAGGATATATCCAGATTAGATTAGATCACGGCTTGTCGCCGGCCAGCGCCTTCTCGATCTTCTTGTCGGTCTTGTACTGGCTCAGCGCATAAACGGCCCAGATGGCGGCCGGCAGCCAGCCCAGCACGGTGATCTGCAACAGCAGGCAAATGATGCCGGCAATCGGCCGGCCTATCGTGAAAAAGGCGACGAACGGCAGGAATATCGCGAGTATCAGGCGCATGGTTTCTCCTGGGGATGAACGGGTGCGGCACGCCAGCATAACGGCATCGGCATACAGCGGCAATCCCGGGAATAGGGGAGATTCAAAAACAGCGCATCCAGGCACCGTGGCGCTGGCACAGCCGCCCTCCCGGCCCCACGAAGCTATTCCCGGTGCCGCCGTGATAGCGCTCGCCATTGCCGTTCCAGCAGCCGCCGGGGTCGCAGGTGGTGAGCGGCACCGGAGGCGATGGCTGCGGCGACGGAGGCTGCGCCGGCGCCGGCACGAATCCGGGGTACGGCGTCTGCGCGCCGGCGGAAGCAGGCGCCTGCGGTACGGGTTGCAGCGCCGCCGATGACGGCAGCGCGGCCGTATCGAACGCGCACGCGTTCAACAGCAGCGGCAACCCCAACAGGATGATCGACGGACGATGCAGCATCGGCACTTCCCGGTACCGGAGTTGGATCGCCGCCGCCCGCAGTCGTTCAGCCGGCGCCGCGCAACGTGGCAGCGAGGAAATCCGGCACGCGCACCGCGCTGACCGCGGCAAGCCGTTCCAGCAACGCGGTTTCGATCGCGGCCGCGCGATAGTTGCGCGCCAGGTGCTCGCCGATGTGAATCAGCAGTTGGGCGCTGACTTCGGCATCCGCCTCGGCGCGGTGGGCGCTGCCGTTGAACCGGATGCCGAGCGCCGCCGACAGCGTCGACAGCTTGTAGCTGGACATCCCCGGAAACAGCCGGCGCGCCAGCTTGAGCGAACAGATCAGCCGTTCATGGCGCGGCTGCAAGCCGAGCATCGCGCTTTCCGCCTGCAGGAATTTTTCGTCGAAGCTCGCGTTGTGCGCGGACAGCGCATCGCCGCCGATGAATTGCAGCAGCGCCGGCACCACTTCCGATACGCACGGCGCCGCGTCCACCATTCTTTGCGTAATGCCGGTCAGTTGCGAAATATAAGGCGGCACCCGCACGCCGCAATTGACCAGCGACACGAAACGCTCGGCGATCCGGCCGTCGACGATGCGCAGCGCCGCGACTTCGGTGATGCGGTCGCCGGCAGCGGGACTGAGGCCGGTGGTTTCGAAGTCGAGCATCACGATGGGCTTGTCGAACATGAAGGGGGAGTCCTGGGCGAAGAAGACGGGGGAAAAACAAGCAGCAAACAAGCAGCGAACAAGCCGCGATTCTACGGCAAAGCGTGCGCCGGCGCGGCTGCGGCTACACTAATGGTTTTGTCCGCACTTTCCGCCCATCACCGCTTGCCGCCATGACCACATTCCACGCCGAAAACATCCATGTCACCGCCTTCGATTCGATGCCCACCCCGGAGGAACTGCATGCCCGCCTGCCGCTGTCCGATGGGGCCGGCGAGACGGTGATGCGCGGCCGCGAAGCCTTGCGCAACATTCTGGAACGCAAGGACCGGCGCCTGTTCGCGGTGGTCGGCCCGTGTTCGATCCACGATCCGGTGGCCGGCCTCGACTATGCGCGCCGCCTGAAAAAGCTGCAGGACGAGGTGCAGGACACGCTGCTGCTGGTGATGCGCGTGTATTTCGAAAAGCCGCGTACCACCACCGGCTGGAAAGGCTATATCAACGACCCCGACATGGACGACTCGTTCCATATCGAGCGCGGCATGGAAAACGCGCGCCGCTTCCTGCTCGACGTCTGCGAGCTGGGCCTGCCCACCGCCACCGAGGCGCTCGATCCGATCTCGCCGCAATACCTGGGCGACCTGATCGCGTGGACCGCGATCGGCGCGCGCACCACCGAATCGCAGACCCACCGCGAAATGTCGTCCGGCCTGTCGACGCCGGTCGGCTTCAAGAACGGCACCGACG
>CBIHOK010000209.1:0-6185 GCA_966211575.1 uncultured Noviherbaspirillum sp.
TAGCGCGGCTCGTTCAGGCGCAGGTCGGTGGTGACGATCGCCGGCAGCGTCAGCGCCAGCGTTTCCAGGCCGCCGTCGACTTCGCGGGTGACGGTGGCCTTGCCGTCTTCGAGCACCACTTTCGAGGCGAAGGTGGCTTGCGGCCAGCCCAGGAGCGCAGCCAGCATCTGGCCGGTCTGGTTGCAGTCGTCGTCAATCGCCTGCTTGCCGAGGATGATCAGCTGCGGCTGCTCCTTGTCGGCCACCGCCTTGAGCAGCTTGGCCACTGCCAGCGGCTGCAGTTCGGCATCGCTCTCGACCAGCACGCCGCGGTCGGCGCCGATCGCCATCGCAGTGCGCAGCGTTTCCTGGCATTGCGGCACGCCGCAGGAGACGGCCACGACTTCGGTGGCCTTGCCGGCTTCCTTGAGGCGGGTCGCTTCCTCGACGGCGATCTCGTCGAACGGGTTCATCGACATCTTCACGTTCGCAATGTCGACGCCGCTGCCGTCCGACTTCACCCGCACCTTCACGTTGTAGTCCACTACCCGCTTGACTGGAACCAAAACTTTCATAGCTCTGCCTTTATAGAAAACCAATTGACGTTAACGTAAACCAAACCGTGATTATAAGAGAGAACCCCGGGGGATGCCAAAATTTAGCACGATCGTTCTATTAATTGGTAGAGAGTATGCACTAAATCGCATCGGAAAGCCAAGGGAGCCAAGAGCGTCTGCCGGCTGTCGTTTGCGCCGGAAGAATGGAGAACAGCGTCTGCTACGGGGAAGAGATGGCAACGCAAAGCGGGAGGATCATGCGCTGCATCACGATTATTTGCGTTTCATGAAGAAAGTGAATTCGGCACCGTCCGCGCTGTGCGCGACCAGTTCGTTGCCGGTCTGGCGCGCGAATGCCTGGAAATCGCGCACCGAACCGGGGTCGGTCGCCATCACTTTGAGTATCTGGCCGCTGGTCATCTCGGCAAGCGCCTTCTTGGCCTTCAGGATCGGCAGCGGACAATTCAATCCGCGGGCGTCGAGCTCTTTCTGGAATTCCATGATGCTGCTCCGCTAAGGGTGGATTCGGCTGGGAACCGAAAATTCTACCCTAAATATGGGAGTTTTGGTGCGACGCAGCAAGTTCCGGCCGGAAATCACCCGCCTGTTGAACCGAGCGGCGGCAGGTCGAAAAACTCGTAGTGCAAGCCGCGCGCGCGCATCCAGTCGGCCACCGCGTAGCCGGTACCGGCCCGCCACGGACGCAGCTTTTCGGGCGCCACCAGCCGGTATTCGGCCAGTTCTTCCGACAACCGGATCTCGCCGCCCGCCTTTACATGGTAGGCGATGATGACTTCGTTTTTGCGGATGAATTCATAGACGCCGATCAGTTTGATCTCGGCGGCATCGAGGTTGGTTTCTTCCTTCAGTTCGCGCGCCACGCCTTGCTCGGGCGTCTCGCCGCGCTCCATGAATCCGGTGATCAGGCCGAACATCTTTTCCGGCCACGCCGCATTGCGCGCCAGCAGCATCCGGCCTTCGACTTCCACCAGCGCCGCCAGCACCGGCAGCGGATTGTCCCAGTGCGTCCAGTGTCCATCCGGGCAGGCAAGCCGCAGCTTGCCGCCCTCACCGGCATCGGCGCGCTCGACCAGCGGCGCCGCGCAAACCGGGCAGAAGCGCATCATGCGCGCTGCCTCACCCAGTCGGCAACGCCGTCGAGCGCCTTCGGCAAGCCACTCGGATCGGTGCCGCCGGCCTGCGCCATGTCGGGCCGGCCGCCACCCTTGCCGCCCACCTGCTGCGCTACGAAGTTGACCAGTTCGCCGGCTTTCACCTTGGCGGTCGCGTCCTTGGTGACGCCGGCGATCAGGCTGACCTTGCCGTCGTTGACCGCGGCCAGCACGATGGCGGCGGACTTCAGCTTGTCCTTCAGCTTGTCCATCGTGTCGCGCAGCGTCGGCACGTCGGCGCCGTTCAGCGTGGCGGCCAGCACCTTGATGCCGTTCACGTCGACCGCGCCGGCGAGCAGTTCGTCGCCCTGGGCCGATGCCAGCTTGCCCCTGGCGGCCACCAGCTCCTTCTCCAGCAGCCTGATCTGCTCCAGCACGTTGCCGATGCGCGAAGGCAGTTCCGCCGGCGTCGCCTTCAGCGTACCGGCAACCTGGTTCACGGTCGATTCGAGCGACTGCAGGTAGGCCAGCGCATTGTCGCCGGTCACCGCTTCGATGCGGCGCACGCCGGCGGCGACGCCGCTCTCGGAAACGACCTTGAACAGGCCGATGTCGCCGGTGCGCTGCACATGGGTGCCGCCGCACAGTTCGCGGCTGGTGCCGATCGACAGCACCCGCACTTCGTCGCCGTATTTTTCGCCGAACAGCATCATCGCTCCCGATTTCTGCGCTTCGTCGATCGGCATCACGGCTGCCTGCGTCGCTTCATTGGCAAGGATCTCGGCATTGACGATCGCCTCCACCCGGCGGATTTGCTCCGCCGTCATCGGACCGTTGTGCGCGAAGTCGAAACGGGTGCGCTCGGCGTTGACCAGCGAACCCTTCTGCTGCACGTGGGTGCCGAGCACCTCGCGCAGCGCCTTGTGCATCAGGTGGGTGGCGCTATGGTTGCGCATGGTTTTCGCGCGCCGCTCGGCATCGACCCTGGCCGCCACCGTATCGCCCACCTTGATCGTCCCCTCGGCCACGCGGCCATGATGGCCGAACACGTCAGCCTGGATCTTCAGGGTATCGTCCACCAGCAAGCGGGCGGCGGCGTTGCGCAGTTCGCCGGTATCGCCGACCTGGCCGCCCGACTCGGCGTAGAACGGCGTGTGATCGAGCACCACCACCGCATCGTCGCCGGCGTTCGCTTGCTGCACCGTCGTGCCGTCGACATAGATGGCGGTCACGCGCGCGCTGTCGTGGACCAGCTTCTCGTAACCGTGGAAAGTGGTCGGACTGCCGCTGTATTCGAGTCCCTGCGCCATCTTGAACTTGCCGGCATCGCGCGCGCGCTGGCGCTGCTCCTCCAGCAGGACATTGAAACGCGCCTCGTCGACCGTCACCCCGCGCTCGCGGCAGACGTCGGCCGTCAGGTCGACCGGGAAACCGTAGGTATCGTGCAGCTTGAATGCGGTATCGCCGTCGAGCTGGGCGGCGCCCGACGTTTTCAATCCTTCGAGCGCGCGTTCCAGGATATCCATGCCGTTGGCGATGGTGCGGAAGAACGCATCCTCTTCCTGCTTCAGGATCTCGGTTGCCCGCTTCTCGTTCTGGCGCAGTTCCGGGTACGCGTTGCCCATTTCGGCCACCAAGGCCGGCACCAGCGCATGGAAGAACGGCTTGCGCGCGCCGAGCTTGTAGCCGTGGCGGATGGCGCGGCGGGCGATGCGGCGCAACACGTAGCCGCGCCCGGCATTGCCCGGGATGACGCCGTCGACCACGATAAAGGTGCAGGCGCGAATATGGTCGGCAATCACCTTCAGCGACGGCGAGTCCCGGTCGCAATCGCCGGCGCCCGCCTCGTCCACCGCTTTCTTGGCGGCGGCGATCAGGTTGACGAAGGTATCGATTTCGTAATTGCTGTGCACATGCTGCAGCACCGCCGTGATGCGCTCCAGCCCCATGCCGGTATCCACGCTGGGCTTCGGCAGCGGGTGCATGGCGCCCGCTTCGTCGCGGTTGAACTGCATGAACACATTGTTCCAGATTTCGATATAGCGGTCGCCGTCTTCGTCCGGCGAGCCGGGGGGGCCGCCGGGAATCTCCGGGCCGTGGTCGTAGAAGATCTCGGTGCACGGTCCGCAGGGGCCGGTGTCGCCCATCATCCAGAAGTTGTCGGACGCGTAGCGCGCGCCCTTGTTGTCGCCGATGCGCACGATGCGCTCGGCCGGCACGCCGACCGTCTTGTTCCAGATGTCGTAGGCTTCGTCGTCTTCCGCATAGACGGTCACCCACAGCTTTTCCTTCGGCAGCTTGAAGACTTCGGTCAGCAGCTCCCAGGCAAACTGAATCGCATCGTGCTTGAAATAATCGCCGAAGCTGAAGTTGCCCAGCATTTCGAAGAACGTATGGTGGCGCGCGGTGTAGCCGACATTCTCCAGGTCGTTGTGCTTGCCGCCGGCGCGTATGCATTTCTGCGACGACGTGGCGCGCGTGTAGGGCCGCTTGTCGAACCCGAGGAACACGTCCTTGAACTGGTTCATGCCGGCGTTCGTGAACAGCAGCGTCGGGTCATCCCCCGGCACCACCGGACTGGACGGGACGATGGCATGTCCCTTTGATTCGAAATACTTGAGAAACTTGTCGCGGATTTCAGACGATTTCATGTTCGATGGCGAAGAAAGGAGAATGCGTTCGGCAACGGCGCCGGGGAGCTTGCAAACCTTTGATTATACGTGATAGATGGGGCTGCAAGCTTGGGTTTCCAACGACCGGAGACGGCCTGAAAACGCATGCCGGGAAGCGGCCGGAGAACAGCGGCCGGCGCGGCATGCATCGATGCCCCACCCCGGAATGCCGCCCACCCGGCGGACATTGACGGCATGGCAAAACAGGCCGAAACGCCCCTTCCGCCCCTGGGCCTCGATATTCATCCGTATCCGGTTTGCCTGGCAGTAAGCGACCACTCGTTCGACGGCCGGTGTCGCCTCAGTGGCGAATTGCGGGCCGAACCGGAAAGTAGCATGCCTCATGCCCCAGGCAGCCAGCGTATTTTCCGAAGCCAATCGGGATCCCGAAATTTGACGCCCCCTGCAGCGAGCGGTACACGGGTTTACAATCGGTCCGACCGGCTGCCGGCGCACGGACGCCTTGCAGCATAACCCTCTCCGCAGGACCATCCCAACATGCCAGATTCCCCGATCAAGAAAGCGCTCGGACACATTCGCGTCCTCGACCTGACGCGCGTGCTCGCCGGACCTTGGTGCGCGCAAAACCTGGCCGACCTCGGCGCCGACGTGATCAAGATCGAACGCCCCGGCGCCGGCGACGACACCCGCTCCTGGGGTCCGCCCTATCTGCGCGACGAAGACGGCCGCGACACCAGCGAAGCCGCGTACTACCTGGCTGCGAATCGCGGCAAGCGCTCGGTCACCCTCGACATCGCCAGCCCCGAGGGCCAGGAAATCGTGCGCGCGCTGGCGCGCCGGTCGGATGTGGTGCTGGAAAACTACAAGGTCGGCCAGTTGAAGAAATATGGTCTCGACTACGAATCGCTGAAGCGCGAAAAGCCGGATCTGATCTACTGCTCGATCACCGGCTTCGGCCAGGACGGACCGTATGCGCAGCGCGCCGGCTATGACTTCATCGTGCAGGGCATGGGCGGCTTCATGTCGATCACCGGCGAGCGCGACGACCAGCCGGGCGGCGGTCCGCAGAAAGCCGGCGTCGCGATTTCCGACCTGATGACCGGCATGTACGCCACCCTCGCGGTGATGGCCGCGCTCGCGCATCGCGACCGCAGCGGCGAAGGCCAGTACATCGACATGGCGCTGCTCGACGTGCAGGTGGCGATGCTGGCCAACATGAACACCAACTACCTCGCCAGCGACAAGCCACCGACGCGCTGGGGCAACGCCCATCCGAACATCGTGCCCTACCAGACCTTCGCGACCTCCGACGGCCATATCATCGTGGCGGTCGGCAACGACGGCCAGTACCGCAAGTTCGTCGAAGCCGGCGGACGGCCGGAGCTGGCCGAGGACGCGCGTTTTGCGACCAATCCGATGCGGGTGCGGCATCGCGACGTGCTGGTGCCGTTGCTCGCGGAAATGGTGAAAACCAGGAGCAAGCAGCAATGGATCGATGCGCTGGAAGCGGCCGGCGTGCCGTGCGGACCGATCAACAACCTCGACGAGGTGTTCGTCAACCCGCAGGTGGAAGCGCGCGGTTTGCGGATCGATTTGCCGCATCCGGCCGCCGGAACGGTGAAGCTGGTGGGGAGCCCGATGAAGATGTCGGGAACGCCGCCGCGCTATGACCGGCCGCCGCCCCTGCTGGGAGAGCATACGGATGAGGTGTTGCGGGAGGTGTTGGGGTTGGGGGAGGAGGAATTGCGGGGGTTGCGGGGGAAAGGGGTTGTTTGAGAGCTGTTTTTTCGTTTGCGCCAATTAATTAGTTAGAGTGGACTTCGTGGTGAGTAGCCGGGGGCGGCCCGGCAGGGGCTGTCAGAATTTCCGTGTTCAAGGCGGGTTGATATTTACACGGATGGCCG
>CBIHOK010000210.1:0-6154 GCA_966211575.1 uncultured Noviherbaspirillum sp.
CCGTCATGCCGCTGGAAGTACAGGTCCATGCCCTTGCGGAAGCCGTCGCGGCCGAGCAGAGTCTGGTACATGCGCACCACTTCCGCGCCTTTTTCGTAAATGGTGACGGTGTAGAAGTTGTTGATCTCGACGTAGGAATCGGGCCGCACCGGATGCGCCATCGGGCCGGCGTCTTCCGGAAACTGGGCCTGGCGCAGCATGCGCACGTCTTCGATGCGCTTGACCGCGCGTCCGCTGGCGCTGCCGATCATGTCCGCCGAAAATTCCTGGTCGCGGAACACGGTCAGGCCTTCCTTCAGCGACAGCTGGAACCAGTCGCGGCAGGTCACGCGGTTGCCGGTCCAGTTGTGGAAGTATTCGTGGCCCACCACCGATTCGATGTTCGCATAGTCGGTATCGGTCGCGATGCGCGGATTGGCCAGCACATACTTGGTGTTGAAGATGTTCAGGCCCTTGTTTTCCATCGCGCCCATGTTGAAGTCGCCGACCGCGACAATCATGAAGCGGTCCAGGTCGAGCTCCAGGCCGAAGCGCTCCTCGTCCCAGCGGATGCTGTTCTTCAGCGAATCCATCGCATGCTGGGTCTTGTCGAGGTTGCCTTCTTCCACCCAGACCTGCAGCAGCACTTCGCGACCCGACTTCAGCGTGTATTTTTCTTCCTGGCAAACCAGCTTGCCGGCCACCAGCGCAAACAGGTAGGACGGTTTCTTGAACGGGTCTTCCCATACCGCGTAGTGGCGGCCGTCACCGAGGTCGCCCTGCTCGACCAGGTTGCCGTTGGACAGCAGCACCGGGTACTTCTCCTTGTCGGCGCGCAGCATCACCTTGTATTTCGCCATCACATCCGGACGGTCCGGGAAGTAGGTGATCTTGCGGAAGCCTTCGGCCTCGCATTGCGTGAAGAAATTGCCGTTGGATACGTACAAGCCCATCAGCGAGGTGTTCGCCGCCGGGTGGATGAGCGTTTCGATTTCCAGCGTCACCTGGTCCGGCGGATTCGGGATTTCGAGGGTGCCATCGCTCAGCGCGTAGCCGCGCCGCGTCAGCGTCTTGCCGTTCATCCGCAACTGCACCAGTTCCAGCGCTTCGCCGACCAGCACGAGACTCTTGCCGCGGCTGGCCGGATTGCGCGTCATCGTCAGCCGGGTGGCGACGCGGGTATTGTCGGGATCGAGGTCGAAACCCATTTCCACGGTGTCTACCCGAAAGCTGGGCGGAGAATAATCCTTCCGGTATATCGTCTGGGGAGTGTCGGTGCGCATCACAATGTCTGATCGGGAGATAATGTCGCAAACCGGCATTTTACAACCTCCTCCGATGGAGACTATCGCGATGAAACCATCCTTTGCGCTTTTCGTGGTCGGCACGGCGCTCGCGCTCGCCGGCTGCACCCAGGAACAACAAAACAAGATCGGGCGCACCTTCCAGAACTGGACCGGGACCAACGGCGTGCTCGAATTCTATGCGGGCGACAAGCTGGTGCGGCGCTTCATCCAGATCGACAAGATTTCCACCGCGATGGGCACCGAAGACAAGCTGCCGCGCCCTTACCGCTACGGTTATGGGGTGCTGGATGAAAACCTGAACATGGTGGTCGACCCGGGCGAGAAGAAGGTGTATTTCGAGATCAGCGACTACGGCGGCAATTACATCTTCTTCGAGAATCCGCATTGAGCATGAACCGGTTGCGGCCCTGCCATACCGGGAATTCCGCCGCGACAAAACTTGTCGCGATCCTGATTGCCTAACTTGTTTTGATTCACCTGGAGCAACACATGAAACGCTGGCTGATTGCCGTGCTGCTGATCTTGTCCGGCTCGCTGCTCGCCGGCTGCGCCACCACCATCAGGAGCGAGGTCACGGCCTTCCACGACTGGCCTTCCGATCTGCGCGACAAGACCTACGTGTTCGAACGCAGCAGCGCGCAGAACAACGACCTGGAGTATCTGAGCTATGAAAAGCTGGTGCGCGCGCAATTGAACCGGCTCGGCTTCGGCGAAGCGACGCCGTCGCATGATCCGACACTGCGGGTGGCGATGGATTACGGGGTCTCGGTGCGCGACGTGCACGAAGTGTATCCGGTAATTGTGGATCCGTACTGGCCAGGCCCGTGGTACGGTCCAGGGTATGGTCCTTACCGGCCTTACGGTCCGTTCTACGATCCGTTCTGGTATGGACCGCCGGTGGTGGCACAGCGTGAGATCAACTACCAGTTATACACGCGCCGCCTGCATATCACGATGACCCGCATTTCCAACGGCAAGACGGTGTACGAGACCACCGTGGTCAGCAAGGGCACCAACGGTTCGCTGCCGGCGGTGATGCCGTACATGATACGCAGCGCATTCGCCGATTTCCCCGGCAAGAGCGGGGTACCGCATTACGTCGAGCTGAAGATGCGGTGAGCGCTCCCGCACCTCCGGTATCAGGCGAAGTACTGCGCCGAGAGGACGCTGACCAGGAACATGATCAGCACCGCCGCCGCCAGCACCAGCAGCAGACGCCCGAACTTGGGCGAATCGTCGCTGCCGCTGGGCTGCTCGGCCGGGTGGTTCATCGGATTGTTTTCCGGTTCTTCCATCACGGCACCAGTATCGTCGAACCGGTGGTCTTGCGGCCTTCCAGATCGCGATGCGCTTGCGCCACGTCCTTCAGCGCATAACGCTGGTTGATCTCGATCTTCACCTTGCCGCTTTCGACCATCCGGAACAGGTCGGCCGCCATCGCGTCCAGGTCTTCGCGCTTCGCGGTGTAGGTGAACAGCGTGGGGCGGGTGACGAACAGCGAACCGCGCGACGCCAGTTCGGCCAGGCTGAACGGCGGCACCGGGCCGGATGCGCTGCCGAAACTGACCAGCATGCCGAGCGGCGCCAGGCAGTCGAGCGAGCCGGTGAAGGTGTCCTTGCCGATCGAATCGTAGACCACCGGCACGCCCTTGCCGCCGGTGATTTCCTTGACGCGCTCGACGAAATTTTCCTTGTTGTAATTGATGGTATGGGTGCAGCCGTGCGCCTTCGCCAATTCCGCCTTTTCGTCGGAACCGACAGTGCCGATCATCGTCACGCCCAGTGCCCGCGCCCACTGGCAGGCGATCAGGCCGACTCCGCCGGCGGCTGCGTGGAACAGGATGGTTTCGCCGCCCTGGAGCGGATAGGTGCGGCGCAACAGGTATTGCACGGTCAGGCCCTGCAGCATCATTGCCGCCGCGGTGTCGAAGGAAATGCCGTCCGGCAGCTTGACCAGCCCGGCGGCCGGCATCACCCGCTCCTCCGCATAGGCGCCCGGCGGACGTGCCGCATACGCGACCCGGTCGCCCGGCTTGACATGGGTCACGCCCGGCCCGACGGCTTCCACCGTGCCCGCGCCTTCCATGCCCAGGCCGGCCGGCAGCGGCTGCGGATAGGCGCCGGTGCGGAAATAGACATCGATGTAGTTCAGGCCGCAGGCGGCCTGCTTCACGCGCGCTTCGCCGGGGCCGGGTTCGCCGACCTCGACGTCCACGTATTCCATCACTTCGGGTCCGCCGACAGCGGAAATTCTGATTGCCTTGGTCATGTTGACTCCGTCAGGAATGATGATGATGGGGAACGATTTGCGCCAGCAGCAGGTGTGCCGACGCCAGATTGGTTGCACACGGTACGTTATGCACGTCGCACGCGCGCACCAGCGCGTTGATATCGGGCTCGTGCGGCTGCGGTGTCATCGGATCGCGCAGGAAAATCACGCAATCGATCTTGCCCTCGACCAGCTCGGCGCCGATCTGCATGTCGCCGCCGAACGGGCCAGACAGCTTGCGCTCGATCGTCAGCCCGACTTCCTCCGACAGGCGCTTGCCGGTAGTGCCGGTAGCGACCAGCACGCACTGGCGCAGCAGGTTGGCATGGGTGGACGCCAGTTCGATCATGTCGTCTTTCTTCTTGTCGTGGGCGATCAGGGCGATGCGTTTTTTCACTGCGGCTCCGTGAATGGCAAGGTTGCGGGGGATTGGTCTGGTTGGTCCAGGCGATACTTTACTCCGTACTCGGGGCGGGTGGAGCGGGAGCGATGGCGTTCTTGCCGGACTCCCTCTCCCCCGGCCCCTCTCCCGCAAGCGGGCGAGGGGAGTCTGCCGACCGCAACGTGATACTCCCCTCTCCTGCAGGCGGGAGAGGGGGCGGGGGAGAGGGAGCATCCACCTGCACTACCCTAAAACGTCCCCGGATAATTCCCCCCATCCAGCAACACATTCTGCCCGGTCATGTAACTCGCATGCACGCTGCACAGGAAAGCGCACAGCGCACCGAACTCCTCCGGAGTGCCGAAGCGCTGCGCCGGGATCTGCTTGCGGCGCGCTTCGAACACCTCGTCCAGCGGCTTGCCGCCGGCCTTGGCCTGCGCGCCCAGGTTATTTTTCAGGCGATCGGTATCGAACTGGCCCGGCAACAGGTTGTTGATCGTCACGTTGTGCCGCACTGTCTTGCGCGCGAGGCCGGCGACGAAACCGGTCAAGCCGGAACGGGCGCCGTTCGACAGCCCGAGCACCTCGATCGGTGCCTTGACCGAACTCGACGTGATGTTGACGATGCGGCCGAAGCCGCGCGCGATCATGCCGTCGACCGTTGCCTTGATCAGTTCGATCGGGGTCAGCATGTTGGCGTCCAGCGCGGCGATCCAGTCGTCACGGTTCCAGTCGCGGAAATCGCCGGGCGGCGGGCCGCCGGCGTTATTGACCACGATGTCCGGCTGCGGACAGGCGGCCAGCGCCTGCGCGCGGCCCTGCGGCGTCGTGATGTCGCAGGCCACCGCCTTGACGTCGACGCCGAATTTGCTGCGCAGCTCGTCGGCCGCCGCTTCCAGCGTGGCAGCGGTGCGGGCAACGATGGTCACGTTCACGCCTTCGGCCGCCAGCGCTTGCGCGCAGCCATGTCCCAATCCCTTGCTGGCGCCGCATACCAGCGCCTGCCTGCCGCGAATTCCCAGATCCATTTCTACGCTCTCTTTCTCGATAACAAATAAATTCCGGCCAGCACCAATGCGGTGCCGGCCAGCTGAATCATCGTGATTGGCTCGCCCAGTATCAATGCCCCGAGGAACAAGGTGGAAACCGGTCCGACCATGCCTGCCTGCGCGGTGGTGGGAGCGCCGATGCGCGCCACTGCGATCATCGTCATGAATACCGGCAGCACGGTGCACAGCACCGCGTTCAGCAGCGACAGTCCATACACCGCGCCCGGTTGCAGCAGCAGCGCCGGCGGCCGCAGCAGGAAGAACTGCGCAATGCAGGCCACGCTCGACACGCACATCGCATAGGACACCAGTCGCAGCGCGCCGACCCGCCGCACCAGCTCGCCCGATAGCAACAGGTAGATCGAATACGATACCGCGGCGCCGAGCACGAACACGCCGCCCAGCACCACGTCCGAGCCGCCGGCGCGCGCGTCATGCAGGAATACCAGCACGGTGCCGAGATAGGCGACGCCGAGCGCGCCCCACTCCAGCGCGGTGATCTTCTTTTTCAGGAACGTTACCGAAAGCAGCAGCACGAACGACGGCGTCAGGAACAGGATCAGGCGTTCCAGGCCGGCCGTGATGTATTGCAGGCCCAGGAAATCGAGGAAACTAGACAGGTAGTAGCCGAGCAGGCCCAGCACCGCGATGCGGCCGCGGTCGGCATTGCTCAGCGGCGCCGACTTGCGCGCCTGCCATACCGCGATTGCGGCAAAGAACGGCAGCGAGAACAGCATGCGGAATGCGATCAGCGTCACCGCATCCACGTGGTAGCGATAGATCAGCTTGGCGACGATCGCCTTGGCGGAAAACAGCACCGCGCCGGTGATCGCGATCGTGAGGCCGGCAAGCAGTGAGTGACGGGATGAAGTCTGGAGGGTAACGGCGGACATCCGGCGATTTTACGCCGGGACGGGAATTGCCACAGGACGGGGGTGCCGGCCGTTCTCCCTCTGCCGCGAGCGGGAGAGGGAGAACACCAAGGAAGCCGGCGCGCGATGCCACTTCACCTCTTGAGTATCGAACCCAGCACCCCGCGAATGATTTCGCGCCCGACCTGCGAGCCGATCGAACGGGCGGCCGACTTGACCATCGCTTCCACCACCGTGTCCTTGCGGCGCGCGACGCCCCTGCCGCCGAACAGGCCTCCCATCGCATTGCCGAACAT
>CBIHOK010000211.1:0-6069 GCA_966211575.1 uncultured Noviherbaspirillum sp.
CAGCACGCGCTGTCCGTAGTCGGCGAAGAAGATCGCGTTGATCAGCTCCGATTTGCCGCGCGAGAATTCGGCGACGAAGGCGATCGACAGCTTGTCGTCTTCCAGGCGCGCCCGGATACGGGAAAAGCGCTGATCGCTGGCCGCATCGGCCAGCTCGGCGGCGGCAACCCATGCGCGATAACGCTCAAGGGCAGTGAGGACGCCTCCACGCCAATTGCTGTACTGCTGGAAACTCTGCACCAAATTGCTCACGTTATCCTCATTTCCACCGTGTAACATCCACGAATCTAGCACCCATGCTCATTTTTGACAATTTACGCAGTAAAACGTGGAACGCTGGCCCTGCCTGATTTGCCGCACCGCGGCACCGCAGACCCGGCATGGCAGGCCGGGGCGATCGTACACGAAATAATTTTGCTGGAAATAACCGGACTGGCCGTTGACCGCGACGAAATCGCGCAAGGTGCTGCCGCCCTGCTCGATCGCGGCCGCCAGCGTTTCGCGGATCGCCTGTACCAGTTTCTCGTAGCGCGCCAGACTGATCCGGCAAGCCGGAGTCTTCGGATTGATGGCTGCCTTGAACAGGCTTTCCGATGCGTAAATATTTCCGACGCCTACCACAATGTCTCCCGATAGCAACACCTGCTTGATCGCCGCATTGCGCTTGCGTGTTTGCAGGTACATCCATTGCGCGGAAAACTTCTCTTCCAGCGGCTCCACGCCGAGTCCGCGCAACAGCAGGTGCTCGTCGAGCGCGCCGTCTTCGGCGCCATGCCAGAGCACGGCACCGAAGCGGCGCGGATCGGTCATGCGCAGCATGCGGTCGCCGATCAGCAATTC
Organism: uncultured Noviherbaspirillum sp.; assembly: GCA_966211575.1. Lineage (GTDB taxonomy): Bacteria > Pseudomonadota > Gammaproteobacteria > Burkholderiales > Burkholderiaceae_D > Noviherbaspirillum. Next base: position 841 of record CBIHOK010000211.1, read on the forward strand.
GAAATGATCGTGTTTCTGCGGCGGCGTCGACGGCGGCAGGATGCGTAAGTGACCCGACATTCCGAGATGCACGATCAGGGTGCCGTGGTCGAAATGGATCAGCAGGTATTTGCCGCGCCGACCGGTCTTGCGGATGGTGCGTCCTGCCAGGAGCCGGGCCAGACCGGACGGGAACGGCCAGCGCAGCCCGCTGTGGCGGGTGACGACATCGGTGACGATATGGTTTTCGAGATGGGGTGCGACGCCGCGTCGCGTCACTTCGACTTCAGGCAATTCCGGCATGTTGCGAACAAGCTATTTGTAGAAGCACAAGCATGCTTCCGTGCTCGCATGCTATCAATGGAAGACCGCTGCCGCACAGACTGTAAAATGCAGCACCGGCACTCCGCCGCCGCCCACCGCCAACGGCTTGGGCGTAAAATGAAATCTGCTCTTAGTCAGGAACATCCCTTGAAAAAAGCTCTGCCCATTGTAACCCTGTCGATGGTATTGGCGGCGTGCTCCAGCTGGCCTGCCCATACTGCGAACGGCACCGGCAAGACAGCTTCAGCGACGGTGGCAACCCCGGCGGACCAGCCTTCCACCATACACAAAACCAGCGCCGACGCGGCCGACGCCCGGTTCGCGGACCCGCTGCCCGATGTCCCTCTCACCGAGGATCTGCTGTACAAGCTGCTTACTGCCGAAATCGCCTATCAGCGCGGCGACTGGGAAACCGGCTACGTCGCTACGCTGAGTGCGGCCGAAGACACCCGCGATCCGCGTCTGGCGCGGCGGGCGACCGAAATGGCACTGGGCGCCAAGCAGCCGCAGAAAGCATTGACCGCGGTCCGCCTGTGGCGCGAACTTGCTCCACATTCGAACGAAGCGAACCAGTATTACCTCAGCTTCGTCATCGTCAACGGCGACCTCGATGAAGCCCGGCCGATCCTGCAGCGCCGCCTCGCCGAGGCACAACCGAGAACGCGAACCCTGCTGGCATTCCAGATCGAACGGCTGCTGGCGCGTGCGAAGGACAAGCCGGCGGCGTTTGCGCTGCTGCAAGACCTGCTGGCGCCGTATTCCGGCATGCCGGAAACGCACCTGGCCTTGGCGCAGGGCGCATTCGCCGCCGGCGACAGCACGCGTGCCCAGCGCGAGGCACACATCGCGCTCACCGCGCAACCCGATTCCGAACTGGCGGCGCTGACGCTGGCCCAGGTCACCCCTGACAGGCAGCAGGCGGCGGCTATGCTCGCCGGCTTTCTCGCCCATTATCCGAAGGCGCATGATGTACGGATCGCCTATGCGCGGATGATGATCGAGGACAAGCGGTACGACAAGGCACGCGACGCGTTCGAAGCATTGCTGGCGCAGCAACCGCGGAATCTGACGGCGCTCTATGCGCTCGGCGTGCTCGGGCTACAGACCAATGACCTCGACTCGTCCGAACGCTATCTGACCGGCTATCTGAAGGCCCTGGCCGCGCAACCGGATGCCGAACGCGACCCCAGCCAGGCGCTGCTGCTGCTCGCGCAGATCGCGGAGGAACGCAAGGACACCCAGGCCGAGCTCAAGTGGCTGGGCAAGATCCAGTCGGGCGAAGCCTATCTGGCCGCGCAGATCAAGCGGGCGCAGGTAGTGGCCAAGACCGGCGATATCGATGCCGCCCGTCGCATGCTCGACGAGGCTCGCGCCCAGGGTGAAGACGAACAGATACAGGTGGTGCTCGCGAAAGGGCAGATCCTGCGCGACGCCAATCGCCTGCCGGAAGCGATGGCAGTGTTCCGGCAAGCGCTGAAACAGTATCCCGACAATACCGAGCTGCTGTACGACTACGCGATGACTGCCGAGAAAGGCAACCAGTTGCAGGTCATGGAAACCGCGCTGCGCAAGGTGATACGGCTGGCGCCCGACAACCAGAACGCGTACAACGCGCTCGGCTACTCGCTGGCCGACCGCAACATGCGCCTCAAGGAAGCTTATGCGCTGATCGAAAAGGCGCTGAAACTGGCGCCGCACGATCCGTACATCATGGACAGCATGGGATGGGTGAAATTCCGCATGGGCAAGCTGAAGGAGGCGGAGACGCTGCTGCGGCGCGCCTATGCGCTGCGCTCGGACGTGGAGATCGCCGCCCATCTGGGCGAAGTCCTGTGGGTCCGGGGCCACAAGCGCGACGCGGAAAAGTTCTGGCGCGCCGCGCGCACCAAGGATCCGCAAAACGATACCCTCAAGAGCACGCTGGCCCGCCTCAACGTCAGCCTATGATGCGGCAGCAATTACGCGCCGGCCGCCGGGGGTCGCTGTTTCTTGCCATGGGCGCCGCCGGCCCGCGCGCGGCGTTACTGGCGCTGCCCCTGTTGCTTGGCGCATGCGCCAACCTCGGGCAAGCGCCGCTCAGCCCGGCCGCCGAAAGCGCCACCGCTGCCCGGCCCTATCGGCAGACGATCGACCTCGGCGGCCGCCTCTCGGTGCGCTACCAGGGCCCGTACCGCGAAGAGGCGCTGCACGGCAGCTTTACCTGGACCCAGACCCCGCAACGGGTGGATGTCGAACTGTTGTCGCCTCTGGGGCAGACGCTGGCGATCATCCATGAAACGGCCGCCGGCGCCACCCTGCTGCAAGCAGGACAGGCACCGCGCACTGCCACCGACGTCGACAACCTGACCCGCGCCACGCTGGGCTGGCCGCTGCCGGTGGCCGGCTTGCGCGACTGGCTGCAGGGCTTTGCCACCGACGCCGCCGGCAGGCGCTTCGTCGCGACTCCGCAATCCCCCGAGGTCACGACCCGCGACGGCTGGCATATCCGCTACCAGGACTGGGACGGCGGGAACGGCCCGTCAGGTCCGCTGCGGCCGCGCCGCATCGACCTCGAACGCATGACCGCCCAGGCCGGCGACGTTTCCATCCGCATCGTGATCGATTCATGGCAAGCGCATTGAACGATTGCCCGGCGCCGGCCAAGCTGAACCTGTTCCTGCACGTCACGGGCCGCCGTCCGGACGGCTACCATCTGCTGCAGACGGTGTTCCAGCTGATCGAGCGCGGGGATTTCCTGCATTTCGCGACGCGCGGCGATGGCCTGATACGGCGCACCACCGAAGTCGACGGCGTGCCCGAGCAGGCCGACCTCGTGGTGCGGGCCGCCCAGCTGCTCAGGAAAGCGGCCGGCAATCCTGCGCTCGGGGCCGATATTTCGCTCGACAAGCGCCTCCCGATGGGAGGCGGACTGGGAGGCGGCTCCTCGGATGCGGCCACCACGCTGATCGCGCTCAATCACCTGTGGCAGACCGGTTTCAGCCGCAGCCAGCTGATGGCGCTCGGACTGCAGCTGGGCGCCGACGTGCCGTTTTTCCTGTTCGGCCGCAATGCGTTCGCGGAAGGCGTGGGCGAAGCGCTGCAGCCGGTCGCCACTCCCGATTGTTGGTACGTGGTGATCGAGCCCGGCGTATCGGTGCCGACCGCCGCCATATTTTCCAATCCGGAATTGACAAGGGATTCGAAACCGGTCAAAATATCGGACTTTTCCGAAGCACAGCGTGAAGCACCGAGCGGTTTCGGAAAAAACGACCTGCAAGTCGTGGCAAGCCGGTTGTTCCCGCCGATTTCCGCAGCCATCGAATGGCTCGGGCAATTCGGGGACGCGAGAATGACCGGTTCCGGCGCTTGCGTGTTCTGCGGGTTCCCCGAAGAGCAGCAAGCGGACGAAGTGCTGGAAGCGCTGGGAAGGCGGCACGCCAGTGGTGCGCCAAACTGGAAGGCGTGGAAAGCCAGGGCGATCGAGCGGCATCCGCTCTCGCATTTGCTGCAGTCGTGATCGAGAATTCGCCAGACGCTGCGCCCCCGGCAAAACCGAGGGACGCGGCGGCCGGCAGCCAGTTGTGTAGGGGAGTCGCCAAGTTGGTCAAGGCACCGGATTTTGATTCCGGCATTCGAAGGTTCGAATCCTTCTTCCCCTGCCATTAAAACAAGAAGAACCACCTAAGCCGCCAATGCAGGACGACAAGTCAGGTATTGGCGGCTTTCAACCTTTAACGCGATTGCATTCCAGGGTGTCCCATGGCGCTTGAAAACCTGATGGTCTTTACCGGCAACGCTAATCCGGATCTGGCCGCCGGGGTGGCAAAGCAGCTCGGCATTCCGCTCGGCAAAGCCGTAGTCTCCAAGTTCTCGGACGGCGAAGTGATGGTGGAAATCAATGAAAACGTCCGCGGCAAGGATGTTTTCGTGCTCCAGTCCACCTGCGCGCCGACCAACGACAGCCTGATGGAAATCATGCTGATGGTCGATGCGCTCAAGCGCGCCTCGGCTGGCCGCATCACCGCCGCGATCCCCTACTTCGGCTACGCGCGCCAGGATCGCCGCCCGCGTTCCGCCCGCGTCGCGATCTCCGCCAAGGTGGTCGCCAACATGCTGCAGGAAGCCGGCGTCGAACGCGTGCTGATCATGGACCTGCACGCCGACCAGATCCAGGGCTTCTTCGATATTCCAGTCGACAACATCTACGCCTCGCCGATCCTGCTGTCCGACCTGGTTTCGAAAAACTATGACGACCTGCTGGTGGTCTCGCCCGACGTCGGCGGCGTGGTGCGTGCCCGCGCGTTGGCGAAACGGCTCAACTGCGACCTGGCGATCATCGACAAGCGCCGCCCGAAAGCCAACGTGTCGGAAGTGATGAACATCATCGGCGAAGTCGAAGGCCGCAATTGCGTGATCATGGACGACATGGTCGATACCGCCGGCACGCTAACCAAGGCCGCCGAAGTGCTGAAGGAGCGCGGTGCCAAGAAAGTGGTCGCCTACTGTACGCACCCGGTGCTGTCGGGTCCGGCGATCGAGCGCATCGCCACCTCGCCGCTGGACGAACTGGTGGTCACCGATACCATTCCGCTGTCGGATGCGGCCAAGGCCTGCGGCAAGATTCGCCAGCTCAGCTGCGCCGACCTGCTGGCCGAAACCTTCAAGCGCATTACCAAGGGCGACTCGGTGATGTCGCTGTTTGCCGAATAAGGCTACGCTGAATAAGTCCCGTGATGCCGGGCGCGTGAGTTCGGGATGGGGCGCAAGGCGCAAAACGCAGACATGGCGGGGCCATGGCGAGGGCGAAGCAGGGAATTCGGGCAGCATGCTGCCCGCCTGCGTAGCGGCCCGGGCTTGCCAGCCCGGGCGCGCCCTGCAAGGGGTGCAACGCCGCGAACCGCCCGAAATCAGGATGCGCGGCGCACGAGGACTTGTTCAGCGTAGCCT
>CBIHOK010000212.1:0-6035 GCA_966211575.1 uncultured Noviherbaspirillum sp.
AGCTGGGCCAGTCGGTGACGATCGCCACCGGCTTCATCTTCATCGTCTGCGTGCTGGCGTTTCGCAGGGGGATCGTCGGCGAGATGGTGATGCTGGCGAAGCGGAGGAAATAGCGCTCACGGTTACGGAGTCATCGAAGGCTTTCACAACGATAAACGGAGGGAGACATGGCACGGTCACTTGGATGGATTCGAATCGCGGCGGCTTGTCTGGCGCTGTTCCTGGGAGGGACGGCGGGCGCCGAGGACCTGGTGATCGGCCAGGTCGCTCCATTGAGCGGAGTGCTGGCCGACACCGGCAAGGACATGGTGCTCGGCGTGAAAGTCTACTTCGACTACGTGAACGAGCATGGCGGCGTGCACGGCAGGAAGCTGCGGCTGGTGGTGAAGGATGACGGCTACAAGGTCGCGGAGACGGTAGAGAAGACGCGCGAGGTGATCGACCAGGACAATGCGCTGGCGCTGATCGGATTCGCCGGCACCGGCAATGTCGGTGAACTGCTGAAGCAGAAGATCCTGGAGAAGGCGAACATCGCGCTGGTCGCGCCGTATACCGGCGGCGAGAATCTGCGCAAGCCGTTCAACCGCAACATTTTCCACATCCGCGCCGGCTATGCGGACGAAGCGGAAGGCATCGTCGACGAGTTGATGATGCTGCACATGACGCATATCGCGGTGATGTACCAGGACGATCCGTTCGGCAAGGCCGGACTGGCCGGCGTGGAGGCGGCGCTGAAGAAGCGTCACCTGACGCTGGCCGCGACCGGCGCGTACCCGAAGAACACCGCCGACGTGGATGCTGCGGTGAAGGCGATCGCAAAGGCCAATCCGCAGGCGGTAGTGATGATCTCGGTGAATCGCAGCACCGCCGCGTTCAGCAAGCGTATCCGGCAAGTGTCGACGGTGGCGCAGCTGGTCAACATCTCGGTAGTCAACCCGAAGGAAATCGTGCGCCTGATCGGCGCCAAGGATGCGCGCGGGATCGGCATCGCGCAGGTGATGCCGTTCCCGTACTCGGCGACGCTGCCGATCGTGATGGAATACCAGAAGGCGATGAAGAAATATGCACCGGACAGCGACTATTCGTACACCAGCTTCGAGGAATTCATCGGCGCCAAGGTGCTGGTCGAAGGCTTGCGGCGCGCCGGCGACAAGCCGACCCGGGAAAAGGTGATCGATGCGCTGGAAACCCTGAATGCATTCGACGTGGGTGGATTCACGCTGAAATTTTCACCGACCAACCATGTCGGCTCTCACTTCGTCGAAATTACCGTGATAGGCCAGAACGGCCGGCTGCTCAGATAAGCGACTTGCTGGAGGACTGTCGAACATGCACATCGGAAACCTGATCGCCCATCATGCCCGCTACCGGCCGTCGCATACGGCGCTGGTGTTCGAGCAGCAGCGTTATTCCTACGCGGCGTTCGCCGAACGGGTGGCGCTGCTGGCAGGCGCGCTGCAGGCGCAGGGCGTGCGCAAGGGGCAGCGTATCGCCACGCTGTTGCCGAACTGTCCGCAACTGCTGGAGATCTACTGGGCCGCGGCCTGGTCCGGCGCCGTCGTGGTGCCGCTGTCGCCGCTGTTGCTGGGCGCCGGCCTCTCCAGCCTGCTGGGAGATGCGGAAGCAGTGCTGCTGTTTACCGACAACAGCTTGCGCGAAGTGGCGATACAGGCGGCCGCCGGCCTGCCCGGCCTCGGCGCGGAACGCGTGGTGCTGACCGACGGCGCCGCTCCCGGCTGCCTCGATTATGCGGCGATGCTGCGCTCGGCAAGTGCCGTAGCCCCGGCCGAGCTGGACGAGGGCGACATCTACAACATCATGTACACCAGCGGTACGACCGGCATGCCGAAAGGCATTGTGCATACGCACGCGATCCGCGCCCGTTACGGAACGCTGCTGGCGAATGCGTTCGGGATCGGTCCGCAGTCGATCGTGCTGCATACCGGTTCGATCGTGTTCAACGGCGCGTTCACCACACTGATGCCTTGCTTTTTCTCGGGCGCGACCTATGTGCTGCATCCGCAGTTCGATCCCGATGCATTGATCGAGACCATCGCCCGGGAAAAGGTGACGCACACGATGCTGGTGCCGTCGCAGATCGTGGCGATGATGGCGTCTCCGCGCTTCGATCCGGCCGCGCTGGAATCGCTGCAGATGATCCTCTCGCTTGGCGCGCCTCTGCACAACGAGCACAAGGAGCAGCTGAACCGGGTGCTGCCGGGACGTTTCCAGGAGCTGTACGGGCTGACCGAAGGCTTCATGACCATCCTCGACCGCGAGGACGCGGTGCGCAAGCAGGGTTCGGTCGGCGTGCCGCCGCCGTTTTCGGAAATGCGGATACAACGCGAAGACGGCAGCCTGGCGGAAACGCGCGAGGTCGGTGAAATCGTCGGGCGCGGCCCGTTGCTGATGCCCGGCTACTTCAAGCGCCCGGATCTGACCGCGCAGGCGATCGTCGACGGCTGGCTGCATACCGGCGACCTCGGATATGTCGATGAAGACGGCTATCTTTACCTGGTCGACCGCAAGAAGGAGATGATCGACAGCGGCGGGGTGAAGATCTACCCGCGCGATATCGAAGACGTGGCGGTCAGGCATCCGGCGGTGCTGGAAGCCGCCGTGTTCGGCGTGCCGCACGAGAAATGGGGTGAGACGCCGCTGGCGACCGTGGTGCTGAAGCAGCCCGGTACGGTCGATGCCGACCAGTTGCGCGACTGGATCAACAGCCGGGTGGCGGCGCGCTACCAGCGGGTCAGTGCGGTCGTGATTGTCGATCGGTTCCCGCGCAATACCGCCGGCAAGATACTCAAGCGCGCGATGCGCGACGTCTACTGGGAAGGGCGCGCCGAAAAGATTTGAATGGATGCCGTCCGCGTTTCCGGATCGAATCAGGGCGGGCGCGGCGGTCAAGGATTTATGGCTCCCAGCAGGCTTTGGGGTTGCGTTCCGCAACCCCTTTTTTTTTCCTGTGCTCCGGCGAGCCGCGCGAATTGTCCGGTCTTACATTCCGCTCGGGTAAGTTTCCGGAATCTCTTCGTAGGTCCAGCGCGGCGACTTGTCGAGCGGATGCAGCGCATGGGTATGGTCGAAGTGGATCACCGCATCGAACTGGCTGGCCAGGTCGGCATGGAAATAGTGGCTCAGGCGCTCGCTTTCCGGAAGGTAGAGTACGCCGATCGCGCGTTCCAGCCGGCGCTCATGAAGCAAGGCGCTTGCTTCGCTGTCCCGCTCCAGCGGCAGCATGAAGCCGGGCATCGCGCAGTCGTGGAACAGGCGCTCGTAGCTGTCCGCGTGCGAAGGGCGGATCGTCTTGCGTTCGGCCGGCGCATCCCAGTCGGAAGCGGCGGTGACCGTGCCTTCGTGGGTGGTGAAACCGAGCAGGAAGCTGTCGCCCGGATGGCGCTCGCGCACCAGCTCGCCCAGGTTGATCTGGCCATGGTCGCCCATCTCGGTGGCGCGCGCGTCGCCGAGATGCGAGTTGTGCGCCCATACCGCGATGCGCGGCGGGCGGCCGTTGCGTTGCGCCAGGAAATCGCGCAGCGCGTCCAGCGTGTCCGCCATATGGGTGTCACGCAGATTCCACGAGGCATCGCGGCCCAGGAACATCGAACGGTAATAGGCTTCCGCATTCCGGGCGACGCGCGCGTTCTGCTGCGCGTAAAACAATTCGTCGCCGTCGCCGCTGGTCTTGCCGAGTGTGCTGCGCGCGGTTTCCGATGACAGCTCTACCAGTTGCCGCACCACTTCCTGCTCGCAATCGGGACGGATGCCGAAGGTTGCCGCGTAACCGTAGCGCTGCGGGTCTTCGGCGAGATGATCGAAGCAGCCGTAGCGGGCGCGGGCGCGCTGTGCAGCCGCCGGATCGGCCCGGTCGAGATAATGGATCACCGCATCCATCGATGCGCGCAGGCTGTAGACGTCCAGCCCGTAGAAGCCGGCGCGCCGGCGCCCATCCGGTTGGCGCATGTTGTGCTCGCGCAGCCACAGGATGAATTCGACGATCTCCGTATTGCGCCACATCCACTGCGGAAAGCGCTGGAAACCGCGTAATGCATGTTGCGCCGCGTGCTGGCTATCCGCACCAGCGGGCAGGGGGCCGTCTTGTGCATACTTGCTGACCTGCAGCGCATCCGGCCAGTCGGCCTCGACCGCGACCGCATCGAAACCGAAGTCGGTGATCAGGCGCTTGCTGATCTCGGCCCGGGTGCGGTAGAACTCGCGGCTGCCATGGGTAGCTTCGCCCAGCAGGACGAGGGACGCCTTGCTGGCACGCTCGAGCAGCTCCGGGAAACAGCGGTCCGATTGCAGGGGAATGGCACCGCGCCGAATCGCGGCAATGGTGCTGGAACGATCGTTCATGGCTGGCCTCGCGGATGCTGAAGCGGATGTGCGGCCGCGTAAAACTTGGTCTGCCGCGGCGGGCAATAGTTCCGGCGATGCCAGGTGCTCTTGCCGGCCCGCGGCTGCGCCGGTAATTTTTTCCGGCACTCCGTGCAAATTCGGCGCCGGTTTCATTTTTACATTGCGCCTGTAAAACTTTCAGCGCCGACAGGAGCGGTTCGTAGTGCCGGCTATGGCGCGGGATTTCTTCCCGCGCATCTACCCGCTGCTCAGTGCTGTTTCGCGAGTGCCTGGCTCACATCGACCGGCGCATCGAATTTCTGGTCCGGCAAACCTTCGAGCGAGGCGCAGACATTTTCATCGGCCCCTAGCTTCTTCGCATTGTCGAGCAGCGTTTCCTTGTCGGCCGGGTAGTCGACGCCCTTCAGGAATTTCTGGATCTGGATCGGGTTGACGTGTTGCATGGTTGGCTCCAATGGCTATCTATGGAAATGAGTGCACCGGTTGTGCGACATATGACGCCGGCGGCGCGGGTCATTGCCGATGCAATGCATGTGCCTGCCTGCTTGCGCATGATTCCTGCTTGTATTGCGGCATTGCCCGGACAAAGGGGTATGCACCGCCCCATGGGCTTGCGGTGCCTGGCGCTGCCCTGAGGCAAGGTGCCCGGCTGCGCCATTCCGCGTCCGATTTTTCGATCCGTTCCCTTGCCCGGTATCGCGGGCAAGGGTTGTCCAGTCGCACCGTCGGCCGGCAACCGGTTGCGCGACACGCTACATCGAGGAACAGTATGACGAGCATTCCCGAGGCACTACAAATCATTCGCTTTCACGACAACAAGCTGCAGCAGCGCTCCTGGCCCGAACTGCAGGAAACCGAAGCCGATGGCGGCGTCTGGATATGGATCGCAGCCAACCATCGTTACAACGGCTTGCTCTGGAACGAGGAAGACAAGGCGCGCCGTACCGACGTCGGCGCACAGGAGATCGCCGCCTGCAAGCGCCTGATCGACCAGTACAACCAGAAGCGCAACGATGCGGTCGAGGCGATCGATGAAGCGATCCTGGAGTCGCTCGGCAACCCGGAACCCGCCGGCGAGGCACGGCTCAACAGCGAAACCGCGGGTGCGATGATAGACCGGCTGTCGATACTCAGCCTGAAGATCTTCCACATGAAAGAGCAGACGCAGCGCGTCGATGTCGATCTCGACCACATCCGCAAATGCGAGACCAAGCTGGAGCGCCTGACCGAGCAGCGCATCGATCTCGGCGCCTGCTTCGACGTGCTGCTCGACGAGGCGCGCACCGGCCGCGCCTACTTCAAGGTGTATCGCCAGTTCAAGATGTACAACGATCCTTCGCTCAATCCCTACCTGTATGCGGCCCGGGCCAGGAGCGCGTGATGGCCGGGCCGGAGATCGACGTACTGATACCCACCTGCGACCGGCCGTGCGCGCTGGCGGTCACGCTGACCGCGCTGCATGCGCAGCGCTTCGCGGACTTCCGGATCATCGTGTCCGACCAGTCGGAAGGGCAGAGCGCGTTCGAACAACCGGAAGTGCGGGCGCTGCTGCGCATCCTGCGGGCCGGGGGCCGTGAAGTGCGGACCTTGCGCCATCTGCCGCGGCGCGGGCTGGCCGAGCAGCGGGGGGTGGGGCGGGGGGCCGGCACCGCCCCCGAGAGACGAGTGGAGGG
>CBIHOK010000213.1:0-5881 GCA_966211575.1 uncultured Noviherbaspirillum sp.
GCGGTGTTCTTCCGCGCCGAGGGCGACGGCGTGCCGCATGCGATGCTGCACAACCTGCTGCACAACAAGGTGCTGCACGAGCGCACCATCTTCCTGACCGTGTTCAACGCCGACATCCCGACCATCCCGGTGGCCGAGCGGGTGCGGGTCGAGCCGCTGGGGCACCAGTGCTACCAGGTCAACGTCTACTACGGCTTCAAGGACGAGCGCGATATCCCGGCGGCGCTTGCGCTATGCCACGACCAGGGGCTGGATATCGACATGATGGAAACCTCGTTCTTTATTGCCCGCCAGACCGTGATCCCGACCGTGGGCAGCGGTATGGCGCTGTGGCGCGAAGCGGTGTTCGCCGCGATGTCGCGCAATGCGCGCGATGCCGCCGATTATTTCCGGGTGCCGAGCAACCGCGTGATCGAGCTGGGGACGCAGATTGAAATCTAGTTCTGCCAGTATCTCAATACTTTAAAAGTATCGATTCCTTTGTTTTGAAATATTTTACATAGCAGAAAGTCCGACCTACACTCCTCGCCATGCCGGCTCGATGTCAGCCAGCACAGTCTTTCCAATCGAGGAGATCGCAATGAAGAAGAGAAGTCTCGCGGCACTGGCCGCCGGCCTGCTGCTGGCGCCTGCCGCCGCCGTATTCGCGCAAACCGTCACGCCTTGCCCGGCCGAACTGAACAATACCGCCAAGTGCTATACCGGCACCCAGGACAGCGGCGCCACCTACTGGATGGTCGTCCCGAACAACTGGAACCATGTACTGGTGGTGCATGCGCACGGCGGCCCGCGCCTGACCCCGATCAAGGCCAACAGCGAGCTGGCCGACATCAAGCGCTTTTCGGTGATCCCGCGCGAAGGCTATGCATTCGCCGCATCCAGCTACCGCCGCCCGGGTTGGGGCGGGCGCATGGCCGCCGAGGATACCGAGAACCTGCGCCGCCTCTTCATCAGCAAGTTCGGCAAGCCGCAGCAGACGATACTGCACGGCCAGTCCTGGGGCGGCAACGTCGCCGCCAAGGCGATCGAAATCTATGGCACCAATCCGGACGGCAGCAAGAATTACGATGGCGTGATGCTGACCAGCGGCGTGATCGCCGGCGCCACCCGCGCCTACCTGCACCGGCTCGACCTGCGCGTGGTCTACCAGTACTACTGCCATAACCATCCCCGTCCCGACGAGGCGCAGTACCCGCTGTGGATGGGCCTGCCGGCCGATTCCAAGATGACCAAGAAGGAACTGGCCGAGCGCGTCAACGAATGCACCGGCGTCAAGCTGCCGGCCGCGCAGCGCACGCCGCAGCAACAGCGCAACCTGCACAATATCCTGGCCGTGATCCCGGTGCCGGAGCGCACGCTGGTCAGCCATATGAGCTGGTCCACCTTCATGTTCCGCGACCTGAGCCAGCGCTTCCTCGGCGGCCGCAATCCGTTCGGCAACGCGCACGTGGTCTACAAGGGTTCGGACGACGATGCGGCGCTCAACCGCGGCGTGGCCCGCTATGAAGCCGATCCGTCGGCGGTGGCCGACCTCGCGTTCGACGCCGACATGTTCGGCAAGATCCCGGTGCCGGTGATCACGATGCACGCGATCGACGATCCGACCGCGCTGGTCGAATACGAGTCGGCGTACAAGGACGTGGTGGCGAAGGCCGGCAACCAGGACAAGCTGCTGCAGAACTTCACCGACGAGCACGAGCACAGCAAGGAAGCCGATCCCGAATACCCGGCGCTGCTCGACCAGCTGCGCCAGTGGATCGCGACCGGCAACAAGCCGACCCACCAGCAAGTGATGGCCGCCTGCGAGAAATATGCGCAGCATCTGAAAGGCGGCTGCCACTTCGAACCGGACTACCAGCCGAAACCGCTGTTTGCCCGCGTGTTCCCGCGTTAAGCGCTAGGCCGGGCGGCGCGGCAGCCAGCCGCATTCACGCCGCCCGCCACTTTTCCCCAGTCATACCTGAACAGCAGGCCGCTGCAGTGGCCGCTGGCGAGCGTGCGTTCGCGCGCGCCTGACCGACCCCGCGCTGTCGCCCGACGCGGCGCGGGTACCTCGATGCCACCCTTCGATTTCCGCAGCGATATGCGCGGAGGGCGGCGCTTATACCTAAAACAAGGAGAGACCCATGAAGAAGACCCTGCTCGCACTTGCCCTCATCGGCACATTTTGCGGCGTTGCCCAGGCCCGCGCCGATGTCACGGTTTACGGCTCGATCGACGCCGGCCTGCGCAACCAGACCAATACCGATGCCGCCGGCGACAGCCTGCTGTCGATGGGATCCAACGGCACCTACCGTTCCAACCGTCTCGGCTTCAAGGGGATCGAAGACCTGGGCGGCGGGCTGAACGCGCATTTCGTGCTGGAGACCGGCTTCAAGACCGCCACCGGCGCGCTCAACAACAGCAGCGGTATCCTGTTCCAGCGCGCCGCCGCCGTCGGCCTGAGCGGCAGCCTGGGCGACATCAATCTCGGCCGGCAGTACACGGTAGCGTTCCATACGATTGCCGCCTACGATCCGTTCGGCTTCAAATACCCGGGCATTACCTACGCGATCTCGGCCACCGCCGGTACCCGCTACGACAACGATATCCAGTACACCGGCAAGTTCGGCCCCGTCACCGCGCGCGCCGAATACGCGCTGGGCGAAGTGCCCGGCAGCACCTCCAACGGCGCCACCCAGGCAGTCGGCGCGAACTACGATTCCGGCCCGCTGCGCCTCGGGACGGCCTATACCACGTCGAAGCAGAACGTGGGCAGCAGCGCCAAGCCGAACTACCAGGACTACAAGCATTACACGCTGGGCGGCGCCTACCGCTTCGGCGCCGCGACCGCCTATCTCGGTTACGCCAACGAGAAGCAGGCGACCGCTACCGTCGACGACACCGCGAAGTGGACCTGGGCGGGCCTGCGCTACAAGCTCAGCTCCAAGGTCGCGCTGACCGGCGCCTGGTACCGCGTGAGCGTGTTCCAGCACAAGGCCAGCAAGAGCGTGGCGGCGGGCGACGGCCGCAAGGACCTGTACATGATCGGCGCCACCTATGCGCTATCCAAACGCACCACGCTCTACTCGGAAATCGACCGCAACTCGCTCGACGGCGGCTACGCCAGCGGCGGCACGCAGGCGCTGAACCAGAGTCATCAGACCGGAATTTCGTTCGGCATGATGCACATGTTCTGATCGGCGCGGAAAATTGGCGGCGCCCCGGATTGATGCAAGTATAATTGCCAAAATTTCATCAAAAAAGGGGCCCCTCATGACACTCGCTGCCAACATCCTGATCGGACTGGTGCTGCTGATCCACGTCTATATCGTCCTGCTCGAAACCGTGATGTTCCGCACCCGCGGCCGCAAGGTATTCGGTCTCGACGATGCGCAGGTGGAAACGATGGCGCCGGCGCTGTCGAACCAGGGCTGCTACAACGGCTTCCTGGCGGCGGCGCTGGCGGTCGGCCTGCTGCATCCCCAGCCGGCGGTCGCGCATGCGTTCGTGATGTATGGATTGGTCTGCGTGGCGGTGGCCGGCATCTGGGGCGCGGTCACGGTGCAGAAGCGCATCCTGTTCGTGCAGACGGTGCCGGCGCTGCTGGCGCTGGCCGCGTTCTGGCTGGCGCAGTGAATTACTGCGCGAGGAATTTCCTGACCAGCTCGATCTGCGCCGGCACGTTCAGCGCCGGCGCATGGCCGCAGCCGGGGATGACCGCCAGTTGCGCGCGCGGTCCGCGCTGCGTCATCTGTTCGGCGGTTTCCTGCAGCAGCAGGTCCGATTCCGCCCCGCGCATCACCAGCACCGGCATCGTCAGCGCGTCGTATTCCGGCCAGCGATCGTAGTCGTCCGGGTGCACGATGAACTGGCGCACCATCGCCGGGTCGTAGTGCGGCGTGACCTTGCCGTCCGGCAGGCGGCGCGTCGAGGTTTCGGTCATCCGCCGCCATTGCGCGTCGCTCTGCCAGCCGTAGGGCTTGTAGGCGTTGCGGAAGAAGGCTTCGAGTTCGGTGACGGTGTCGAATTGCGGCGGGTTGCCGGCATACGCGCGGATGCGCTCGATTGCGCTGGCCGCCAGCGCGGGGCCGTTGTCGTTCAGTACCAGGTGCGTGATGCGTCCCTGCAGCGTGGTGGCGCCGGCCACCGTCCCGATCGCGCCGCCCATCGAGGTGCCGACCCAGCGCACCCGATCGAAGCCGAGGCGGTCGACGAAAGCCTGCGCCAGCCGCGCATAGAAATCGAGGCAGTATTCATTGTCCGGGTCCGGGCTCCATTGCGACAGCCCGCGTCCGATGGTGTCCGGGCAGACGATGCGATAGGTGTCGGCCAGCGCCGCGGCCAGGTCGTCGAAATCGCGCCCGGTGCGCGCCAGCCCGTGCCACATTACCAGCGGCGGCGCCTCCTTGCGGCCCCATTCGACGAAGTGGATTTCGCGCTCGCAGCAGGTCAGGTAATGGGAAGTCGGTTGCATGTCACCTCCAGCTGCGCAGTTTGCCGACGATACCGGTCGGGAAGAAATACACGGACAGCACGAACAGGATGCCCAGCCACAACAGCCAGCGGTCCGGCGACAGCAGCGCCGGCAGCAGCGGCAGCGCATGCGTCGCCTCCGATGCCAGCCGCATCAGGTCCTGCAGGTAGCTTTGCGCCAGCAGGAAGATTGCGGTGCCGCAGACCGCGCCGTACATCGTCCCCATGCCGCCGATCACCACGATCAGCAGGATGTCGACCATGATCTCGAACGACAGCGAGGTGGCCGGGCCGTTGTAGCGCAGCCAGAGCGCGAGCAGGCAGCCGGCCAGCGTCGCGAATACCGATGCCAGCACGTTCGACCAGGTGCGGTACACCACGGTTCGATAACCGATCGCTTCGGCACGGAAATCGTTTTCGCGGATCGCCTGCAGCACCCGCCCGAATGGCGAATTGACGATGCGCAGCATCGCCAGGAACAGCAGCACGGCAGCGACGAACACCAGGTAGTAGGTGATGAAGCGGCCGTCGAGGTAAGTGCCGAACAACGGGTCTTC
This sequence comes from uncultured Noviherbaspirillum sp., assembly GCA_966211575.1. Taxonomy (GTDB): domain Bacteria; phylum Pseudomonadota; class Gammaproteobacteria; order Burkholderiales; family Burkholderiaceae_D; genus Noviherbaspirillum. The sequence continues at coordinate 5,013 of CBIHOK010000213.1, forward strand.
GCGCAACTGGAACGACGGCTGCAGCACTTCCGGCAACCGGAAGTTGAGGCCGTCCTCGCCGCCGGTGATGTTCGACAATTGCGATGCCAGCGTCTGGAACGCGGACGCCACCGCCAGCGTGATCATCGCGTAGAAGATCGCCCGCACGCGTAGCGAGAACAGGCCGATCAGCAGCGACAGCACCAGCGACAGCGCGACCGCGCCCAGCATGCCGGCCAGCAGGCTGCCCCACCCCGGTCCCATGCCGGTGCTCGCGATCGCGATGCCGTAGGCGCCGATGCCGAAGAACATCGTATGCGCGAACGACACGATGCCGGTATAGCCGAGCAGCAGGTCGTAGCTCGCCACCAGCACGATGAAGATGATGATCTTGGCGGCGACGTTGAGCGCCCTCACGCTGGGCGCGATGAACGGTGCCAGCGCCAGGCCGAGCACGATCAGCACCAGTGCCGCGGCCAGCAGCCGGCTGCGCGGCAGGTCGTGGGAAAGCAGGCGCGCGATCATCGGTTGGTTACCTTGTACAAGCCCTGCGGCCGCCACAGCAGGATCACGGCCATCAGCAGGATGTTGGAAAACAGCGCCACTTTCGGCACCAGGAAGCCGGTGTAGTTGGCCATCAGGCCGACCAGCAGCGCGCCCAGGAAGCAGCCGCCGGTGGAGCCGAGGCCGCCGATGATGATCACGATGAAGATCAGCACGTTGACCTGCGCGCCCATCTGCGGCGATACGCCTTGCTGGTACAGCGCCCACATCACGCCGCCGAGGCCGGCCAGCGCCGAACCGGCGACGAACACGCCGATGAACAGGCGCCGGATCCGGTAGCCGAGGCTTTCGACCATTTCGCGGTCCTGCACGCCGGCGCGGATCAG
>CBIHOK010000214.1:0-5849 GCA_966211575.1 uncultured Noviherbaspirillum sp.
ACCGGATCGAGCAACATCTACCTGCAGTACGACATCTATCACATGCAGCGGATGGAAGGCGAGATCGCGAACACGATCAAGGCCAACCTCGACATCATCCGCCACGTCCAGCTCGCCGATAACCCGGGCCGTTCCGAACCGGGCACTGGGGAAATCAATTACCGCTACCTGTTCGGCCTGCTCGACCAGATCGGTTACGTCGGCTGGATCGGCTGTGAATACAAGCCGAAGGCCGGGACGGTGGAAGGGCTGGGCTGGCGTGCGGCGCATGGGGTGTGACGGATCAAGGTGAACGTTGCGGAGAGAGCTTCTTCGGCAAAGACGCAGTCGAGCCGGGCAGACAGTTCCGCTGCTGACACTGCCAAAAGAGGGCAGTGGCTGGCGGTCGCCATTCTTTGCTTCCTTTCCTTGGCGAAGCAAAAAAAGTGAGTGGCCCGCCGGGGCCGGTCCCGGCTTGTTACCACGAGGTGTGAAACGTATTGATTTGCCGGGGGAATCGTGTGAAGCGCCCTTGGCAACCACCCTCTCCCCCCGGCCCCTCTCCCATTTCATGGGCGAGGGGAGCAAAGCAGGCGCCGAACGGAAGGTTCGCCGCAACGGTTACACGAATTGAAAACGAAACAAAGGAGAACAAGATGGCAAAAGTAGGCTTTATCGGATTGGGCATCATGGGCGCGCCGATGGCGCAGCATCTGCAGGCGGGCGGACACAAGCTGTACCTGCATGACCAGAAGAATCCGCCGTTCCAGCTGGTGGAAGGCGGCGCAACCGTCTGCACCTCGGGCGCCGAAGTCGCGAAGCGCGCCGACGTCGTCATCATCATGGTGCCCGACACGCCGCACGTGGAAGCGGTGCTGTTCGGTGAAAACGGCGTCGCCGCCGGCCTCACCCAGGGCAAGACCGTGGTCGACATGAGCTCGATCTCGCCGATCGCCACCAAGGAGTTTGCGAAGAAGATCAACGCGCTCGGCTGCCAGTACCTGGATGCGCCGGTATCGGGCGGCGAAGTCGGCGCGAAAGCGGCATCGCTGACCATCATGGTGGGTGGCCCGGAAAGCGCGTTCAACGACGTCAAGCCGCTGTTCGAGCTGATGGGCAAGAACATCACGCTGGTCGGCGGCAACGGCGACGGCCAGACCACCAAGGTGGCGAACCAGATCATCGTCGCGCTCAACATCCAGGCAGTGGCCGAAGCGCTGCTGTTCGCCTCCAAGGCCGGCGCCGATCCGGCGCGCGTGCGGCAGGCGCTGATGGGCGGCTTCGCCTCGTCGCGCATTCTCGAAGTGCACGGTGAACGGATGGTCAAGCGCACCTTCAACCCGGGCTTCCGCATCGAACTGCATCAGAAGGATTTGAACCTGGCGCTGCAGGGCGCGAAGGCGCTCGGCATTTCGCTGCCGAACACCGCGACCGCACAGGAACTGATGAACGCCTGTGCCGCCAACGGCATGAGCGGGCTCGATCATTCGGCGCTGTGCCGGGCGGTCGAACTGCTGTCCAACCATCAGATCGCAGAAGCGTAGAATGACCCGCTGTTTTCCACTATCCAGAGCGTAACGCCCTATAACGCCATGCAAGCGATCGATCCCCGCCAGTTGCTGCTCGACATGTACGCAAGCGCAGTGTCCGCCGTCAGTCCGGAAAAATGCCTGCCGGCCTTCCTGCCGGCGCCGCCGCGCGGCCGCACGCTGGTGATCGGCGCCGGCAAGGGCGCGGCGGCGATGGCGAAGGCGGTGGAGGAGCACTGGCAGGGCGAGATCGGCGGCCTGGTCGTCACCCGCTATGCCCATGGGGCCCAGTGCAAGCGCATCGAAGTGGTGGAGGCCGCGCATCCGGTGCCGGATGAAGCCGGACGGCAGGCGGCGGCGCGCATGCTGCGGATGGTGCAGGGACTGGGCGAGGATGACCTGGTGCTGTGCCTGATCTCGGGCGGCGGTTCCTCGCTGCTGGCGCTGCCGGCGGAAGGCATCTCGCTGGAACAGAAGCAGGCGGTCAACAAAGCCTTGCTGAAGAGCGGCGCGACGATCTCCGAAATGAACTGCGTGCGCAAGCATCTGTCGGCGATCAAGGGTGGCCGCCTGGCGCTGGCCTGCGCGCCGGCGCGGGTGGTCACGCTGCTGATTTCCGATGTGCCGGGCGACGATCCCGGCGTGATCGCCAGCGGCCCGACGCTGCCGGACCCGACCACTTGCGAGCAGGCGCTGGCGATCCTGCGCAAATACCGGATCGAGGTGCCCGAGAATATCGAACGGCATCTGCGATCGGGCGCCGGCGAAACGCCGAAACCGGACGATCCGCGCTTTGAACGCAACGAACATCATGTGATCGCCACCGCGCAGCAGGCGCTGGAAGCGGCGGCCGAGGTGGCCCGTGCTGCCGGCATCACCCCCTACGTGTTGTCGGACGAGATGGAAGGCGAGGCGCGCGACGTGGGTATGGTGCACGCGGCGATCGCGCGCCAGGTGGCATTGCGCGGCCAGCCGTTTGCGCGGCCCTGCGTGCTGATTTCCGGCGGGGAAACCACGGTCACCGTGCGCGGCAACGGCCGCGGCGGGCGCAACGCGGAATTCCTGCTGAGCCTGGCGGTCACGCTGAACGGTCATCCCGGCATTCATGCGATCGCCTGCGACACCGACGGCATCGACGGTTCGGAAGACAATGCCGGCGCCGTCTACCAGTCCCACTCGATCGCCCGCGCCATGCAACTGGAACTGCGGCCGCGCGCGATGCTGGAGAACAACGACGGCTACGGCTTCTTCAGCGCGCTGGGCGACCTGGTGGTGAGCGGGCCCACGCGCACCAACGTGAACGACTTCAGGGCAATACTGGTGCTGTGATTCCACGCGCTTCCTCTCGCATGTACCGCAGGGGATAGGTACTGACCACTCTTGCTTCCATCCCTCTTCCGCACGCGGACGAGGGCGTACACCGGCACGCGCCGTGCCGGCCACTTCCAACCTTTTCCATCCTGACCATGCAACGTCACCGCAATGCCAAGATCGTCGCCACCCTCGGGCCGGCCAGTTCCAGCGCGGAAACCATCTGCGCGCTGTTCGTCGCCGGCGCCGACGTGTTCCGTTTCAATTTCAGCCATGGCTCGCATGAAGACCATCGTGCCCGCTACGAGATCGTGCGCGAGATCGAGCGCAGCCTCGGACGGCCGATCGCGATCCTGGCCGACCTGCAGGGACCGAAGCTGCGCATCGGCCAGTTTGCGGAAGGGCGGGTGACGCTGCAGGCGGGTGCCGAATTCCGGCTCGACCGCGATTCCGCGCCCGGCGATGCGCGGCGGGTCTGCCTGCCGCACCCGGAACTGTTCGCCGTGATCGCGGCCGGCCAGTCGCTGCTGCTGGACGACGGCAAGCTGCGGCTGGAAGTGCTCGGCAGCGATGGTGACTGCATCCGTACCCGCGTCGTCAACGGCGGCCCCTTGTCCGACCGCAAGGGCGTGAACGTGCCGGACGCGGTGCTGCCGATCCCGGCGCTGACCGACAAGGACAAACGCGATCTCGATTTCGCGCTGTCGCTTGGAGTCGACTGGATCGCGCTGTCCTTCGTGCAGCGACCGGAAGACTTGCAGCAGGCGCGTGCGCTGATCGGCGATCGCGCCAGCCTGCTGGCGAAATTGGAAAAGCCGGCGGCACTGGAGCAGCTGGAGCAAATCGTGCAGGCGGCGGATGCGGTGATGGTGGCGCGCGGCGACTTGGGTGTCGAACTGCCGCCGGAACGGGTGCCGGGCGTGCAGAAGCGCATCCTGCGCATGTGCAGCCGCCACGGCAAGCCGGTGGTGATCGCTACCCAGATGCTGGAATCGATGATCTCGGCGCCGGTGCCGACCCGGGCCGAAGCCTCGGACGTCGCCAGCGCGGTCTACGACGGCGCCGACGCGGTGATGCTGTCGGCCGAATCGGCCAGCGGCGCCTATCCGGTGCAGGCGGTGGCGATGATGGACCGCATCATCCGCGAAGTCGAGCGCGATCCGCTGTATCGCAATCTGATCGATGCGCAGCACGTCGAACCGTTGCCGAACCGCAGCGACGCGATTTGCGCCGCCTTGCGCAGCGTCACGCAGATCGTCGGCGCGCGCGTCACGATCACCTACACCACGTCCGGCCACACCAGCCTGCGCGCGGCGCGCGAACGGCCGGTGGCGCCGATCCTGAGCATCACGCCGAAGCAATCGACCGCGCGTCGCCTAGCCTTGGCCTGGGGCGTGCATACGACGGTCAGCCCGGATGTGACCAATGTCGATGAAATGGTCGCAGCTGCCGGCCGCATCGCGCTGGCCGAAGGCTTTGCCGAAGCCGGCGACCAGGTGGTGATCGCGGCCGGCATGCCGTTTGCGAAATCGGGCACGACCAACCTGCTGCGGATCGCGGAAGTGTAATCGGCGACGCGATTCAGCCGGATCGGGTCGTGTGCGCGGCGTGCGCCAGCGTATGCGCGAGCCGCTGGTGCGTTTCCCACACCGCTTCGGATTCGATCGTGGTGCAACGGCCGTCGCGCACCACTACCCGGCCATTGATCACGCTGCATGCCACGTTGGCCGGCGTGCAGAATACCAGCGCCGCCACCGGGTCGTGCAGCGCGCCGGTGAAGCCGACCTGGTTCAGGTCGAACATCGCCACGTCGGCCGACATGCCGGGCGCCAGCGCGCCGATGTCGTCGCGGTTGAGCACCTTGGCGCCGCCGCGCGTCGCGATTTCCAGCGCCTGGCGCGCAGTCATCGCATCCGGTCCGAAACCGACCCGCTGCAGCAGCATCGCCTGCCGCACTTCGCCGAGCAGATGCCCCGAATCGTTGGACGCCGAGCCGTCGACGCCGAGGCCGACCGGCACGCCGGCGTCCAGCATCCTGCGTACCGGCGCGATGCCGGAGGCAAGACGCATGTTCGAGCACGGGCAGTGCGCGACGCCGGTGCCGCTGCGCGCGAACAGCGCGATGCCGGCGTCATCGAGCTGGACGCAGTGCGCGTGCCAGACGTCATGTCCGATCCAGCCGCAATCTTCCGCGTACTGCGCGGGCGTCATGTTGAATTTCTCGCGGCTGTAGTCGATGTCGGTCTTGCTTTCGGCGAGATGGGTGTGCAGCGACAGGCCGTGGCTGCGCGCCAGGGCGGCGGATTCGCGCATCAGGTCGCGCGACACCGAGAACGGCGAGCAGGGGGCGACCACGATGCGCAGCATCGCGTGGCGCGACGCATCGTGCCAGGTTTCGATCAGGCGCTGCGTGTCCTTCAGGATCGCGGCTTCGCCCTCGACCACGCGGTCCGGCGGCAAACCGCCCTGCGACTGCCCGACGCTCATCGAACCGCGCGCGGCATGGAAGCGCATGCCGATCTGCTGCGCCGCTTCGATGCTGTGGTCGAGCTTGCAGCCGTTCGGGTAGATGTACAGGTGGTCGCTGGTGGTGGTGCAGCCGGAGAGCATCAGTTCGCTCATCGCGGTGAGGGTGGAGATGCGCACCATCTCGGGCGTGAGATTGGCCCAGATCGGGTACAGGTTGGTGAGCCAGCTGAACAGTTCGCCGTCCTGCGCGGCGGGGATGGCGCGCGTAAGGCTCTGGTACATGTGGTGGTGGGTGTTGATCAGGCCCGGTATCACCACGTGGTTGGTGGCGTCGATTACCTCGTCTGCCGTTTGCGGGAGGTCTTGGGTGGCGCCTACCTGGTCGATCACGTTGTCGCGGATGTAGAGTGCGCCGTTGGGGATTTCGCGGCGTTCGTCGTCCATGGTGACGAGGATTTTGGCGTTTTTGATTAGGAGAGTTTTTGGCATGCTGGGGCGGGTGTCGCTCGTGGATGCTTGCCGGGGGCGGCCCGGCGGCCGCTCACTTTCTTTGTCTCGCCA
>CBIHOK010000215.1:0-5822 GCA_966211575.1 uncultured Noviherbaspirillum sp.
ATCCTCATCCAGCGAAGCCGGCCGCTTTGCCGCCAGCGGCGCCTCCGGCGCCTCGGACGGCGGCCGCCGGATCGCGCGCGCCAGCGTGCCGATGTCGATCAGTTTTTGCGGCATGTCGACCACCGGCAGCACGAAGTCGACCGCGTCGGTGCCGATCGCCGCCAGCGGCATCCCGTCGTGCTCGGCATCCGCCGGCGCCTGCGCCAGCGTCACGCCGCCCTGCTCCTTGACTCGCATCAGGCCGGCCGCGCCGTCCGACCCGGTGCCCGACAGCACCACGCCGATCGCGCGTTCCCGGTGCGCATCGGCCAGGGTGCGGAAAAACAGATCGATCGCCACATGCTGGCCGGGCCGGCGCCGGCCTTCTTCGACGGCGAGATACCCGTCTTTCATCGCGAGTTGCTTTTTTGGCGGGATCACGTAGACATGGTTCTTCTCGATGGGCCGCGCCTTGGTGACCTGCATCACCGGCATCCTGGTGGCGCGCTGCAACACCGCGTCGGCATTGCTTTCGTGGCGCGGCGACAAATGCAGGATCACGACAAAGGCCATGCCGCTGTCGGCCGGAAGATTCTCGAACAGACGCAGCAGCGCTTGCAGGCCACCGGCTGACGCGCCGATTCCCACCACGGGGAAATCCAGGTGGCTAGGTAGTGTCCCGATGTCTTCGCTCGAGTCGGGCGCCGGTAGGAAATTGTCTTCCATGTCGAGGAACAAGATTACGTCGACGAAAGCATAGCAGTGTATGCGATTCGGACATGGAGCGGCTAATGCCCCGGCAAGCAAGATCCGTGCGCCCCGGAGCGGGCACTCAGGGGAACCCTGGAACGGACAAGCCGCGCAATTCCGCGGTGCGGAAAAACATCGCCGCTTCATCGGCGGGCAATGGCTGGCACAGCAGGTAGCCCTGGATCTCGTCGCAGCCGCAGGCCGCGAGGAAGTGCAGCTGGTCGTGCGAGGTCACACCCTCCGCCACCACTTTCAGATTCATGCTGTGGGCCATCGCGATTGCGGCTGCCACGATGGCCGCGTCGTCGCCGTCGCGGGCGATATCGCCGACAAAGGACTTGTCGATCTTGAGCGTGTCGATCGGCAAGCGTTTCAGGTAGTTGAGCGACGAGTAGCCGGTGCCGAAATCGTCGATTGAGAGGCTCACGCCGAGCTGGCGCACCTCGTTGAGCATGCGCGCGCAATCGTCGATGTCGTGCATCAGGCTGCTCTCGGTGATTTCCAATTCGAGCAAGCGCGAATCGAGCGCGCTCTCGGCCAGCGCATCCGACACGATATGATGAATGCGGCGCGAACCGAGCTGCACGGCGGACAGATTGACCGACATCATCAGCGGCGGCAGCTGCGCCCTCTGCCACGCCTTGAGCTGGCGGCATGCAGTGCGCAATACCCATTCGCCGAGATCATCGATCAAGCCGATCTCTTCGGCCAGCGGAATGAAACTGGCGGGAAACACTATCCCCTTGCCCGGCAGTTCCCAGCGCACCAGCGCCTCGACGCCGACGACGGTCTTGCTCGCCATCGCCATCCGCGGCTGGTAATGCAGGACGAATTCGCTCTGCTCGAATGCCCGCCGCAGGCTGCTTTCCCAGTGCAGGCGCTGCACCGCGCGCGCGTTCATCGCGGCATCGTACAGGCGAAACGCGCCGTCGACGCCTTTCTTCGCCTCGTACATCGCAAGATCCGCATTCTTGAGCAGCGCACCGGGATTGTCGCCGTCGCCGGGGTAGAGCGCGGCGCCGATGCTGGTCGTCACCAACAACGCATGCCCGGCCAGCTGGACCGGCTCGCGCACCGCCTTGGCCAGGTTGTCGGCGACATGCGCGATCTGTTCGGTCGCCTGCACATTTTCCAGCAGCACCACGAATTCGTCGCCGCCCAGCCGCGCCACGGTATCGCCTTCGCGCAGCGCGGACTTGAGACGGCCGGCGACCCGGCACAGCAACTGGTCGCCTACCGCATGGCCAAGGCTGTCGTTGATCACCTTGAAACGGTTCAGGTCCATGAACAACACGCCGACCCGCGCTCCCTGTCGCCGCGCCTGTTCGATCGCATGCTTCATCCGTTCTTCCAGCAGGTTACGATTCGGCAAACCGGTCAGGCTGTCATGATTGGCCAGGTATTCGATGCGCCGCTCGCTCTGGCGCCGGTGGCTGACATCGCGCACGATTCCATGCACGCCGGCCACCTTGCCGTCGGCGATATCGGGCAGCATGGTGAGGCTGGCCTCGAAGCGGCTGCCATCCCGGCGCACGCATACCACCTCGCAAGATTGCGGCTTGCCGCGCATCGCTTCCAGGAAGCTGGCCCGCGCCAGGGGACGGCACTCCTCTGTCGCCAGCCGCCCCAGCGGCATGGACAGCAATTCCTGCTGGCTATAGCCGGTCAGCCGCGACAGCGCGGGATTGACCGCGGTCAGGCGCGACAGCGGGTTGAACGAAAACACGCCGTCGCTGTGGCGCTCGAACAGCGCCTTGAAACGCTCTTCGCTCTCGCGCAACAGCAACGAGGTTTCCAGTGCCTGCTTGAACATGCTGATGTCGGTGGCCACCAGCATCAGGCCGGCCGGCGCGCCGTGCTCGTCGCGCTTGAGTGCGTAACGGCAGAGCGCCGCGAACAACTCGCCATCGCGCCGGCAATGCTGCATTTCCCCTTCCCAGTTGGCCCGCACTTCGAGTTCGCGCCAGATGTCGTCCGGCAAACCGCCCGCCGGCAGCGCCAGCAATTCGCTCCAGCGGCGCCCCAGCGCATCCTGCCGCAGCCAGCCATACATCTGCTCGGCCCCGGCATTCCAGTACTGTATCCGTTCCTCCAGATCGGTCATCACCAGCGCATCGCGGCACAGGTTCAGCAATGCGTCGCGCTCGCGCAGCCGCTGCCTCAGCGCATGCTGCGGCGAGAGATCGCGAATGGCGGCCAGCAGATGAATCGCATGGGCGCCGTGCATCCGGCTGAAGGTGAGCTCGACCGGTACGATGTGGCCGTCGCGATGCAGCCCCAGCAACTCGATGCGCTGGCGTGGAGCAAGCGCGCCGGCGGGCCCCGCCAGTTGCCGTATCGCCTGCTCTGCGGCGGCTCGCGACGGCGGCGCCAGCAGAGCGGCAAACGGCTTGCCAGCCACTTCCTGCGCGCCCCGACCAAACAATGCTGTCGCTTGCCGGCTCCAGTCGAGCACCAGACCGGTCTCGCCGATATGCACGAAGGCGTCGGCGACGGCATGCAATTGCGCAGGGGCTGAAGACAAGGCGAACGAACCCGGAGCATTCATGGACGGCAGACCACCGGCACGCTGGCGCCGCGGCAATGTTGACGGAGCGGATCGGGGATTTTTTTTTGCATCCTCCACTGACCACAAGGGAATCGGATAATTCGATAAATTCACTTCCGCCCGCAGGCGGCTGCACACCCGGACGCCGCGCAATTGCCATTTTGCAATCGCCCCCTTGCGGGCAACTTCCGCCATTCCCGCCATCTTCGGAAGCGGCGATTGACTGGGCATGCAATTGACGTTAACGTAAACGTCATTCAACCAGCCCGGCACCGCTGCCGGCAACCGTTCCCGAACCGCGCGATGACCGACCTTTCCATAGCCCACAAGCTGACCGAATACAAGCCGCTCAACAAAGTACGTTTCGTCACCGCCGCTTCGCTGTTCGACGGCCATGACGCCGCGATCAACATCATGCGCCGCATCCTGATGGCCAATGGTGCCGAAGTGATCCACCTGGGCCACAACCGTTCGGTCGACGAAGTCGTCACCGCCGCGCTGCAGGAGGATGCGCAGGGGATCGCCATCTCCAGCTACCAGGGGGGGCACGTCGAGTACTTCAAGTACATGATCGACCTGCTGAAGGAACGCGGCGGCGCCCACATCAAGGTGTTCGGCGGCGGCGGCGGCGTGATCGTGCCCGACGAGATTGCCGAACTGCACGCCTACGGCGTGGCGCGCATCTTCAGCCCGGAAGACGGTCAGCGCCTCGGCCTGGCTGGCATGATCCTGTCGATGATCCAGGCTTGCGACACCGACCTCTCGCCGTACGCGCCGGCCTCGCTGGAGGCGCTGCGCCAAGGCACGATCGCCGAACGCCAGCGGCCGCTGGCGCAACTGATCACCGCGCTCGAAAACGGCAAGGCCGCCCCTGCGTTGAAGCAGGCGCTGCATACCGCTGCCGATACCGTCGCCACCCCGGTGCTCGGCATTACCGGAACCGGCGGCGCCGGCAAATCCTCGCTGACCGACGAACTGATCCGCCGTCTGCGGCTCGACCAGGACGATGCGCTGCATATCGCGGTGATATCGATCGATCCTTCGCGCCGCAAGTCGGGCGGCGCCCTGCTCGGCGACCGCATCCGGATGAATGCGATCAATCCATGGAACGGGCAGTCTCGTGCGCAGTCTCCTGTTTTCATGCGCTCGCTGGCGACGCGCGAGGCCGGCTCCGAGATTTCGCAGGCGCTGCCGGACGTGATCGCCGCCTGCAAGGTCGCCGGCTTCGACCTGGTGATCGTCGAAACTTCCGGCATCGGCCAGGGCGATGCCGCGATCGTGCCGCATGTCGACCTGTCGATGTATGTGATGACGCCCGAATTCGGCGCTGCCTCGCAGCTGGAAAAGATCGACATGCTCGACTTCGCCGACGTGGTCGCGATCAACAAGTTCGACCGCAAGGGCGCGCAGGATGCGCTGCGCGACGTCGCCAAGCAATACCAGCGCAACCGCGAACTGTGGAACCGCAGGCCGGACGAGATGCCGGTCTACGGCACCCAGGCCTCGCGCTTCAACGACGATGGCGTGACCGCGCTATACCAGGGCCTGCTGCCGAAGCTGGCCGAATTCGGGCTGAAGACGAAGCCGGGCAAGCTGGCGCCGGTGGCGGCGCGCTTCTCGTCCGGCCGCAATGCAATCGTGCCGCCGGCGCGCTCGCGCTACCTGGCGGAAATCGCGGATGCGCTGCGCGGTTATCACCGCAACGCCGCACGCCAGGTCAGGCTGGCGCGTGAACGGCAGCAGTTGCAGGAGAGCCGGCGCATGCTGGCAGAGTCTCTCGCGCAAGCGGGAGAGGGAGCGACCACGGCGCTCGATGCGCTGATCGCCGAGCGCGAACAGCAGCTCGACCCGGCCGCGAAGAAACTGCTGGAGGAATGGCCGCGGATGCAGGCCGCCTATGCCGGCGACGAATACGTGACGCGCATCCGCGACAAGGAAATCCGTACCCGGCTGGTCTACAGGACGCTGTCCGGCAACACCATCCGCAAGGTGTCGCTGCCGAAGTTCGAGGACCACGGCGAAATCCTGCGCTGGCTGCTGCGGGAAAACCTGCCGGGCGCGTTCCCGTACACCGCCGGCGTGTTCCCGTTCAAGCGCGAAAACGAGGACCCGACCCGGATGTTCGCCGGCGAAGGCGACGCGTTCCGCACCAACCGCCGCTTCAAGCTGGTGTCCGAAGGCATGCCGGCCAAGCGCCTGTCGACCGCGTTCGACTCGGTCACGCTGTACGGCGCCGATCCCGCGCTGCGGCCCGACATCTACGGCAAGGTCGGCAATTCCGGCGTATCGATCGCCACCCTCGACGACATGAAGGTGCTGTACGACGGCTTCGACCTGTGCGACCCGGCGACCTCGGTGTCGATGACGATCAACGGCCCGGCGCCGACGATCCTGGCGATGTTCATGAATACCGCGATCGCGCAGCGGCTCGACCGCTTCCGTGCCGAGCAGCAGCGCGAGCCGAACGCCGACGAGGCGGCCGAAATCAGGGAATGGGTGCTGGAAAACGTGCGCGGCACGGTACAGGCCGACATCCTGAAAGAAG
>CBIHOK010000216.1:0-5773 GCA_966211575.1 uncultured Noviherbaspirillum sp.
CAGCAGAATGCGGCGCTGGTCGAGCAGGCCGCGGCCGCCGCGGAAAGCATGCAGGCGCAGGTCAACTCACTGGTGCAGGCAGTGGCGGTATTCAAGCTGCAAGGCGGGACAGCAGCGCGGACAACGCCAGCTCTGGTGCGCAAACCGCTGGAAGCGAGTTCTCCGCGGACGCGGGTCGGCAGCGGGGCGACCCCTGCTGCGGCGACTCCCGATATCAAGCGCAGAACGCCGCCCTCGCTGCCGAAGCGTGCTCCGTCAGGCGCACCGATCGGCGGAACGGACGACTGGGAAGAATTCTGACCGGAACGCCATCTTGGACCATGCGAGGCGAACCGGACGGGTAACGGGAAAACGGGCGTGCCCATCAAGGTACGCCTTTTTCTTGCATGCCGCCATGGCGCTCAAGCCTGTCGGATTGGATGCCGATACTGTTGATATCAGACCCGAGCAATCAATCCGGGCAGAGCATCCCCATCCCGTCGCGCGTTTGCACTGATTACAAGATACTTCCGATGCAGCAGACTCGACAGAAAAACCAGCAGGCGGCAACTGCCGGGCATCAGCCAAAAATGGAAGCGGCGAAGGAATTCGAATTCACCGGCCGCGATTTCGAACGGGTGCGCGCACTGATCCACCGGCGCGCCGGAATCGCACTAGCCGACAGTAAACAGGAAATGGTCTACAGCCGGTTGGCGCGGCGCCTGCGCGCCACCGGCATCCGCTCGTTCGAGGAATACCTGGACGGACTGGAGAGCGGATTGGACGATGCCGAATGGGAGGCGTTTACCAATGCGCTGACGACCAACCTGACTTCTTTCTTTCGCGAAGCGCATCATTTTCCGATTCTTGCGGATCATGTGCGAGGCAGGGCCGGGCCGATCAACGTCTGGTGTTCCGCGAGTTCGACCGGGGAGGAGCCGTATTCGATTGCGATGACGCTGTGCGAAGCCATGGGCACGTTGACGCCTCCGGCACAGGTGATTGCGACCGATATCGATACCAACGTGCTGGCGACTGCATCGAACGGCGTCTACTCGATCGACCGGCTTGATAAAATGTCCCCGGAGCGGGCGAAACGCTTTTTCTTGCGGGGGAAGGGAAAACAGGAAGGCCTGGTCAGGGTGCGCCCCGAATTGCGCCAGATGGTAAGCTTCAAACAGCTCAATCTTCTCGGCAGCGACTGGCCGATATCGGGGCCTTTCGATGTGATTTTTTGCCGTAATGTCATGATTTACTTCGACAAACCGACGCAAGGCAGGATCCTGGCCCGCTTTGCTCCGCTGATGAAGCCCGACGGCCTGCTGTTTGCCGGGCATTCGGAGAATTTTCTCTATGTATCGGACGCCTTCAAGTTGCGCGGCAAAACAGTGTACGAGCTGGACCCACTTCACTCCGGAGCGCGTTCCGCGGTCCGCAGCCAGACCGGAAAATAGCGCATGAGCTCTGCACTCGAAGAACACTTTGCGACCAATGTCTATTACGACCGGACATTCGATTGCGACGCAGCGAAAATCCTGCCCGGCGAGTACTACTACACCTGCAAGGACATGATGATCGTGACCGTGCTCGGTTCCTGCGTCTCGGCCTGTATCCGCGACAGGATGACCGGAATCGGCGGAATGAATCACTTCATGCTGCCGGACGGCGGCAGCGATCTAGACAGTCCGGTATCGGCTTCCATGCGCTACGGCACCTATGCAATGGAAGTGCTGATCAATGACCTGCTGAAAGCCGGGGCGCGGCGCGAAAACCTGGAAGCCAAGGTATTCGGGGGCGGCAACGTGCTGCGCGGCTTCATCGCCATTAACGTGGGCGAGCGTAATGCGCAGTTCGTGCGCGCCTTCCTGCGCGCGGAAAACATCCGGGTGGTCGCCGAGGATCTGAACGACATCCATCCGCGCAAGGTGTACTTCTTTCCCCGCACCGGCAAGGTATTGGTCAAGAAACTCAAGCAGCTCAACAACAACACCCTGGTCAACCGCGAGCAGGACTACGCGCAGCGTCTGCAGACGACGCCGGTGGCGGGCGACGTCGAATTGTTCTGATCATCGTGCATTCGCGCTCCAGCGAAGAATAGGCATCATGAAAATAAAAGTACTGATAGTTGACGATTCTGCGCTGATACGCAGCGTGATGAACGAAATCATCCGCAGGCAGCCCGACATGGAAGTGGTGGGGGTGGCGCCGGATCCGATCGTGGCGCGCGAGCTGATCAAGCAGACCAATCCCGACGTGCTGACGCTGGACGTCGAAATGCCGCGCATGGACGGCCTGGATTTCCTGGAAAAGCTGATGCGCCTGCGCCCGATGCCGGTGGTGATGGTGTCCTCGCTGACCGAGCGCGGCTCCGAGATCACCTTGCGCGCGCTGGAACTGGGCGCGGTCGATTTCGTGACCAAGCCGAAGCTCTCCATCCAGAGCGGGATGCTGGAATACGCGGAGCTGATCGCGGAAAAGATACGGGCAGCGGCGAAAGCGCGGGTACGTGCGCGCAGCGTAGCCCCGGCCGGCGCCGACAGCGGTGGCGGCGAGACCTTGCCGCTGATCCGCAACCCGCTGACCAGTAGCGAGAAACTGATCATCATCGGCGCTTCCACCGGCGGCACGGAGGCAATCAAGGAATTCCTGGTCAGGATGCCGTCCGACTGTCCGGGCATCCTGATCACCCAGCATATGCCGGAAGGTTTTACCCGTTCCTTCGCCAAGCGCCTGGACGGGCTATGCAAGATCACCGTGATGGAAGCGGCCGGCGGCGAGCGGGTGCTGCCCGGCCATGCGTATATCGCGCCCGGTCATTCGCACCTGCTGCTGGCCCGCAGCGGGGCCAACTACGTGACCCAGCTCGACCAGGGACCGCCGGTCAACCGGCACCGGCCTTCGGTCGACGTGCTGTTCGAATCGGCGGCGCACTGGGCAGGCAAGAACGCGGTCGGCGTGATCCTGACCGGCATGGGCAAGGACGGCGCGGCCGGCATGCTCACGATGCGCAACGCCGGTGCCCGCAATTTTGCGCAGGATGAAGCGTCGTGCGTGGTGTTCGGCATGCCGCGCGAAGCGATCGCGGTCGGAGCGGCGCACGAGGTGGGGCCCTTGACCGCGTTGCCCGGCATGGTGCTCGACTATCTTGCGGCCAACAGCAGCCGTGCGTTGCGGGTATGAGAATGGCTGTTGTCAGAACATAAAGCAGGCGGGCGTGGGCGGGGATGCGCACCGAGTTGTCGCGTTATATGCACCTGCAAAGTGTTGCCTGCGTGCATAACGGGGAGTGAAAGGATTATACTTGGCAAGCGCCTCGGCTCCGAGTGTACGTGCGTTATGATCGATAACGGTTTGAAGAATCAATGGAGTAATTCATGGCTGGTCCCAATACGCGATTCCTGGTGGTTGACGATTTCTCGACGATGCGCCGCATCGTTCGCAATCTGCTGAAGGAGTTGGGCTATACGAACGTCGACGAGGCGGAAGACGGTGCCATGGCTTTGTCCAAGCTGAGGAGCGAGCAGTTCGACTTCGTGATCTCCGACTGGAACATGCCGGTGATGGACGGGCTCACCATGCTGCAGAATATCCGGGCCGACGCCGCGTTGTCGAAAATGCCGGTGCTGATGGTGACGGCCGAAGCGAAGAAGGAAAACATCATCGCGGCCGCGCAGGCCGGCGCCAACGGCTATGTGGTCAAGCCGTTCACGGCCGCCACGCTGGACGAAAAGCTGTCGAAGATCTTCGAAAAGCTCGACAAGGTAGGTGCCTGAAGTGGAGCGGCAGCCGGCACCGGTACTCGACGGCGGCGAACCGGCCGGCGCCGGCGCGGCGGACAGTGTTGCGCATGACGCGGTGCTGGCCCGGGTCGGCCAGATGACCCGCATGCTGCACGACAATCTGCGTGGGCTCGGATTCGACAAGCTGATCGCGAAGGCTGCGCATGACATTCCCGATGCCCGGGATCGCCTTGATTACGTCGCGAAAATGACGGAACAGGCCGCGCAAAGGGTACTCAACGCGACCGAAGCGGCCAGTCCGCTGCAGGAACGCATCGAGAGCGGGGCCGCCGACATCGCGGGGCAATGGAAAGCGCTGCTGGCTTCGCCCGATACCGATCCCCGCTCGCGCGCCCTGGCGGAACGGACACTGGCCTTTCTCGACGGCGCTCGCGCCGATGCCGGCGCCACTCGTCAGCAACTGCTCGATATCATGATGGCGCAGGATTTTCAGGACCTGACCGGACAGGTGATCAAGCGCGTGACCGAGCTGGCGCACGGAATCGAACAGCAATTGGTGCAGTTGCTGGTCGATTATGCGCCCCCCGAATTGCGCCGCGACGCCAGCCCGAGCCTGCTCAACGGCCCGCAGATCAACCCGAGCGCCCATGCCGACGTCGTGTCCGACCAGGGCCAGGTGGACGATTTGCTGGAAAGTCTCGGCTTTTGAGCGGTTTGCCGCTGCTGCGCCGTTAGGGCAGCGAGGCATCATTTACAGATCGATTTCCATGGAAGATCAGGCATTTCTTGTGCGCGAACCGCTCCTCAATACGCAGGAGCGGGTGCTCGGCTACCAGTTTTCCTGGCAGCACGACACGCGCACCGGCAGCAATAACGGCTCCAGCCCGGGCACGCTCGCGCATTTCGTTGCCGAGCAATTGAACGAAACCGATGCCGGCGCGCTGCTGGGAGACCACCTCCTGTTCCTCGATGCCACTCCGGCCCTGCTGGCGGAGCACGCCTTCGATCTGCTACCTGCCGGGGGAACCGTGCTGTCGGTTCGGAGCGCCGATCTGGCCCCGGCGGGCGCGCTGGAGGCTGTCCAGGCAGCACGCTCCAAGGGGCATGGCATTTCCCTGCGCGACTTCAGCGTGCAATCCGGCGCCGCCGGTAGTCCCGATGGCGCGCTGCTGGCTGTGGCCACCCATGTCGAAGTCGGTTTCGGGGAGCCGGATTTCGCTGCCCGGGTGGACTCCCTGCGCGCGCTCGACAACCCGGGGCTGCGCATCGTCGCGCGCGGAGTCGACAATTGGGCCGCATACGACACCTGCGCCGAACTCGGCCTGTATGCATTCGTCGGCAACCTGCATTTGACGCGCCGCCCGGGCGCCTTGTCGCGCGACCTCAATCCGGCACAAGCGCTGATCCTGCAGCTGATGGACATGGTGCGCAAGAACGCCGACGTGCGGCAGCTGGAAGGCGTGCTCAAGCGCGACGCCGCGCTGTCGTACAAGCTGCTGCGCTACATCAACTCCGCCGGTTTCGGACTGGGCTGCGAAATCCAGTCGCTGCGGCACGCGGTAACCATGCTCGGCTATTCGCCGCTGTACCGCTGGCTGGCCTTGCTGCTGGCAACCGCCACTACCACCGGCTATTCGCCGGTGCTGATGCAGACCGCCGTGATCCGTGGGCGTTTTGCCGAGTTGCTGGGCCAGGCTTTCCTGCCGCGCAACGAGGCGGAAAACCTGTTCGTCGCCGGCATGTTCTCGCTGCTCGACAAACTGCTCGGCGTGCCGATGGAAGACGTGCTGGAAAAAATCCAGTTGTCGGAACCGGTTACCCAGGCATTGCTGGCACGCGAAGGCATCTATGGTCCGTTCCTCGCGTTGGCCGAGGCATGCGAGCTCAATTCCGCCAATGTCGAGTCGATGGCGACCTCGCTTTGCATCGGCGCGCGGCAGGTCAACCAGGCGCACCTGGCGGCGGTGGCCTGGGCTCAGAACCTCAAACTTTGAAGACGTAGAGGGTGTTATGAACTGGTTTGGGGGTCGCGCAGCCCCGGAAACCGGTCGGAT
>CBIHOK010000217.1:0-5712 GCA_966211575.1 uncultured Noviherbaspirillum sp.
CCGGCTGATGCCGTGGCGCACCCTGAAGGAAAACGTGCGTTACGGGCTCGAGGGGCTGGCGCTGAGCCACGAGGAACAGGAGCGGCGGATAGCGAAGGTACTGGCATTGACCGGACTGGGTCACTTGGGCGACCGCTGGCCGCACGAGCTGTCGGGCGGGCAGGCGCAGCGTGTCGGCATCGCCCGCGCGCTGGCGGTGAAACCGGAATTGATATTGATGGATGAACCGTTCAGTGCGGTCGATGCGATCACCCGGCGCAATCTGCAAAGCGAGCTGGTGCAGGTGTGGGAGCGTTCCGGCGCCGCCGTCCTGTTCGTGACGCACGACATCGAAGAAGCGGTGTTCCTGGCGGACCGGGTGATCGTCCTGGGCGGCCATCCGGCGAGCATCACCGGCCGCTACGAGATTGCGCTGGAACGTCCGCGCGAACGGGACGATCCACGGTTTTCCGAAATCGCCGAAGCCATTTCCCACACTCTTGAGCATGGAAAATAACAAGCATCTGGTGATCCACGCGCCTACCCCGGGCGCGCTCGAACGCGCCCGGCGCAATGCAGCCAATCTGCACAAGGCAATGCCTGAAGTCGAACTGGAAATCGTGGTCAACGCGGGCGCGGTGGCTGCGGCGCTGGCGAAGCCTGATCCGGCCGACCGCTGGCTGGTAATCTGCGGGAATACCTTGAAGGCGACCGGCATGCAGGCACCGGAAGGTTTGCGCGTGGTGGACGCGGCGGTGGCCCATATCGCGCGCCGCCAATGGGAAGGATGGGCATACATGCGGGCATGATCCGGCTTCTTCCGCCCCGGATATCAAGACAAGCTCCTATCGATGCCGGCTGATGGATCGTCGTGGGCGCCGTAAACGTCGTCAGTCATTTGAAACCGCGGCAAACCCCGACTTCGGGTATCGAACTCAAAGGGGGCGGACCGTGATGCAGCTCCAGGTGTTGCACCATCATCGGCCGCTTGCCGCGCGGCGTGCAGGGAATCTCTTTTTGCACCACCACTTTCGCACGACAGCCGCCATCGGAATTGCGCGCGACAACTTGCGCCAGGCGTGCGGCTGCACCGTCCGACAATTCCCGGGCGCACACCACCTTCAAGGTTATTTCGCCCGGGCGGTGCTGTTCGTATTGCATCGCTTCCATCCCGATCATGTCGCCGGCGTCGGCCATGCCCATCGACAACGCGTTCAATGAAATCAGGCGGCCGTCGTCGCAGACGATGAATTCCTGTTCGCGCCCTTCGATCCGTTCGACTGCGGCAAAACCGGGCAGCAGCGGATGCGGTCGATCGCTCAATACTGCCATGTCGCCGGTGCGATAGCGGATGAACGGCATCACATGGTTGTCGAATCCGGTGCCGACGATTTCGCCCAGTACGCCGGGGCGCGTGACCGGTTGGCCCGCCTCGTCGATCAGTTCCAGGTGACCATACTGCGGCCAGAAGAAGTAGCGTTCGTCGTCCGGCATCGATGCCGCCATCAGGACGCGCTCCGACTGGCCGTAATGCTTGAAGATCGGGCAATCGAAAACCTCGCGCATCAGCGCGAGCTGGTCGTCCAGCACGTTCTCGGAATACAGCATGATGGCCTGCACCTGTGTGGTCGCCTCCGGCGCCGGATGTTCACGCAGCCAGCGCGCCAGCGGATATAGCGAGGACGGATAGGCCTGGATGAAACGCGGCCGCCAGGTGCGCATCGTCGCCACATGTTGCGGCATCGCGGTGTGATCCAGGTGATGGGAGCTGAGGATGAGTTGCTTCTTGATCGGTTCATACATCCAAAGGCGGGGCGGAACGCGGTCCGAGCCAGGCACCGGCCGCCCGCGCAGCGTCAGCACCACGTCATCGTCCGATAATCCGACGCGCCGGTGGAAGTCGTCCATGAATGCATATTCCTTTGCCCGCGTGACGCCTTTGTGCAGATAGAAAAGCATCGGCGTTGCGCTGGAACCGCCGGTCAAGGTCTTGAGCCGTCGGTGCGACCCGATGCCGGTGGCCAGAAAACGCGTCAGATCGTGATTGATGTCGGCCTTCGATATCACAGGCAATTGGCGCAGCAGCTCCAACGGCTCCAGCCGTTGCGCCAGTAATTCGCGGTATGGCTGGTATGCAGGAACATTCGAGAGTGCCCAATGCAGGGTGACGGCCAGCTTTCGCAGGGCTAGCGCGGTTGCCGGTGCGCCGCGCAGTGGTGCCTCCGGCACGAACTGCGCGTAATGACGACCACGGCGCAGGCGCAGCGGCAACCATGCATAGCTGCGCCCGATTGCATGCTTGACCCATTGCGGCGAACCGATGTAAGCCGCTAGCAGCGGATGCAGCCAGTCTTCCATTGCCATGCCGACGCTCCTTCTTATTGATCGAAGTTCCCGATCCTTGCTACGTCATCGACGGCAACGCTCTCACGCGGCAAGCTTGCCGGACCGACCTGCGGCGCGCCATCGCACTCTCTGGCGTACTACAGGCATTGACTGCATGCGAAGGCCCGGATTGCATGCCCGGCGTCGGGCTTTAGTCAATATCAAAGCAGCTTTCCAGTGCTCACTCCAATCGATTGGCCAGGTCCAGCTGCGTGCGGAATGAGCATGGTGGTGGGCGTAACTGCATGCTCGGCCCAGATATCGGGCAACTGCAGCGTCAAGCCGATCGGCATGGAAGTGCAGGACAGAGCGGGGCGTGCGGTGGTGCCATGCTTTGAATTAAGCGCGTTGGCACTTCCAGGATCGCCCGGTGCGACAGCAGGCCGACGGTCGCGTGGAAAGCCACACGCCTGTCTTCGTCAAAACTCGCGAATGATCTTCCGGGAGCCGGGAGCGGAAAACGATCAGGGGTGGCGGACGGAGATCCCGGCCGTTCTTCGAGGTCACCCTTCAACATGCTCCCTCTTATCGCAACCGGATACCGTAAAAATACTAGATTGCTTGAAAGCCTGTTTTTTCGTTCTATGATGATTTTGCTGCAGCTCAACTGCCGGACGGCAGTTGTTGCAAACAAATAAATAAAAAAACAGAGAGGAGACATACCATGCGCCGTTCCATTCTCTCCGACTAAGCGTTCCCGTTCTTCCCCGCGCCCTTTGTCCTGAAAGGGCGCAGACGGCACTCCTCTTCACGAGATGTGGAGGATGTGCCGTATCCGATTTCAGCACTGCTTGGGAAAGCGCAAGAGTCCTTGCGCTTCGATGAACAACAAGAGGCGATATGCCCGGATTGGCCAACTAGTGAATGGAGACGCATTATGTCAAGCAGAAGGGGAAGTTTCAAACGCGCGCTGACACGCTCGCTCGTCGCCGTCGGCATCGTCGCGGCAACAACCTGTGGCGGTGCCGCGTGGGCAGCATCGGCGCTCGGCGCCTATAACGTCAATATCGCCGATACCTCGGTGTCGGGCCTGTCGTCCGGCGGGTTCATGGCCTCGCAACTGGGAATTGCCTGGTCATCGGTATTCGCCCGCGGCTTCGGCGTCTTCGCCGGCGGCCCCTACGATTGCGCACAGAGCCAGAACTATACCGCCTGCATGTACAACGGCAACCCCGGCATCACCGGGATGATTTCCAACATGAACAGCTGGAGCGGCAACCAGATCGATCCGGTATCTAACCTCGCCAACCGCAAGATCTACATCTTCACCGGCACCAGCGACACGACCGTGGGGCCGAACGAAACCCAGGCGCTCTACAACCAGCTGGTCACCACCGGCAAGTTCGCCCCGGCGGCCAACGTCAAGTACGACAACACCAATTCGGCCACCCATACCTTCCCGACCGATTTTTCGGGAAGCGGAGACAATGCCTGCAACAACTCGTCATCGCCCTACATCAGCAACTGCAATTTCGACGGTGCCGGCGCGGTGCTGCAATGGATCTACGGCACGCTCAATCCGCGCAACAACGGCACGCTCGGCGGCAGCCTGGTCCAGTTCGACCAGACCCCGTTCATCGCCTCCGGCAAGGGCATGGACACGACCGGCTGGCTGTACGTGCCGGCGGCCTGCGCCAATGGTGCGCAGTGCAAGCTGCACGTCGCATTGCACGGCTGCCTGCAAAGCCAGTCGAACATCCAGCAGAAGTTCCTCAACAACACCGGCTACAACAAGTGGGCCGACACCAACAACATCATCATCCTGTATCCGCAGGCGATCCCCGACAACACCATGCACAGCACCGCCGCAAGCGGCTCCCTGCCGAACGGGAACGGGTGCTGGGACTGGATCGGCTGGTACGGGTCGAACTTCGCGCAGAAGGCCGGCGTGCAGCAGACCGCGATCGTCAACATGGTCAAGAAAATCGCCAGCGGCTACGTGTCGCTGGCCGCACCGAGCGGCCTGACCGTGACCGGCACCACCGACTCCTCGGTTTCGCTGTCCTGGAACAGCCTGTCCGGCGCCGCCAGCTATAACGTCTATCGCAACGGCGTCAAGGTCAACAGCAGTGCCATCACAGGCACCGGCTATACCGACAGCGGCCTGGCCTCCGGTACCAGCTACAGCTATACGGTGGCGGGCGTGACTTCCAGTGGTTCGGTCGGCGCGCAGTCGTCCGCGGTCACCGGCACCACGACCGGCACACCGCCGCCGCTGCCGGCGCCGAGCGGCCTGACGGTGACGGGCACGACGGCAAGTTCGGTGACGCTGTCCTGGACCGCAGAAAGCGGCGCATCGAGCTACAACGTCTACCGCAACGGCACCAAGGTCAACGGCTCGCCGGTCACCACCAACGGCTATACCGACAGCGGCCTTGCCGCCAGCACCTCGTACACCTACGCGGTGACGGCCGTCAATTCCTCCGGCGAGAGCGCGCAGTCGCCGACCGTGACCGGCACCACCCAGTCGTCGTGGACCTGCACTGCCACCACGACCAGCAACTACTATCATGTGCAGGCCGGGCGCGCGCACGACAGCGGCGGCTATGCATTGGCCAACGGCTCGAACCAGAACATGGGGCTGGACAACGTGTTCTACACCAACACGCTGGCGCAGACCGCGCCGGGCTATTACGTGATCGGCAACTGCCCGTGATCGGGCTCGGGCGCGGCAGCTCTTTGCGGAGCGGCCGCGCCCGGGATGCCGAACCGGCATCCCGGATTTTCTCCGCTCCTTTTGGGCGATCTTGACCCGCCGCCCCGGCGGGTCTTTTTTATGCAAACGGAGAGTGGCATTGTTCGCATTCACGCTATTTCCCGGGTCGCCGGCAGTGCCGATGAATTGGCAGTTCGTGTTGGCGATCGTGGCGGAGTAGGGCATGCACCCGGACCGCCTTGGCCGCAGCACCGGATTCACCTTGCTCGAAGTGCTGGTGGCGCTGGTGATCGTGGGCACCGCGCTCGGCGCCAGCCTGCGCGCGGTCGGCAGCCTGACCCAGAACAGCAGCGGGCTGCGGGCCTCGATGATGGCCGCGTGGTCGGCCGAAAACCGGCTGGCGCAGATCCGGCTCGCGCATGATTTCCCGCCGTTCGGCAAGCACAGTTTCGACTGTTCGCAGGGCGAGCTGCACCTGAACTGCGAAGAGGAAGTGCTGGCCACGCCGAACCCGTTTTTCCGGCGCGTGGAAGTCAGCGTGTACGACGCCGACAACCGCGGGCGGCGCCTGATCAAGCTGTCGCAGGTGGTGTCCAATGGCTGAGCGTTATCGCGTGCATTCCGCGCCGGCGCGCGGGAAAGGCTTCACGCTGATCGAGCTGCTGGTGGCGATCACCATCATGGCGATCATC
>CBIHOK010000218.1:0-5644 GCA_966211575.1 uncultured Noviherbaspirillum sp.
GGATCATGTCCTGGATCAGGCGCGACATCGGCCGTGCGCCCATCAGCGGATCGAAACCCTTCCTGGCAAGGAAGCGGCGCAGCGTATCGGTGAACACCGCCTCGACTTTCTTCTCGTGCAGTTGCTCTTCGAGCTGCATCAGGAACTTGTCGACCACGCGCAGGATGACTTCCTCGTCCAGCGCCTTGAAGCTGATGATTGCATCGAGGCGATTGCGGAACTCCGGCGTGAACATGCGCTTGATGTCGGCCATCTCGTCGCCGGCTTCCTTCTTGTCGGTAAAGCCGATCGAACGCTTCTGCAGGCTTTCGGCGCCGGCATTGGTCGTCATGATGATGATCACGTTGCGGAAGTCCGCCTTGCGGCCGTTGTTGTCGGTCAGCGTGCCGTGGTCCATCACCTGCAACAGGATATTGAAGATATCCGGATGCGCCTTTTCGATCTCGTCGAGCAGCAGTACCGCATGCGGCTTCTTGGTGATCGCTTCGGTCAGCAGGCCGCCCTGGTCGAAGCCGACATAGCCCGGCGGCGCGCCGATCAGCCGGCTCACCGCGTGCCGTTCCATGTACTCCGACATGTCGAAGCGGATCAGTTCGATGCCGAGGATGAACGCCAGCTGCTTTGCGACTTCGGTCTTGCCGACACCGGTCGGGCCGGAAAACAGGAAGGCCCCGATCGGCTTGTCGGTCTTGCCGAGACCGGCGCGCGCCATCTTGATCGCCGAGCCGAGCGCCTCGATCGCGGGGTCCTGGCCGAACACCACGTTCTTCAGGTCGCGGTCGATGGTCTGCAGCTTGCTGCGGTCATCCTGGTTGACCGACTGCGGCGGGATGCGCGCGATCTTCGAGATGATGTCCTCGATGTCGGACTTGCCGATCGTTTTCTTCTGCTTCGACTTCGGCAGGATGCGCTGCGCGGCACCGGCCTCGTCGATCACATCGATCGCCTTGTCCGGCAGATGCCGGTCATTGATGAAGCGCGCCGCCAGTTCCGCCGCCGAAGTCAGCGCCGACGCCGAATACTTGACGCCGTGATGCTCCTCGAAACGCGATTTCAGGCCGCGCAGGATCTGCACGGTCTGCTCGACCGTGGGCTCGGTCACGTCGATCTTCTGGAAGCGCCGCGACAATGCATGGTCTTTCTCGAACACCCCGCGGAATTCGGTGTACGTGGTCGCGCCGATGCATTTGAGCTGGCCGCTGGAGAGCGCCGGCTTCAGCAGGTTCGACGCATCCAGCGTGCCGCCGGATGCCGAGCCGGCACCGATGATGGTGTGGATCTCGTCGATGAACAGAATGCCGTTCGGATTGTCGCGCAACTGTTTGAGCACCGCCTTCAGACGCTGCTCGAAATCGCCGCGGTACTTGGTGCCGGCGAGCAATGCGCCCATGTCGAGCGAATACACCACTGCGCTCTGCAGCACTTCCGGCACGTCGCCCTGGGTCACACGCCATGCCAACCCTTCCGCGATCGCGGTCTTGCCGACACCGGCCTCGCCCACCAGCAGCGGATTGTTCTTGCGGCGCCGGCACAGCGTCTGGATCACGCGTTCGACTTCGGCCTCGCGGCCGATCAGCGGGTCGATCTTGCCTTCGGCGGCAAGCTTGTTCAGGTTTTGCGTAAACTGGTCGAGCGGACTTTCCTTCTGCTGCCCTTCGGCCTGCACGTCTTCCGCGCCCTCCGGCGATTTCTGCGAATCGGCCTGCTGGTCCTTGCGCACGCCGTGCGAGATGAAGTTCACCACGTCGAGCCGGGTCACGCCCTGCTGGTGCAGATAGTACACGGCGTGCGAATCCTTTTCGCCGAAGATCGCGACCAGGACGTTGGCGCCCGTGACTTCCTTCTTGCCGTTCGATGCCGACTGCACGTGCATGATCGCGCGCTGGATCACACGCTGGAATCCGAGCGTGGGCTGGGTGTCGACTTCACTGGTACCCGGGACGGTCGGCGTGTTGTCGCTGATGAAATTGGTCAGCGTCTTGCGCAGATCCTCGATGTTCACGGCGCAGGCACGCAGTACCTCGGCCGCCGACGGATTGTCGAGCAGCGCGAGCAGCAGGTGCTCGACCGTGATGAACTCATGGCGCGCCTGCCGGGCTTCGACAAACGCCATATGCAAACTAACTTCCAATTCCTGCGCAATCATGCTTCCTCCATCACGCATTGCAGGGGATGTCCTGCTTTTCGGGCGTGGGTTAAAACCAATTCTACTTTAGTCGATGCGATATCTTTAGGATACACGCCACACATGCCTTTTCCATCCCGGTGAACCTTGAGCATGATCTGGGTTGCGGTCTCGCGGTCCTTGTTGAAGTACTCTTGAATGATCGCAACGACGAATTCCATCGGCGTGTAATCGTCGTTCAAAAGCAGAACCTGATACATCGGGGGCGGCTTGAGCTTCTGCTCCTGCTTAGCAAGTACCGTACCGTCTTCGTGCTGAGTTGCCATGCGTCTATTCTATTGCGTTGAACTTTCGCTCTGGGCGGAAAAGTAAAGGGGTAACCGAGCCTCATATTGATATTACGCCCTTTCTGCATGCTGCGCAGATGATGTCCAAATCGCGTAATTCAAGAATTTCGTGCAGGAAGCGGGTTGTAAAAACTCAAAAAGCCCCGGAAAACCGCCTTGACTTTTATATTTTTTGCAGGAACAATGGTATTCATTGATATTGCAGCTGTTATGCATCTGTCAATGCGAAGTGAGCAAGTTTTAGGAGGGGGCTGCGTTACGCGAGGCTTCTTGCTTATACGGCTCGTGTGATTAGTCATTATTTGAAAGACGCTTTTATGGCAACAGGTACCGTCAAGTGGTTCAACGATTCCAAAGGCTTCGGATTTATCACTCCGGATGACGGCGGTGAAGATTTGTTCGCCCACTTTTCCGCAATCCAGATGAACGGGTTCAAGACTCTCAAAGAAGGTCAGAAAGTTTCGTTCGAAGTCACGCAAGGCCCGAAAGGCAAGCAAGCTTCCAACATTCAGGCCCCCTGAATCAGGCTGCTCCTTTTCAGTATCCAAAAACCCTGCGCTCGCGCAGGGTTTTTTTATTCCCCAAACACTTTCCAGATTCCGGCGCAAACAAGCAGCATTGATGCAACGCAAGTTGATTATTCGAAAAACAATCGTCATCATGCTTATCGAATTTGGTTGTAAAGTAGGCGCCCATGCAACTTCGCCAGAAAATCCTGCTGCTTGCGATCACGCCACTGATTCTGGCGCTGTTCGCGATTGCACTCGCAGTACGCCACCAGGCGACATTGCTGGCAAACCAGCAGCGCGCATCGGTCGAAGCCGCCTACCTGGCCAGCAAGAAAGCGGCGCTCAGCCATTATGTCGCGCTCGCCGCGCGCTCCATCGCGCCGCTTTACAACACCGGCCGCAACGACCAGGCTACCCGGGACCAGGCGAAGGCCATCCTGGCCCAGATGGAATACGGCGACGACGGCTACTTCTATGTCTATGACCTTCACGGCGTCAACCTGATGCACCCACGCCTGCCCCAACTGGTGGGGCGCAACCTGTGGGACATGCGCGACACCAACGGCAGTCCGACCATACAACGCCTGATCGCAAAGGCAAAGGCGGGCGGCGGACTGGTCCGCTACCTGTGGGAAAAACCGTCGACCGGCAAGGTCGCTCCCAAGCTCGGCTATGTGATCATGCTCGACCGCTGGGGCTGGATGCTGGGCACCGGTATCTATCTCGACGACGTGGATGCCGCGCTGGCCAAGATAGACGCGCAGAGCGCAAACAACATTCGCAGCACCATGCTCTTGATCGCGGCTATCGCAATCGCCAGTGCATTGGCGATCGCCCTGTCCGGCCTCGCGCTGAACGTCAGCGAACAACGCGTGGCGGACGCCAAGCTCAAGGCGCTGACGCAACGCGTGGTGCGTTCGCAAGAAGATGAGCGGGCACGCTTGTCGCGCGACCTGCACGACGGCATCAGCCAGTGGCTGGTATCGATCAAGCTGCAGATAGAATCGGGAATCGCGCGCCTGGTCGCCGGCGGTGCGCAGCCGGACCAGACCCGGTCGTTCGATCGCGCGGCCGTACAGCTCAACGATGTGCTCGGGGAAGTGCGCCGGATTTCGCACAATCTCCGACCGGCATTGCTGGATGATCTTGGACTGGCGGCGGCGCTCGACCACCTTCTGCGCGAATTCGCCAGCCTTACCGGCATCGACGCGAAATTCGAGGTGCAAGGCAAGACCGACGGGCTGACCGATGTCGAAAACACGGTGCTGTTCCGCATCGCCCAGGAAACCCTGACCAATATCGAGCGCCATGCGAACGCAACCAAGGTCAAGGTGCGGCTAAGGGGGAGCAGATCACGGGTGCAGCTTCTCATTTCCGACGATGGTCGCGGCTTCGACGTGGAGCACGTATCCAGCCATCCGAAAACCGGCATCGGCCTGCGCAACATGTACGAGCGCATGGAAGCGGTGCGCGGCGCGCTGCAACTGATCTCATCCCCGATCGCCGGCACCCAGGTGATTGCAACCCTTCAGAAAACCTGACTCCCATGCTGTCCCAGCCTTTCGTCAATATTCTCCTGGTCGATGACCATCCGCTGGTGCGCGACGGCCTGCGCGCCCGCCTGGAAAGCATTCCGCATTTTGCAGTGGCGGCGGAAGCCGGCAACGCGGAAGAAGCGCTGCGGCACGCAGCCAGCTGCAACATCGACCTGGCGTTGATGGACATCAACATGACCGGCATGAACGGCATCGAACTGACCGCCCGCTTTCATGCATTGCATCCGGAAATCGCGATACTGATGCTGAGCATGCACGACAAGGCGGAATACGTGATGCAGGCAATCCAGGCCGGCGCACGCGGTTACGTGCTGAAAGACGCGCCGGCAATCGACATCATCACCGCGATCGATACTGTCATGTCGGGCGGCATCTACTACAGCGCCGGATTGGCCAAGCAACTGTCCAAGCCCTTGTCGCCGGCACTGCTGCTCACGCCGCGCGAGCGCGAAGTATTGCAGTGCATCGCGACCGGGAAATCGAACAAGCATATCGCGCGCGCAATGAACCTGAGCGTGCGCACGGTGGAAACGCACCGGCTGAACATCAAGCGCAAGCTGGGCATCGAAGGCCAGGCCGACCTGATCCGGTTCGCGCTGGAACAGACCGTGATCCGCTAACCATCGCGCAAAAAACAAAGGCCGGACTCGCTCCGGCCTTTGTTCATGCGGGCACGACTGCCGTCACATGTTCGAGATCATCACGTCGCCGAAACCCGAGCACGAAACCTGGGTTGCGCCTTCCATCAGGCGGGCGAAGTCATAGGTGACCTTTTTCGACATGATCGACTTTTCCATCGAACTGATGATCAGATCGGCCGCTTCGGTCCAGCCCATGTGGCGCAGCATCATCTCGGCCGACAGGATCAGCGAACCCGGGTTGACGTAATCCTTGCCGGCGTACTTCGGCGCGGTGCCGTGGGTCGCCTCGAACATCGCGACCGAATCCGACATGTTGGCGCCCGGAGCGATGCCGATGCCGCCCACTTGCGCCGCCAGCGCATCGGAAATGTAGTCGCCGTTCAGGTTCAGCGTGGCGATCACGCTGTACTCGGCCGGACGCAGCAGGATCTGCTGCAGGAAGGCGTCGGCGATCGAATCCTTGATC
>CBIHOK010000219.1:0-5556 GCA_966211575.1 uncultured Noviherbaspirillum sp.
GCATCGGCACCAAGTCGGTGTCGTACTGGCCGCAGCGCTTCGTCACCGACAAGGATGCCGACGACCTGATGCGCCTGTTCGAGAAGGTGGTGCAATCGGGCCGCAACCTGGCGCTGATGGGCCACTACAATCATCCGGTCGAGCTGCGCCAGCCGATCGCGCAGCAGGCGGTCAAGCGTATCGTCGCCACCGGCGCCACGCTGCGCATGCAGGCGCCGCTGATCCGCCACATCAACGAAGACCCCAACGGCTGGGCCGAGCTGTGGACCACCGGCGTGCGGCTGGGCGCGATCCCGTACTACATGTTCGTCGAGCGCGACACCGGGCCGAGCGAATATTTCCGCCTGCCGCTGGCGCGCGCCTACGACATCTTCCAGTCCGCTTACCGGCAGGTATCGGGTCTGTCGCGCACGGTGCGCGGTCCGTCGATGAGCGCGTTTCCCGGCAAGGTGGTGATCGACGGCATCGTCAGCATCGGCGGCGAAAAGGTGTTTGCGTTGCAGTTCCTGCAGGCGCGCAATCCGGAGTGGGTGCGGGTACCGTTCCACGCGAAGTTCGATCCGGACGCGACCTGGCTGGACGACCTGAAACCGGCCTTCGGCGAATCGCGCTTTTTCTTTGAAGCGCAGCAGGAAGCGGCCGCGCGGCCCCTTCCCATCCTGCTGCGCCAGGAGCGGATGGCCGAGACGGCGGGAGCCTGAGATGAGCAGACTGCTGCATCGGCAAATCCATCACCATTACCCGCAAGCGGTCGGCGGCCGGGGCGTCTGGCTGCATGACGCGAACGGACGGCGCTACCTGGATGCAAGCGGCGGCGCCGCAGTGTCCTGCCTCGGGCACCAGCATCCGGAAGTGCTGGCCGCGATGCATGCACAGCTGGACCGGCTCGCGTATGCGCACACCGGCTTCTTCAGCAGCGAAGCGGCCGAGGCGCTGGGCGAGGAACTGGTGGCGCAGGCGCCGCCCGGCATGTCGCACGTCTACCTGGTGTCGGGCGGCTCGGAAGCGGTGGAGGCGGCGCTGAAGATGGCGCGCCAGTATTTCGTCGAACGCGGCGAACCCGGGCGGCGCCATTTCATCGCGCGCCGCCAGAGCTACCACGGCAACACCCTCGGAGCGCTGGCGACCGGCGGCAACGCCTGGCGACGCAGGCAGTTCGCACCGATCATGATCGAAGGCCACCATATCGATCCGTGCTACGCCTATCGCTACCGGTTGCCGGGCGAAACGGCGGAACAATACGGGCGCCGCACCGCCGATCAACTGGAAGCGAAGATCGACGAACTGGGCGCGGAAAACGTGCTCGCCTTCATCGCCGAGCCGGTGGTCGGCGCGACGCTCGGCGCAGTGCCCGCCGTGCCCGGTTATTTCCGCCGTATCCGCGATATTTGCGACCGCCACGGCATCCTGCTGATCCTGGACGAGGTGATGTGCGGGATGGGGCGTACCGGCACGCTGCATGCCTGCGAACAGGACGGCGTCGCACCCGACCTGATGACGGTTGCCAAGGGACTGGGCGGCGGCTATGCGCCGATCGGCGCCACCTTCGTCTCGGCCCGTATCTACGATGCATTCGCGGCCGGCTCCGGCCTGTTCCAGCATGGCCATACCTACGTCGGCCATCCGCTCGCCTGTGCGGCGGCGCTCGCGGTGCAGCGCGTGATCCGGCGCGAACGCCTGCTGGAAAACGTGCAGGCGCGCGGCCGGCAACTGGCCGCCGCATTGCGGCAACGCCTGGGCGACCATCCGCACGTGGGCGACCTGCGCGGGCGCGGGTTGTTCCAGGGCGTGGAACTGGTCGCGCGGCGCGAAGGCAAGACGCCGTTCGATCCGCAGCGGCGCATGCATGCGCGCGTCAAGCGCGAGGCGATGGCGCGCGGGCTGATGGTCTACCCGATGGGCGGCACCATCGACGGCCAGCTCGGCGACCATGTGCTGCTGGCACCCCCGTTCATCTGCGATGCCGCGAGCATCGACGACATCGTCGAACGGCTGGGCGCGGCCATCGACGCCGCCACCGCGGCGGCGCCGGCGGCCATCGCGTGAGAAGCCGGCAGCCTGCGCGCCATCCTGCCACAATGCTGGTTCCACCCCCTTCCGATGAAAGAGCCATGGCACGCATTCCCTATCAACCGACCGACCTGGTCGAACCGGCCGATATCGTCGCTGCCGTCCGCGCCCGGCGCGGCGGCACGCTGCTGAACCTGGACCGCATGCTGCTGCACAGCCCGCCGTTCGCGAACGGCTGGAACGCCTTCCTGCGCGAAGTGCGAACCGGATTGACGCTGTCTCCGAAGCTGCGCGAACTGGCGATGTGCGTGGTGGCGGTGCTGAACGGCGCCGAATATGAATTCCTGCACCATGCGCCCGAATTCATCAAGGCCGGCGGCAGCGAAGCCCAGGTCGCCGCGCTGCGCTCGCCGGAAGCGGCGGCCGCCGATCCGGCGCTGTTCGACGCCACGGAACGGGCGGCGCTGCGGCTGACGCTGGAGATGACGCGCAACGTGCGGGTCAGCGATGCCACCTTCGACTCGGTGCGGGAAGCGCTGCCCGATGCGCGCGCGGTAACCGAACTGGTCGGCGTGATCGCGACCTACAACATGGTGTCGCGCTTCCTGGTGGCGCTGGAAGTGGAACCCGAATAGCGTTCCGGCAAGCAACGCGGGCCGCGTCAAAGAGGAGGCAGGCGCCGCCGGCCGGCGCCTGCCCGGTATTTGCACGTTTCATGCGCTAACGCACAGCGCGAGGGGCCTGGCGCGAATACGCTTGCCGGGCTGGCCGCCATCCGCAGCGGCCCCGAAAAGGAAGGAGCCTTTCCATGACTATCCACCTGGCAATCACACCGCTGATCTCGCTGATCGCCGGCATCCTGATCCTGATCGTGCCGCGGCTGCTGAATTACATCGTCGCACTGTACCTGATCCTGATCGGCTTGATCGGCATTTTCGGCACCGGGCATTTCCTGCGCTGATACACGTCCGCCTACTTGGTATCGAAGGTGGTCACGCCGTCCCACGCCGGCCCCGGCGCATGTTCGCGGAAATACGCGATCCGCTCCAGGTAGAGATCGTACAGGCGGTCGCCCGGACGTATCGCCCGCAGTTCGGCTATCCGTTGTTGCGCCTGTTCCCATTGCTGGGCACGCACCAGCTCCAGCGCCGCATGCCATTTCTCCAGCTGCTCGCGCGTGCTGTCGTCCAGTTCCGCGAGCAAACCGAGCGGCTCGAAGATCGGCACCGGTTCGTTCTTGCCTTTCACGCGCACCCGGTCCAGCTCCCGGTACGCGAACTGCGGGGCCGCCAGCCGGGTCGCGTCACCCACCGCGATTCCCACGCCGTACACCTTGGTGATGCCTTCCAGCCGCGACGACAGGTTCACCGCGTCGCCCATCACCGTATACGCGCGGCGGATCTTCGAACCCATGTCGCCCACCCGCATGATGCCGGTATTGAGGCCGATTCCGATTTTCAGCGGCGGCCAGCCGCGCGCGACGAATTCGCGGTTCAGCGCGCGCGCGGTCGCCTGCATGCGCAGCGCGGTGGCCACCGCCCGCGCCGCGTGATCCGGCAGCACGACCGGCGCCCCCCAGAATGCCATCACCGCATCGCCGATGTATTTGTCGAGCGTGCCGCGGTTGCCGCGGATGTCTTCCGACATCGCGGTCAGGTAGCGGTTGATGTATTCGCGCAGCGCATTCGGGTCCAGCCCTTCCGAAATCGTGGTGAAGCCGCGCACGTCGCAGAACAGCACAGTCAACTCACGGCTTTCGCCCTCCATGCTGTAGTTCTCGGGATTGGCCGCCATTTCCGTCACCAGTTCCGGCGCCACGTATTCGCCGAACAGGTTGACCATCGCGCGCCCCTTGCGGTATTCGAACAGGTAGCCCCAGGCGATATTGGCGACGAACAGCGCCGTCACCAGCAACAGCGCGGCGGCCACCGGCATCACCCAGCCAAGCGACTGGTACATCCAGAAATTGAGTGCCGCGACCCCAATCCCGGTCGCTGCCGCCAGCAGGATCGCGAAAGCCGGAGTGAGCACCGGCAGCACCGCCCCCAGCACCAGGCCGACCGCCAGCACCTGCAGCAGTTCGAAGGCGGCACTGAAATCGGGCTCATGCTTGAAATCCCGGTCCAGGATCGAGGCGATCACGTTCGCATGCATTTCCACGCCGGGGTAATCGACATTGACCGGTGACGCGCGCAAGTCTTTCAGGCCGGCGACGGTGGTGCCCACCAGCACGATGCTGCCGGCAAGCTGCTCCTGCGGCACCCGCTGGTGCAGCACGTCGGTTGCCGACACGTAGCGGAAATGCCCGCCTGCCGGGCCGCCCGGTCCGTGGTACTGGATCAGCACCGACAGGTTGCGGTCGACCGGGATGTCGAGCGGATGCGGCGCGTCCAGCCGGACCGCTTTCAGCGCGCCGTATTCGCGCAGCTCCGGATCCGACACTGACATCAATTGATCGCCGGCGCCGAAGAATACCGGCTCCACCCGGTTCGCGCCGACCGCCGCGCGCGCGGTGGCCAGTGCCAGCGATTCGTAGTAGCGGTCGCCGACCTTCGCCAGCAGCGGCAGGCGCCGGATCACGCCGTCGGAATCCGGCGTCGGATTCATGTAGCCGCCGTCGCTGGCTGCGCGCTGCAGTTCTTCCAGGTTGGCGCTGTACGCGCGGTATTCGAGCGCATCCAGCACACGTCCGCCAAGCGCCTTGTCGTCGAACGCCGGCGCCGGCAGCATGCCCTTGCGCTGCGCCCCCGGCTGGTTGGACAGGTAATAACCCAGCACCACCGGCCGTCCCTGCAGCGCTGCCGCCAGTCGCCGGTCGTAGTCCAGTTGCGGCTTGAGCGCGCGCACCCGCTCGGCAAACGCGGCGTCGTCCTTCAGCTCGCCCTCGGCCAACGCCTGCAGCGTGCGATAACCTGAACTCGTATCGGGTTCGGCAAACACCACGTCGAAACCGATGGCGCGCACCTGGTAGTGCGTCGACAGGCGGTCCACCAGCCGCGCCACGACATCCCGGCTCCACGGCCAGCGGCCGACTTCGGCCAGGCTCTTCTCATCGATGTCGACGATCACCACGCGCGGATCGAGCTGGCGCGACTGCAGCTGCATGCGTGCGTCGTACGCGAGTACGTCGAGACGGTCGGACAGCGTGGTTGGAACGAAACCCAGGATCTGCGCGAACGCGATCGCCACCAGCACCAGCGCAATCGCCCAGCGCATGCCATAACGGGAAAACAGGCGTTTCATCGCTGCTCCTTCTGCGGAACCGGAAATTCAGGGAACATAGCCGGGGATCGCGCTTTCGTCGACTTCGTCTATCTGCGCCGGGTCCATGAAGCGGCGCGCGTATTCGAGGTAGACCTTGCGCCGCACGAACACGTCGAACAGGTCGGGGTCAATATGGTTGCGCAGCCGGAAGCCGCCCAGCAGCTGCAGCGATTCGCTCAGGCTCTTGCCCTTCTTGTAAGGCCGGTCTTTCGCGGTCAGAGCCTCGAAGATGTCGGCGATCGCCATCATGCGCGCCTGCACCGACATCTGGTCGCCGCGCAG
>CBIHOK010000220.1:0-5399 GCA_966211575.1 uncultured Noviherbaspirillum sp.
GCATGGAAGTCGGCATCGCGATCTTCCATTCGTCGGTCGCCGGCCTCGGCGGCTGTCCGTATGCGAAGGGCGCGACCGGCAACATCGCCACCGAAGACGTGCTGTACATGATGAACGGCCTCGGCATCGAAACCGGGATCGACCTCGATGCGGTGGTCGATGCCGGCCAGTTCATCTCGCAGCATCTCGGCCGCAAGGCGATCAGCCGCGCCGGCAACGCGATCGCCGCCAAACGCCAGGAATGAACCGCAACGCAGACGATGCCGGGTTGCCGCAACTGCTGCGGCAGATCCGCGATTGCCGGGCGTGCGAGGCGCAGCTGCCGCACGGGCCGCGCCCGGTGCTGCATGCCGGCGCCGGCGCCCGGCTGCTGATCGTCGGCCAGGCGCCCGGGCGCCGCGTGCACGAAAGCGGCATACCCTGGAACGATCCGTCCGGCGACCGCCTGCGCGACTGGCTCGGACTGTCGCGCGAACAGTTCTACGACGAACAGACGGTGGCCATCGTGCCGATGGCGTTCTGCTATCCGGGCAAGGGCAAGAGCGGCGACCTGCCGCCGCGCCGCGAATGCGCGCCGCTGTGGCATGCGCCGCTGCTGCAGGCCATGCCCGGGTTGCGGCTGACGCTGCTGGTCGGCAGCTATGCGCAGCGGTCCTACCTGCGCGACAATGCGAAGCCGACGCTGACCGAAACCGTCGCCGCCTGGCGCGACTACCTGCCGCGCTATATCCCGCTGCCGCACCCGAGCCCGCGCAACCAGTCCTGGTGGAAAGCCAACGGCTGGTTCGCCGAATCGGTGCTGCCGGAACTGCGGCGCCTGGTTGCCGCCGCGCTCGCCTGAACCCGCTCTCACCATCCGATAACCGTTCGATGTCATACAACTCCGACACTCCCTTGCCCGACAGCGCGCAGCGCGTGGCCGGGCTGCTGGCCGCGCTCGGCCACGACCAGCCGGTGGTGCTGCTGCCGGCCAGCGGCAAGACCTCGGCCGAAGCGGCTGCCGGCCTCGGCTGCAGCATTGCCGAAATCGCCAAGTCCATCGTGTTCCGCCGGCTGTCCGACAACAGCGCGGTGATGGTGGTCGCCAGCGGCGCGAACCGGGTCGACGAAAGCAAGGTGGCGGCGCTGGTCGGCGCGCTCGGCAAGGCCGATGCGAAGTTCGTGCGCGAACGCATCGGCTATGCGATCGGCGGCGTCTGCCCGATCGGCCACCTGCAGAAAACGGTGATGCTGATCGACCAGGACTTGCTCGAGCTGGATAGCGTATGGGCCGCGGCCGGCCATCCGCACGCGGTGTTCAGGCTGACGCCGCAGCAGTTGCTGGCGATGACCGGCGCGCCGGTGGCGGATGTCGCATTGCGCCCGCAGACGCAGGATGCGCAATTGTCCGGACGGCGCGCGGAGTGAGCATGGGAGATTTCGATCCCGCGCGCGATCCGGGCCCCGTGCCTTCGCCCTGCGTCAATGTATGCCGGATGAATCCGCACACCGGGCTATGCGAAGGCTGCCTGCGCACGATAGCCGAGATCGCGCAATGGAGCAGCGCGAGCGAAGCCGGCAAGCGCGCGGTCTGGGCAGAAATCCGCCGCCGTCAGCAGCAGTTGTTTTGAGCGTATCCGGAAGTGCGCAATAATGCCGGACGCTGCGCACAACCCGGTGCTGCCGCCCTCAGGAGACCTTGAAAACATGCAATTCTACAAACCGGAAAAACCCGTCGTCGGACCCGCCTACAGCCCGTGGTTCAAGCTGCTCGCCACCGTGATATCGAGCGGACTTGCCGCTTACGGCGTGAGCATCGTCGAGCGCTATCCGCTGATGCAGTACGGCTTCATGGTGAAGGCGCTGCTGCTGGTGTCGGCGGTGATGCTGGTGATCAGCTATTACTGGTTCCTGCGCTCGACCATCAGGATCGACGACAAGGGCATTACCCAGACCTGGATGTACAACCGCCAGGTCGAATGGACCGATATCCGCAGCGCCAAGATGATCGGCATTCCGTATGCCGGCTGGCTGTTCCCGCCGCGCCTGATCGTACGCACCGGCGTCGCCTACACCACGTTCAACGGCGGTTCGCGCGACGTGCTGCGCGAATTTGCCAAAATCTCGCTCGCGTACCAGATGAAAAAATGAAGCTGCCGTTGTCGATGCGCGTGTTCGAGCGCGGCTGGCTGTCGTCGAACAACGTTCTGTTCACCGGCGACGGCGGCAGCGCGCTGGTCGACAGCGGCTATGCGACGCACGCGCCGCAGACGCTGGCGCTGGTCGCGCATGCGCTCCAGGGAAAGCCGCTCGACCTGCTGCTCAACACGCATCTGCATTCCGACCATTGCGGCGGCAACGCCGCGCTGCAGGATGCCTATCGCTGCCGCACCCTGATTCCCGCGGCCGAAGCCGAGAAGGTGGGCGCGTGGAACGAGGAGGCGCTGAGCTATCGCGCCACCGGCCAGCAGTGTCCACGCTTCGGCTTCGACGGCACCATTGCGCCCGGCGACGCACTGTTCCTGGGCGGCCTGCAATGGCAGGCGCTGGCCGCTCCCGGGCACGATCCGCACTCGCTGATCTACTACTGCGCCGACGAACGCATCCTGATCTCCGCCGACGCCTTGTGGGAGCGCGGCTTCGGCGTCGTGTTTCCCGAACTGGAAGGCGAGTCCGGCTTCGCCGAAGTGCGGGCGACGCTGGAACTGATCGCGTCGCTCGACGTGCGGCTGGTGATCCCCGGACACGGCGCGCCGTTTGCCGACGTGGCGGGCGCGCTCGCCACTGCGTTTTCGCGGCTCGACTATTTCACCGCCGAACCGGCCCGCAATGCGCAGAACGCGGTCAAGGTGCTGCTCAAGTTCCTGCTGCTGGAAAGGCAGGGAATTCCCTTGTCCGACGTCGAATCGCTGTTGTCCGGCATGCGCCTGTTCCACGCGGCAAACCGGCGTTACCTGCGGCAGGAAAGCGGGGAACTTGCGCAATGGGCGGTGGCGCAACTGCTGCGCGCCGGGGCGGCGCAGGTAGTCGGGGGGCAGTTGCGCAACCTGGATTAGTCCGGCGTGCTCCTTCGGCATATTCCTTGCAATCCGGGAACCGCATGGCCTTGCCGCCGCGCTGCTTCCATCCGTTCTCATCCGCATGCAGCCGCGCCGGCCATCTTTCCGATGGAGATCGCATGAACCTTACCGTCAGCAACAGCCGGCCCGAACATCCGGTCGTCACCCTGTTCGGCCAGCTCGACAACGGCAGCTACGTCGCGCGCGTGATGGAAGAAACACAGGTGCCGTACCGGCGTTGCTGGGACAACGCGCTGGACCAAGTGATGGTGTACATCGAGCCGGACGACAAGCAGCTCGAAGCGATGCTGAATGCGTTGAATAACGGAACGCTCGATTATTCGACCCTGCAGAATTACGGCGCTTCCACCGGCGGCACTTCCACCATTCCGGTCTGAACCGGAAATCGCGACCCGGCGCATGTAAAAAATGCGCCGCCCCGGTAAGCTTTTCCGTTCAATGCAGCCGCAGCGCCGGCGCGATCTTGCCTTCGCGCAGATGATGCGCGGCGTCCACGGCCGCTTCGCGCGCATTCTCCACCGCCGTGCGCGCCGCCTGCCCCAATTCCCCGTAGTGCAATTCCGGATCGTGTTCCTCGCGCACGCCCCCGGCCGGCTGCACACCGACGCCGTGGTGATACACCATCTCCCCGCCGATGTAGGCGGTAAACGCCATGCCGACCAGGCCCGCCGCACTCGCCAGCAGATAGCCGGTTCCCGGTTGCGGCTTGCCGCGCCGTTCCAGCGCCAGCACCGTGAGCAGGCCTACCAAGCCGGCATTGATGTTGCGGTGGGTAACCAGGGGAAAATGGACCAGGGCCGGATGGAGTTCGTGTACGCGTATTGACATGGCAACGTTCCGCATGCGGGGAAAGAATTCCGCATGGCTTCCTTTCATTGCGCCCTCAAGCAAGTTCCAGTCCTTTGCTCCACTTCCGCATGCAGGGCGCGTCTCTTGCGCCGGCTCAAGCACTCGCCGGCGCCGGGGCTTAACCTGATGCAGTCACAGGAAAGCATTCCAATGAAAACAGCGATATCCCCGATCCTGGCGGCTGCGATCGTCGGCACGCTTGTTGCGGGTTGCGCCACGCCTTCGCAGCAGGCGGCGCAGGCCGAACGCGATGTCGACATGATGATCCAGATTTACGGCCCCGCATGCCAGAAGCTGGGCTTCCCGCGCGATAC
Organism: uncultured Noviherbaspirillum sp.; assembly: GCA_966211575.1. Classification (GTDB taxonomy): domain Bacteria; phylum Pseudomonadota; class Gammaproteobacteria; order Burkholderiales; family Burkholderiaceae_D; genus Noviherbaspirillum. The sequence goes on from CBIHOK010000220.1 coordinate 4,223, forward strand.
CGACGGCTGGCGCAATTGCCTGATCGGGCTCAGCCAGAAGGATGCGGCGGCCGCCGCCGCCAATGCCTATGCCGGTCCGCCGTACTGGCGCTATCCGTTCTGAACGCGTGGTGCGCAAGCTCCCGTTCCGGCACGACGGCCGCCGCATCGCTCCCGGAATTCCGTTCATGAACCAGCCCAAGGATGTGAAGGAAAGAGTCCGGGAATTCCTGGAGCGGCGCCAGACCGAGCGCCGCCGCAACATCCATTCGCCGATTCCCGGGCCCGAGCAGATCCGGCGCGAGATCGGCTGGGACCAGGGCGAGCGCAGGCGGCATGACCGGCGCCGCTGAACAGTTGGAACACCATGCGGCAATCCGGGTCTATCGGAAACAACGCATGTCATTCGGAAACCGTCAACGCATACCGCCAGGGAATACTTTATGAGATGGCGCCATTCGCCCTCGATGTGGGATGAAGCAGTGCAATTGCTGGAACACGCGGACCGGTTGCACCGGCAGTTTTTCCAACTGGAAGACCGGCGCCTCGATTCGCCCAGCTGGGCGCCGCCGGTCGACGTGTTCGAGACCGATGATCAGCTGCTGATCATCGCCGCGCTGCCCGGCGTATCGTCCGAGCAGTTGCTGGTATCGATAGAGGAAGGCGCGGTGGTGATACGCGGCCGTCGTTCGCTGCTGGTGCCGGATGAGCAGGCGGCGATACGCCGGCTGGAAATACCCTACGGCCAGTTCGAACGGCGCATCGCGTTGCCGGCGGGACGTTTCCGGACCGGGCAGCGGCTGCTGAAGGACGGCTGCCTGATGCTCACCTTGAGCAAGCTCGACTGAGCCCGGTACGATGCCCCGTTACCCGCACGCTTCCCATGACAACAAGCCCGGAAAATTCGATGGCCGCTGAACAGGAACCCGCTTACCACGCCGACACCCGCAATGACAACGATGCGGTGATAGAAGCCACCCGGCCGCTGCCGCCGCAGCGCTCGATGCTGCCGCCCGACCTGCTGATCCTGATCCCGGTGCGCAACATGGTGCTGTTTCCCGGCCTGGTAGTGCCGATCAACATCGGCCGCGAGCGCACCATTGCCGCTGCCCAGGAAGCGGCCCGCAGCGGCCGCCAGGTGGGCGTGCTGCTGCAGGCCGACATCGCAGCCGACGTGCCGCGCGGCGAACAACTGCAT
>CBIHOK010000221.1:0-5387 GCA_966211575.1 uncultured Noviherbaspirillum sp.
CCCGCACAATCTGCTGGCGACGCTGTTCGGCATCGTGTTCCTGTATGCGATCGTCGCGCTCGGCATCGGCGCGCGCCGTTTCTGGCGCGGCGTATCCCCGCCCGGCGCGGCAAAGCCGACCGCGCCCGGCGCGGCCGCCGAAGCCACGCGCGACGTGCTGACGCTGAAATACCTGGACGGCGGCCACGGCAACGGCTGCAACAACGAGGACGACCGCTTTACGCTGTGGCGCCGGCGCTTCCACCAGTTCACCTTCTACGGCTTCCTGCTGTGCTTCGCCGCTACCTGCGTTGCGACGCTGTATCACTACCTGTTGCAGCTGGAAGCGCCGTATCCATTCGTCAGCCTGCCGGTGCTGCTCGGCACTGCAGGCGGTATCGGGCTGATCGTCGGGCCGCTCGGCCTGCTGTGGCTGAACCTGCGGCGCAACCCGCAGCAGGGCGATCCGGCGCAGCGGCCGATGGACCGCAGCTTCATCGCGCTGCTGCTGTTCATCAGCGCCAGCGGCCTGGTCCTGCTGGCGGCGCGCGACGGCGTCGCGATGCCGCTGCTGCTGGCCTTGCACCTGGGCGCGGTGATGGCCTTGTTCCTGACCCTGCCTTACGGCAAGTTCGCGCACGGCATCTACCGTTCCGCTGCCTTGCTGAAATGGGCGGTTGAGAAACGTCAGCCCAGCGATCTGCAGCTGGGTGATGATTGAAAGATTGCCGGGCGATATCTAGCCGGCCTAGCGAAATTGCCTGATTTGAATACAATGAGGAGCGACCGTATTCAATGGTATACAGGCAAGATACAGGTCGGGAGTCAGGAAAAAGGATTACTGAAAGCGGTTTGAAAGCGGGCGCGGACAAGGTTGCGCCAAAACAAACCAAAAACGGCATGGTCGGGCCATGCCAGGTTGGAGCGCCTTCGCAAGCGGGGGCGATTGGAGACGCGGGGGCCCGGCAACCCGACCGTCGCAATAACCAAGGAGTCAAGATGAAAACCACGATAGCCAGCCGCGCCCTGAAAGTTGCGGCGCTCTCATTCGTATTGTCCGGCGCATTCGGCGCCGCTTCCCAGACCGCCTCCGCGGCCGATCTGAAAGTCCGACTGGCCTGGTACATGCCGCCGGGAACTGCGACCGCCAAACAGGGTGAGGAAATTGCCAAGCAGATCGAAAAGGTCAGCGGCGGCAAGATCGCGGTGCAGACCTACGCGTCCGGCTCGCTGCTGAAGGAATCGAACATGGCCGACGGCCTCGCGAACAACACCGCGAACCTCGGCATCATGGCGATGCACTGGTGGTCGAGCAAGGACCCGGCGCTGGAGTGGGACACCATCCCGTTTGCTACCGACGATGCCGGCAAGCTGCTGAAGGCACTGCACGGCAAGCTCGGCGAGGACGTGAACAAGTCGCTCAACAGGTTCGGCGTGAAGATCATCGGCTGGGGCTTCTACGGCTATGCGAAGAGCTATGTGAACACCAAGCACGACATCAAGGTGCCGAGCGACCTGAAGGGGCTGAAGATGCGTTCCGAAGGCCATCTGTCGGCCGAATTCCTGAAGTCGCAAGGCGCCATCCCGGTCGCGGTCGATTCCAGCGAAGTCTATACCTCCCTGCAGCGCGGCTCGCTGGACGGTGCCGTGTCCGGCCTGTCGTCGATCGTTTCGCGCAAATGGTATGAAGTGGGCAAGCACATCACCGCGATCCACTACGTGCCGCTGGTCTACCCGGTCCAGGTCAACCTGCGCTGGTGGAACGGCCTGACGCAAGAGCAGCGCGATGTGATTTCGAAGGCGGTCGCATCGACCGAGGATGAAGCGGTCAAGAACATCGAGGACGAGTTCAACAAGGACATCGAAATCGCGAAGAAGGCTGGCGATACCGTCTATCGTCCGACCGATGCCGAGCTGAAGATCTGGAAGGAGCAGGGCGGCAAGTTCGAGCGCGCGAGCTATCTGAAGAAGACGGGCGCCGAGGGCAAGCAGTTCCTGCAAGACCTCGACGCCGCCAACGGCAACAGCTAACCTGAAAGACGAGAAGCGGGAGCGCATATGCACCAGCAACCGATACAAACCGAAATCCGGGTCTCCGGTCCGTCCGCGCTGGTCGGCCTGTACCGCGCCAGCGGATGGCTGGGGCGACTGGCGGGCAGCCTGTCTGCACTCACGCTCCTGCTTCTCACGTTGTCGATCGTGCTCGGCATCGGGTTCCGCGTCGCAGGCATCAACAATACCTGGACCTACGACCTGGACACCTTCATGCTGATGTGGCTGGCCTTTCTCGGTGCAGCCTGGACTTCGATGACCGATTCCCATGTCACCGCCGGCATCGCGCTGGAAGTGATCATCGGGCATCGCGGCCGGGTGCTGGCCGTGCTGCGTTTCTTGATCATCGCCGTCTTCCTCGTCCTGTTCTGCTATGCCGCCTGGCTGCAGATGGCCGACAGCTTCCACACCAACGAGCGCACGCTGGACGTGGTCGAATGGCCGATCTGGGTCCCGAAGGCCGCGCTGCCGGTCGGAGCGCTGGCCTGGCTCTCGGCCGAAGTGCACAAGCTGCTGCGGCTGTTCCTTTCATCCGATCGCGCTGCCTGAGCGCGCCATGCCGGCCCCGTCCACCCTGCGGCGGCCGAACCGATTCAGTAACAGGTAAGGAAAATCCATGGAATTCGCTTCAATGCTGGTATGCCTGGCGGTGCTGCTGGTGCTCGGCATTCCGATCTCGATTTCGCTGCTGCTCAGCGGCCTGCTCGGCTACATGATGGTGATCGGCTTCGAGCCGGGCATGAACGCGATGGCCCAGGTCGCGTTCTCGGACGTGAACTCGTTCGTGATCATCGCAATCCCGCTCTACATCTTCATGGGACAGATCATGCTCAAGGGCGAGTCCGGGCGCGATCTGTTCGACTTCGCGCAGCGGGTCGCCGGCCGCCTGCCGGGCGGCCTCGCCATCGCCGCGATCCTGGCCAGCGCGATCTTCGCCGCGATCTGCGGCTCGTCGACCGCGACCGCCGCCACCGTCGGCTCGATCAGCATCCCGGAAATGCTCAAGCGCGGCTACGACCGCAAGATGGCCGCCGGCTCGGTCGCGGTGGCTGGCACGCTCGGCATCCTGATCCCGCCCAGCATCTCGTTCATCCTGTACTCGCTGGTGACCAACGCATCGGTCGGCCAGCTGTTCCTGGCCGGCATCATTCCCGGCATCATGCTGGCGCTGCTGTTCGCGGTGTACACCGTGTTCGCGTCGGTGCGCCATCCGATCGCGCACAGTGCCGCGGTCGCAAAACCGCCGTTCAACTGGGGCATGCTGGGCAGCCTGCTGATGATCCCGATCGTGCTCGGCGGCATCTACCTCGGCTGGTTCACGCCGACGGAAGCCGCAGCCGTCGGCGTGGTTTACGCGCTGCTGCTGACAGGACTGGTCAAGCGTACGCTCAGCCTGCACGACCTGTGGGAAGCGATGAAGGACACCGTGGTCACCAGCGCCATGATCCTGATGCTGATCGCCGGCGCCTCGATGTTCGGCAACACCCTGTCGCTGCTGCAGGTGCCGCAGGATATCGCCGCCTGGCTCGATACGCTGAACCTGAACGCGTGGCAGTTCATGATCGCGATCAACCTGCTTTACCTGGTGCTCGGCATGTTCATGGATGCGTCGGCTGCGATCCTGGTCACGGTGCCGATCCTGCTGCCGGCGCTGACCGCGCTCAACATCGACCTGATCTGGTTCGGCGTGATCCTCGTGATCAACATGGAAATCGGCGCGGTCACGCCGCCGGTCGGCATGAACCTGTTCGTGGTGAAGGCGCTGCGTCCCGACTATTCGCTGACCGAAGTGCTGGTCGGTTCGCTGCCGTACGCATTCATGGGCCTGCTCGGGCTGGCGCTGGTAGTGATCTTCCCGGACATCGCGCTGCTGCTGCCGTCGATGTCGCACTGAAACCGTCGGGCGGGTTTGCAGAACAGCTGCAGTCCCGCCCTTTTCCGCTGCCCTGCATCTTGCATTTCTGGTATCTTTCCGGAACCTCCAGCCGGCGCCGTCCGCGTGCCGTGCGGTATTCACAGGAAAGCTTGTCCACCCAATGCACATCGATTCCATCGCCTCGCTGCGCCAGCTGTACGCCGCTCCCAGGGAGCGCGCGATCCGCAAGCAGCTTTCCGCCCTCGACCGCCACTGCCGCCGCTTCATCGAGCTGTCGCCGTTCCTGGTGCTCGCCACCTCAAACGCGAACGGCATGCTCGATGCGTCGCCGCGCGGAGGCGCGCCCGGCTTTGTGAAGGTGCTGGACAGCACTACCCTGCTGTTGCCCGATGCGCCGGGAAACAACCGCCTCGATTCGCTGGAAAACCTCGTTGCCCATCCCCGCGTGGGCCTGTTGTTCCTGGTCCCCGGCGTGGACGAAACGCTGCGGGTCAACGGTTCGGCAGCGCTGTCGGCCGCGCCCGCCGACATCGCGCAATGCACCGATGAGCGGCGCGCGCCGAAGCTGGTGATCCGGGTCGACGTGGAGGATGTCTACCTGCATTGCGCCAAGGCGCTGATGCGCTCGCAGCTGTGGAAGCCGCAGGCCCGGGTGGAGCGCGCCGTGCTGCCGACCATGGGACAGATGATCCATGAACAGATCGGCGCGGGCGGCGCGCCGGAAAGTCAGGAAGAGATGCTGACGCGCTACGCGGCCGACCTGTAAGCCCGTGCCGCCGGACGGGGCACGGCGCTGTTACGACTTCAGCGACTCCCCCAGTGCATCCAGCAGCAAGTTCGAACCGTGCTCGCGCGAGCCGGCATCGTCGTAGCCGTCGAGGAACGCGCCCTGCTCGTTCATCACCAGCCGGGTGCCATCGCCATCCGGCTTCAGCTCGAAAGTCGTCAGCGACACCGATATCTTGCGCTCGTCGAGATACATGTCGTACGAGTAGACGACACGCTCGTCCGGCACCACGTCGTGGTAGACCGCATCGAACGTCGACACCGTCCCGTTGCCCCAGCGGCCCCGCAATAATTCGCGTCCGCCCGGACTGGCATCCATTTCGCGCGCCAGCAAGGTATAGCCGGCACCTCCGGCAAACCACTTCGCCTTCGCTTCGGGATCGGTCAGCGCCTTGAAAACCTGGCTTCGCGACGCGCCGTAGCGGCGTTCGATGCGAAAGCTGCCATGCACCACCGAACGCCTGGCCGGCTCGGCGGCCGCGATGCGGGCGACTTCCTGTTCCAGCCGGTCCAGCGTCTGTTTCCAGCCCTCGGAAGCGCCGCCCACCATGGCCGCAGCCAGCGGCGCAAACAGCGTATAGCTTTGCGTGACTTCCATCCGCGTGCCGCCCGTTTCGACCGCGAAGCGCACCACTGTATGGGCGCGAAACAGCGGTGCGTCGCTTTCGTCGACCACGTTCATCTCGATCGCCAG
>CBIHOK010000222.1:0-5288 GCA_966211575.1 uncultured Noviherbaspirillum sp.
GGTCGGCGCTCGCCTCGGTCAAGCGCGCGCATATCGGCTGTCCGGAGGTGATCCAGCAGCTGGCGCCGGGGCCGCAGCGGATTGCCGGAATCATCGCGCAATTGTTCGTGATCGGTTTTTTCGTGCTGCTCGGCTGGGTCGGCTTCACGATTCAGCCCATCCTCGCCGGCGACACGATGGTGAGCCTGCCGGACGTGCCGATGAACGTCGTCGAATCGGTGATCCCGATCTCGTCGGTGCTGATCGTGATCGCCGAACTGACGCACCTGATCGATTTGTTCAAGGGCAGCCAGAAACAGACCGAAACCGGCCACGGCGGCATCCCGCTGTCCGACGCCTTGCACTGAAAGGAAAGGGAATATCCGATGACCATACTTTTCCTGTTTGCCGGCGTGATGGCGATGGTGCTGATCAACGTGCCGATCGCGGTGTCGCTCGGCATCGTCGCGGTCGCGGCGATGGTGTACAGCCATGGCCTTGCTTCGCTTCCCAACGTGGCGCTGGTGACCTATAACGGCGCCACCAATTTCCCGCTGCTCGCGATTCCGCTGTTCGTGCTGGCCGGCGCCATCATGAATGCGTCCGGCATCTCGCAGCGGCTGATCGCGTTCGCGCAGTCGCTGTTCGGCTGGATCCGCGGCGGCCTCGCGCACGTCGCGATCGGTTCGTCGCTGTTCTTCGCCGAGATTTCCGGTTCGGCGGTGGCCGACGTCGCGGCGCTCGGCTCGGTGCTGATCCCCGGCATGACGAACAAGGGCTATCCGGCGCCGATGGCGGCTGCGGTGATGTCGTCGTCGGCGACGCTGGCGGTGATCATCCCGCCCTCGATTCCGATGATCCTGTACGCGGTGATGGCCGAAACTTCGGTGGTGCAGCTGTTCGTTGCCGGCATCGTGCCGGGCATCATCGGCGGTATCGGCCTGATGGCGGTTGCGTCGTTCCTGGCGCGCCGCTACAACCTGCCGCGCGGCGACGGCTTCTCGATGCAGCGCGTGAAGACCACCGCGCGCGAGGCATTGTGGGCGTTCGTGCTGCCGATCATCATCCTCGGCGGCATTTTCGGCGGCCTGGTGACCGCGACCGAAGGCGCTGCGCTGGCAGTGCTGGCATCGCTGTTCGTCGGCCTCGTGATCTATCGCGAGCTCGACGTCAAGCACCTGAAGAGCGCCATCATCGAGGGCGGCATCCAGACCGCGGTGGTGATGCTGCTGGTCGCCACCAGCGCGCTGCTCGGCACCTACCTGACCGAGGTGCAGGCGCCGCAGGCCCTGGCCCATGCGGTCGCCAGTTTCACGTCGAACAAGTGGGCGGTGCTGCTACTGCTGAACGTGCTGTTCCTGCTGCTCGGCATGTTCCTGCATTCGGCGGCCGCGATCATTCTCGTGATCCCGGTGGTGATGCCGCTGGTGCATGCGGTCGGCATCGATCCGGTGCACTTCGGCCTGATCGTCACCATCAATCTCGGCATCGGCCAGCAGACGCCGCCGGTGGCCAGCGTGCTGCTGGTATCGAGCTCGATCGCCAGGTCGTCGGTGTGGGACGTCACGCGCGTCAACATCTGGTTCATCGGCATCCTCGCCGCGGTGCTGATGCTGGTGACCTACGTGCCGGTGACCGGCATGGGCCTGGTCGATCTGTTTTACCGGTGACCGCTTCCCGGGCCGCGCGGCCCGGGAAGCTTCATTCAAGCAAAGGAATGGTTTCATCATGAGCAGCGGGAGCGTGCATCTATCCATCGCCGACGGCGTCGCGGCTATCCTGATCGACCGCCCGGAAGCGCGCAATGCGATGACGTGGTCGATGTACGAAGACCTGGCGCGCATCTGCGACCGCATCGCCGGCGACGCCGGCATCCGCGTCGCCACCTTTCGCGGGGCCGGCGGCGAGGCCTTCGTGGCCGGCACCGACATCGAGCAGTTCCGCGCGTTCGGCGGCGGCGAGGACGGCATCGCCTACGAAAAGACGATCGACGAACGGATCGGCCAGATCGAACGGCTGCCGATGCCGACCATCGCCATCGTCGACGGCTGGGCGATCGGCGGCGGCCTGGCGATTTCGGCCGCCTGCGATTTTCGCATCGCGACCCCGCAGGCCGCGTTCGGCGTACCGATCGCGCGCACGCTCGGCAATTGCCTGTCGATCGCCAACGTCGCGCGCGTGGTCGCCGCGTTCGGTGTCGGCCGCGCCAAGCGCATGCTGCTGCTGGCCGAGACGGTCGGCGCCGAGGAAGCGAAGGAATGCGGCTTCGTGACCGAGATCGCGCAGCCTGACGAACTGGAAGCGAAAGCGCAGGCAATGTGCGCGCGCCTGGCGAAACATGCGCCGATCACGATGCGCGCGTCGAAGGAAGCGATCCGGCGCGTGATCGGCGAAGGCTTGCCGCAGGGCGAAGACCTGATCCGTGCCTGCTACGGCAGCCGCGATTTCAAGATCGGCATCGAAGCTTTCCTCGACAAGAAACGCCCGGCCTGGACCGGCTCCTGATCCGGCCGCCGCATCGCTCATTACCCTTCTGAAGAAAGTATCGAAATGACGGAAAGCAAACACCCCGGCCCGCTGGCCGGCATGCGCGTGCTCGAACTCGCGCAGATCATGGCCGGCCCGACTTGCGGCATGATGCTGGCCGACATGGGCGCCGACGTGATCAAGGTCGAGAAGCTGCCCGGCGGCGACGACTCGCGCGGCTACCGGGAACCGCGTGTGAACGGCGTATCCGCGCCATTCATGATCCTCAATCGCAACAAGCGCGGCATTGCGCTCAATCTCAAGCACCCGCACGGCAAGGAAATCCTGCTGCGCATGGTGAAGGAAGCCGACGTGCTGACCGAAAATTACCGGCGCGGCACGCTCGAAAAGCTCGGCCTCGGCTACGACGTGCTGTCGAAGATCAACCCCGGTCTGATCTATTGCGCGGTGTCGGGTTACGGCCGCGACGGCCCCTACGGTGACAAGGGCGGCTTCGACCTGATCGCCCAGGGTTTTTCCGGCCTGATGTCGGTCACCGGCGAGCCGGGCCGGCCGCCGGCCAAGACGGGCAACTCGATCGCCGACATCAATGCCGGCATCCTGGCCACGGTCGGCATCACCGCTGCCTATGCGCACAAGCTCAAGACCGGGCGCGGCCAGGTGGTCGACACCTCGCTGATGGAAGCCGCGCTGCAGCAGACCTACTGGCATGCGGCGATCTATTTCGCCACCGGCGAATCGGTGGGCCCGACCGGTTCGGCGCACCTGCTGACCGCGCCTTACCAGGCTTTCCGCGCCAGCGACGGCTGGATCAACATCGGCGGCGCCAACCAGGCGAACTGGGAACGCATCACCGAAGTGCTCGGCCATCCCGAATGGCGCGAAGATCCGCGCTTCGTCGACAACAGCGCGCGCATGCAAAACCTCGATGCGCTGACCACCGCAATGGACGCGGTGCTGGTAACACGCAGCAAGGCCGAGTGGATCGAAGCCTTCGATGCGGCCGGTGTCCCGGTCGGCCCGGTCAATACCATAGGCGAGGCGCTGTCGCATCCGCAGACGGTGGCACGCAACATGGTGGTGGATCTCGATCATCCGCAGGCGGGGCCGACCAAGGCGCTCGGCTGTCCGATCCATTTTTCCGAAACGCCGACCCGCATCACGCGCCACGCGCCGATGCTGGGCGAGCACTCGCGCGAATTGCTGAAGGAGTACGGCTACAGCGATGCCGAGATCGACGGCTTTGCGGCCGAAGGCGTGATCGAGGAAGTATAAAGACGCAAAAGGAAAACGAAAGGGAAACAGATGCAATCAAAAAAAGTATTGACGCTGGACGATGTGAAGCGAATCGCGGCCGCCGCCGAAGCGGAGGCGCAGGCCAACAACTGGAAGGTCGTGATCTCGGTGGTCGATGACGGCGGCCATCTGCTGTGGCTGCAACGGCTCGACGGCGCCGCGCCTATCTCGCCCTCGATCGCGCCGGCCACGGCGCGCACCGCGGCGCTGGGGCGGCGCGAGTCGCGATTCTATGAAGAAATGATCAATAACGGCCGGATGTCCTTCATCAGCGCGCCGCTGGAAGGCATGCTGGAGGGCGGAGTGCCGATCATGATCGACGGCGAGTGCCTGGGCGCGGTCGGCGTTTCCGGCGTCAAGTCGAGCGAGGATGCGCAGATTGCGCAAGCCGGGATCCGGGCGCTGCTGGAAAGCCGGAGCTGAGTCGGCAGGCGGAGCGGTATCGAGCCAGCCGGTCCCGCAACCGCCTGATCGTTCGCGCAACCGGTCAATGCAGCCTGACCGGCGGCGCCAATTTCGTCCGTATCCAGTTCGCGACCGACTGGGCCGCCATGCGCACGAAGCCCTGCACCGACAGCACGTGCTTCTGGTACATCAGTCCGTACAGCATGCGCGCGGCCGCGCCTTCCAGTTGCAACTGGCGCCCGTCGCGGTCGAGCAGCACGCCGATCGCCGCGAACGGCCCGAGCGATACCAGCGAGCCGTAGTCGCGGTAGCGGAACGGCGGCAGCGGTGCGCCTTCCGGCAGCGCCAGCAGCGCCGCCAGATGCATTGCCTGCTGGTGCGCGACCTGGGCGCGCGGCGGCACCGCCGCGCCGCGTGCCGGACAGACGAAGCTGCAGCAATCGCCGAGCGCGAAAATTGCCGGGTCATCCACTGCCTGCAGCGAAGGCGAAACCACTACCTGCCGCAGCCGGTTCAATTGCAGCCCGAGGCTGGCGCACAGCGCGGGGCCTTCGACACCCGCCGCCCATACCGTGATATCCGATGCATGTCGCACGCCGTCGCTGTCTTCGACGCTATCGGCGGCGACCCGGCTGACCGTGGTGCCGGTGCACACCTCGACCCCGGCGGCCCGCAGCAGCTTCGCTGTCCGCTTGCACAGGCGCGGATGCAGATGCGGCAGCAGCATCGGTCCGCGTTCCAATATACGTATCCGCACGTCGCGCCGCGGGTCGAGCGCATGCACGTTGTAATGCGCCAGCGCGCGCGCCGCATGGCCGAGCTCCGCCGCCAGTTCGACGCCGGTGGCGCCGCCGCCGACGATCACGATATTGACGTGTGCTTCCGGGTCGTCGCCGGCCAGCTTGCGCGTGCCGGCCTGCATGCAGCTGCGCAGGAAGCGCTTGCGGAATTGCTCGGCATCTTCCACGCTGTCCAGCGTCAGCGCGTGTTCCCAGGCGCCCGGCACGCCGAAGAAATTGGTGACGGCGCCCAGTGCGAGCACCAGTTTGTCGTAATGCAGACGGCGTCGCGGCAGCACCTCGGCGCCGTCGTAGTCGCCGCCGAGCCCGACGTGGTCGACG
>CBIHOK010000223.1:0-5275 GCA_966211575.1 uncultured Noviherbaspirillum sp.
CAGGCGGACAAGCGCATCCTCGTGCTGAAGCAACCGGTCGGCGTCTGCGCCGCGATCACGCCGTGGAATGTCCCGGCCGCGATGATTACTCGCAAGGTCGCGCCGGCGCTGGCAGCCGGTTGCACGATGATCGTCAAGCCGGCCGAGCAGACCCCGCTGTCGGCGCTGGCGCTGGCCGCGCTGGCCGAGCGTGCCGGCATTCCGGGCGGCGTGTTCCAGGTGGTGACCGGCGACGCGCGCGCAATCGGCGGCGTGCTGACCGCCAGCCCGGTGGTGCGCAAGCTGTCCTTCACCGGTTCGACCGAGGTCGGACGGCTGCTGATGGGGCAATGCGCGCCGACCATCAAGCGCCTGTCGCTGGAACTCGGCGGCAATGCCCCGTTCATCGTGTTCGACGATGCCGACCTGGAAGCTGCGGTCGAAGGCGCGGTCACCGCCAAGTACCGCAACAGCGGGCAGACCTGCGTCTGCGCGAACCGTTTCCTGGTGCAGGACGGCATCCACGATGCATTCGTCGAGGCGCTGGCCGAACGGGTGGCGGCGCTCAAGGTCGGCAAGGGCACCGAACCGGGCGTGGTGCAGGGACCGCTGATCGACGGCGCGGCGCTCGCCAAGGTGGAGGAGCTGGTGGCCGACGCCCGCGAGCGCGGCGCGCGGCTGCTCACGGGCGGCGCGCCGCACGCGCTCGGAGGCACCTTTTACCGGCCGACCGTGCTGGTCGGGGCGACGCCGGACATGCGGCTCGCGCGCGAGGAAATCTTCGGCCCGGTCGCGCCGGTGTTCCGCTTCCGCGACGAGCGCGAGGCCGTCGCCCTTGCCAACGACACCGAGTTCGGACTGGCTGCCTACCTGTACACGCGTGACATCGGCCGCTCGTGGCGCATGGCCGAGGCGCTCGAATACGGGATGGTGGGGCTCAATACCGGCCTGATCTCCAATGAAGTCGCGCCGTTCGGGGGCATCAAGCAATCCGGCCTCGGCCGCGAAGGATCGCGCCACGGCATCGACGAATACCTCGAAATGAAATACCTGTGCGTGCAGGTGTAAACCGGGAAACACATCATGACTCCGTTCGAATTCCGCACTGTTCCTTCCGTGATCGTCGAATACGGCGGCGCCCGCCGGCTGGGTGCCATCCTGCGCGAGCGCTTCAACCTGGCGCGCCTGTGCCTGGTGACCGACGGCTTCCTGCATCGCAGCGGCATGCTGACCCCGGCGCTGCTCAGTCTGCATGAAGCCGGGTGGCAGGTCGAGGTGATCGACGACGTGGTGGCCGACCCGCCCGAGGAAATCGTGCTGAAGGCGGCGCGCCAGGCGCAGGCCGGCGGCGCCGAACTGATTCTCGGCCTCGGCGGCGGCTCGTCGATGGATGTTGCCAAGCTGATCGCGGTGCTGGCCGGTTCCGACCAGTCGCTGGCCGACATGTACGGTGTCGGCAAGGTGAACGGGCCGCGCCTGCCGCTGGTGCAGATGCCGACCACTGCCGGCACCGGATCGGAAGTGACGCCGATTTCCATCGTCACCACCGGCGCCACCACCAAGGCCGGCGTCGTCTCGCCGCAGCTCTACGCCGACCTCACCATTCTCGATGCCGAGCTGACCATCGGCCTGCCGCCCCGGGTCACCGCCGCCACCGGCATTGATGCGATGGTGCATGCGATCGAGGCCTACACCACCAGGCACCGAAAGAACCCGCTGTCCGACATGCTGGCGCGCGAAGCGCTGCGGCTGCTGTCGCGCAACCTGCTGCCGGCATTCCGCGACGGCAGCGATCGCGGCGCGCGCGAAGGCATGCTGCTCGGCGCAATGCTGGCCGGCCAGGCGTTCGCCAATGCGCCGGTGGCGGCGGTGCATGCGCTCGCTTACCCGATCGGCGGCATCTTCCACGTGCCGCACGGTTTGTCGAACGCGCTGGTGCTGCCGCATGTGCTGCGCTTCAACGCACCAGCCGCTGCAGCGCTGTACGCGGAACTGGCGGAAATCATGCTGCCGGAGTGCAGCGGCAGCACGGAAGCGCGGGCCGAGGCGCTGATCGCGCAGCTGGAACAAGTGGCGCAGGCGACCGGCATCGAGCGCTGCCTGCGCGAGGTCGGCATCGCGGCTGCCGATATTCCGCGGCTGGCGCAGGAAGCGATGCTGCAGACCCGGCTGCTGGTGAACAATCCGCGTGACCTGTGCGAACAGGATGCGCGCGCGATCTACGAAGCCGCGTACTGACGCGCCAAGCCATGGCTGCCGCTGCAGCGAACAGCGGCTTTCAAAAGTAAACAAAAAGCGAGAGGAGAGGCGATGACTGCCAACGTCATCATGGAGACCTGCGGCCTGACGAAGGAATTCAAGGGGTTTACCGCCGTCAATAACGTCAACCTGCAGGTGCAGCGCGGGCATATCCATGCGCTGATCGGACCCAATGGGGCCGGCAAGACGACCTGTTTCAACCTGTTGACCAAATTCCTGGAGCCCACGTCGGGCCAGATCCTGTTCAACGGACGCGACATCACCGCGGCCAAACCGGCCCGCATCGCGCGTCAGGGCATCATCCGTTCATTCCAGATTTCCGCGGTGTTTCCGCATCTGACGGTACTGGAAAACGTGCGTATCGGACTGCAGCGGCCGCTCGGCAATTCCTTCCATTTCTGGCGCAGCGAGCACACCCTTTCCGCTCTGGACGAGCGTGCGATGGCGCTGCTGGCTGAAGTCGATCTGGAAAGCTTCGCCGATACGCTGACCGTCGATCTGCCGTACGGACGCAAGCGCGCGCTCGAGATCGCGACCACGCTGGCGATGGAACCGGAACTGATGCTGCTCGACGAACCCACGCAAGGCATGGGCCATGAAGACGTCAGCCGCGTCACCGAGCTGATCAGGAAAGTCTCTGCCGGGAGAACCATCCTGATGGTCGAGCACAACATGAGCGTGGTATCGGGTATCTGCGACCGTATCTCGGTACTGCAGCGCGGCGCGCTGCTGGCCGAAGGCACGTATGAAGAAATATCGGGCAACGCGCAAGTGATGGAAGCCTACATGGGCACCGCATCCGGCGCGCTGGAAGGAGCGCATTGATGATGACGCCCGCTCTCGAAATCCGCCAGCTGCAAGCCTGGTACGGCGAATCGCACATCCTGCACGACGTCAACCTGGTGGTCCAACCCGGTGAAGTGGTCACGCTGCTGGGCCGCAACGGTGCCGGCCGCACCACCACGCTGCGCGCGATCATGGGGCTGACCGGCACGCGCAAGGGTTCGATCAAGGTCGACGGCAAGGAATCGGTCGGTCTGGCCACGTACAAGGTTGCCCATCTCGGGATCGGTTATTGCCCGGAAGAGCGGGGCATCTTTTCGTCGCTGTCGGCGGAGGAAAACCTGCTGCTGCCGCCGACGGTATCGAGAAAAAACAAGGGCATGTCGATCGAAGAAATCTACAGTCTGTTTCCGAACCTGAAGGAGCGCCGCAACAGCCAGGGCACGCGATTGTCAGGCGGCGAACAGCAGATGCTGGCGGTCGCGCGCATCCTGCGCACCGGCGCGCGCCTGCTGCTGCTCGACGAGATTTCGGAAGGCCTGGCGCCGGTGATCGTGCAGGCGCTCGCGCGCATGATCACGACGCTGAAAGCCATGGGCTACACGATCGTGATGGTCGAACAGAATTTCCGTTTCGCGGCACCGCTCGCGGACCGGTTTTACGTGATGGAGCATGGTCGGATCGTCGAGACCTTCGCCTCATCGCAGCTGGAGTCGAAGATGCCGGTGCTCACCGAGCTGCTGGGCGTCTGAGAAAGTCGCAAGACCCGTCGATGTAGCACCAACAACAGAGGAGAACACAATGAAGCTGAAACTGAAACCGGCCGCGCTCGCCGTCTCGGCCGCCCTGGCCTTCGGACTTTCCTGTAACGCTTCGGCGCAGATTTCCGGCGATACGGTCAAGATCGGCCTGATCACCGACATGTCCGGCCTGTATGCCGATATCGACGGCCCCGGCGGCGTCGAAGCGGTGAAGATGGCGATCGCCGACTTCGGCGGCAAGGTCAACGGCAAGAAGATCGAATTCGTCTATGCCGACCACCAGAACAAGGCCGACATCGCCGCCTCGAAAGCGCGCGAATGGTTCGATCAGGAAGGCGTCGACATGCTGATCGCCGGCACCAACTCCGGCACCAACCTGGCAATGGCGAGGGTCGCAGCCGAGAAAAAGAAGCCGCTGATGGCGATCGGCGGCGCTACCGCACGCCTGACCAATGAGGATTGCACGCCGTACACCGTGCACTATGCATACGACACGGTGGCGCTGGCACGCGGCACCGGCGGCGCGATCGTCAAGCAGGGCGGCAAGACCTGGTTCTTCCTGACCGCCGATTATGCGTTCGGTGCCTCGCTCGAGCATGACACCGCCGAAGTGGTGAAGGCCAACGGCGGCAAGATCATCGGCGACGTGCGCCACCCGCTGTCGGCATCGGATTTCTCGTCGTTCATGCTGCAGGCGCAATCGTCGGGCGCGCAGATCCTCGGCCTGGCGAATGCAGGCGGCGACACCATCAACTCGATCAAGGCTGCCAACGAGTTCGGCGTGACCAAGACGATGAAGCTGGCCGGCTTGCTGATGTTCATCAACGACATCCATTCGCTCGGCCTCAACCTCACCAAGAACATGTACCTGACCGCAGGCTGGTATTGGGACCTGAATGACGAGACCCGCGCCTGGTCGAAGCGCTATTTCGACAAGATGAAGAAAATGCCGTCGATGCTGCAGGCAGCCGACTATTCGGCGACCATCCAGTACCTGAACGCGGTGAAGGCGGTCGGCAGCGACGACGGCGACAAGGTGATGGCGCAGCTGAAGAAGACCAGGATCAACGATATGTTCACCAAGAACGGCGTGATCCGTGGCGACGGCAGCATGATCCACGACATGTACCTGATGCAGGTCAAGCAGCCGGGCGACTCCAAGTACCCCTGGGATTACTACAAGGTGGCACAGACGATTCCGGGCAACCAGGCATTCACCACCAAGGCCGAATCAAAGTGCGCGTTGTGGAAGTAAGGTAAGACGTGCTCCCTCCGTCCGGCCGCGCCCCGCGGTGCGGCGGAGGAAGATCCGGGATGGCAAAGCCGGGCACCAAACAACACCGGCGCCGATCCCTCCCGCCTTCGCCTCGCAAGAGAGAAACATCTTTTCGCTCACCCGCTTTCGTTATCGTTCATGGAAATATTCGGCATACCGCTGCAGGCATTTATGGGCCAGTTGCTGCTGGGCCTGGTCAACGGCTCGTTCTACGCGA
>CBIHOK010000224.1:0-5254 GCA_966211575.1 uncultured Noviherbaspirillum sp.
AGTTCATCATCGCCGACACCCCGGGCCACGAGCAGTACACCCGCAACATGGTGACCGGCGCCTCGACCGCCGATGCGGTGATCATCCTGATCGACGTATCGAAGGTCAAGCTGGGCGACGACGGCAGCGTCGAACTGCTGACGCAGACCAAGCGCCATTCCACCATCGCCCACCTGCTGCGCATCGAGCACGTGATCGTTGCGGTCAACAAGATGGACTTGGTCGACTACGACCAGAGCGTGTATGACCGCATCATCGCCGCCTACCGCGAATTCGCGCAGCAGCTCGGCCTGGCCGACGTGCACGCGATCCCGCTGTCGGCGCTGGCAGGCGACAATGTGGTGAGCGCCGGCGACCGGATGCCGTGGTACCAGGGACCGACGCTGATCGAACTGCTGGAATCGCTGTCGGTGTACGACGACGCGCACGACGAGCCGTTCCGCTTCCCGGTGCAGCTGGTGGCACGCCACAACGGCCACGAGGCGAACGATTTCCGCGGCTACATGGGCCGCATCGAAGCCGGCAAGGTGCAAAAGGGCGACAAGCTGGTGGTCCAGCCGAGCGGCCGGAGCGCGACCGTGAAGGACATCGTCACGCTCGACGGCTCGCTGCAGTCGGCCTCGGCCGGACAGTCGGTCACGCTGCTGCTGGACGAACACCTGGACATCTCGCGCGGCGACATGCTGGCCGCGGCCGATCGTCCGGCGGCGCTGCTGAAGACGGTGAATGCCGAAATCTGCTGGCTGTCGGAAGAAGCGCTCGACCTGCGCCGCAAGTACTGGCTCAAGCACACCACCAAGCAGGTCGCCGCCCGCGTTGCGCGCATCGACACGTTGCTCGACATCAATACCCAGCAGCGACGCCCGGCGGAAGGCCTGAAACTCAACGATATCGCGACCGTGTCGATCAACGTGCAGCAACCGCTGGCCGCCGATGCCTACGACGCGATCCGTTCGACCGGCTCCTTCATCCTGATCGATGAAGTGACGCACCAGACGGTTGCCGCCGGCATGATCCGTCTTGACTGAGCCGCGGCCCGCATGAGTTTCCGGCCTGCTGCGCAGAAGCCGCTCGGCAAGGTGGTGCTGCTCGGCGCCGGCCCTGGTGCCGCCGACCTGATCACGGTGCGCGGCGCCCGCATCCTGGCGCAAGCCGAGGTGGTTCTGTACGACGCGCTGGTCACCGAAGACATGCTGGCGCTGTGCCCGCAGGCCGAGAAGATTTCGGTCGGCAAGCGGTCCGGCCAGCGTTCCACCGCGCAGGCGCTGATCAATCGCCAGCTGGTCGAATGCGCGCAAAAGTACCGGCTGGTGGTGCGCCTGAAGGGCGGCGATCCGATGATGTTCGGCCGCGCCGACGAGGAATTGCGTGCGCTGGAAGCGGCGGGCATCGAGGTCGAAGTGGTGCCCGGCATTACGGCCGCGCTGGCCGCTGCCGCTGCCACCAGGCAGCCGTTGACACGGCGCGGGATCGCCCGCAGCGTCGCCTTCTTCACCTCCAGCACCGCGCCGGATCACCCGGAACAGACCACCCTGCCCGATTGCGACACGCTGATCCAGTACATGGGCGGCAAGGAAGCGATCACCACCGCGCAAAAGCTGCTGGCGCAGGGTCGGCCGGCCGACTTGCCGGTGGTCGTCGTCGAAAACTGCAGCCGCCCCGATGAACGGGTGCTGCGGCTGCAACTGGGCGAACTGGAACAAGGGTTGGAAAGCTGCTCGGGGCCGGTGCTGGTCATGATAGGCGCGGCGCTGGGTCCGCGCGAATAATGCACGCATAGCAAGAAACGCCGGCGAAACAGCTCTATTGCCTTGCCAGGCTTTCGATGCAGTAACGCGCAATCGCCTGCAGCACCTGCGGATCCTCCCCTACCGCGCCGGCAATCTTGATCGTCAGCTCGGGATGCGCATGGCGCAACTGTTCGGCCAGAAGCGGCAGGTCGCGCAGCAGGTGGCCGCCCTGGCCGAAAAACACCGGCACCACCGTGACCTCGGTGTGCCCGCCATCCTCCAGCAACTGCACCAGCTCCGGCAAGCGCGGCTCCATCAATTCCAGGAAAGCCAGTTCCACCCTCAAGTCGGGCTGCTGCGTCCGCAGCAGTTGCTGCAAGCGCCGGAAAGGCTCGGCCCAGCGCGGATCGCGGGCGCCGTGGGCAAAAAGAACGAGAGCGCGGCTTACCATGCTGTCTCCTGCCAGACTGAAAAAGTGGCCGTCAATGCCTTTGCACCCACAACAGGCTGCCGATCGCGACCAGCAGGAAGGCGGCGCTCGGCAATATCGCGGTAGCCGGCGCCGGCCAGGTATTGAGCAGGCCGAGATGCGAAAACAGGCTGTTGACCAACTGAAAGCTGACGCCGATCATGATGCCGATGAATATCTTCAGGCTGATTCCGCCCGAACGGAAATTCAGGTAGGCGAAAGGCAGCGCCAGCGCCAGCATCACGATGACCGCAAACGGGTACACCAGTTTCTTCCAGAATGCGATTTCATAGCGTTCGGTATTCTGGTGGTTCTCGGCCAGGTGATGCGTATAGGCGGCAAGGTCGACCGCTGACATCGTGTCGGGATCGGTAAACAGCACTGACAGGATGGATGGCGTGATTTCCGACACCAGTTCCCTGCTGGCCTGGTGCCGTGTCGTCAGCCTGGTCGAAATGTCCGGGCTGGCGGTCGGAAACACTTTTTCCGTCACGTTTTCCAAACGCCAGACATTACCGCCCTGGTAATCGGCATGATCGGCGGTGACTACCGCGGTCAGGTGAAAATCGAGATCGAGGTCGTACAGCTTTACGCCCTGCAACTGGCCGTCCGGACTGACCGAACGCACGTTGACGAAGCGCGAACCGATCACTTCGCCGGTCAAGCCATGTCGGCGGATCAGGTCCTTGGTCCAGTAGCCGGTGCGGAACTGGTGCCCCACCGTCGAACCCTGCACCTGCAGCTTCAGCTTTTCCGCCATTGCGCTGGCCGCCGGCGCAATGAATTCGCCGAACAGGAAGGTCAGCAGCACGAACACGATGCCGACCTTTGCCAGCATCCAGGCTGCCGTCCCGGTCGACAGCCCGGATGCGCGCATGATCGTGAATTCGGAACGTGCGGCAAGCTGGGCCAGCGCGTAGATCGTGCCGATCAGCACCGCGATCGGCATCAATTGGTAGATGTCGTCCGGCAAACCCATCGCCACGTACAGGAACGCATGCTGCAACCGGTAGCCGCCGCGTCCGACCTCGGGCAATTCGCCCATCAGGTCGAAGAAGGCAAACAGCGCGAGAAAGGCGAGCAGCACGAACAGCACCGCGGCGACGATTTCCTTTGCCACATAACGATGCAAGACCTTCACGACCGCGCCTTTCTCGCCAGCAGCGTGCGCTTGAAGGCACCCCAGGCGGCAGCCGGATGATATGGACTGTTGATGAACTGGCGCCAGGAAAACAGTAGCAGGATCATCACCGCAGCCAGTGCATGCAGCGGCCACCAGGCGAACCAGAACGACAAGCGCTGCTGCACCACCGCCGCCTGCAGCACGCTTACCATGTTGCTGTAGACCACGAACAGCAATAGCGCGATCATCAGGTTGGCGGAACGGCCGCCGCGCGGATTCACGAAGCTCAGCGGAATCGCCAGCAGCATCAGCAGCAGGCACATCAGCGGCAGCGCGAGCCGCCACAGCAGTTCGCCCTTGTTGAAATTGTTCGGCTGGGCCAGCAGCATCCGCGTCGGCAGCGAACGCGCCGACTTGTCACCGACCAGGGCCTGCGACTGGCGCGACACCAGCACGCCGTAGTGTTCGAATTCCATCACCCGCATTTCGCCGGGACCGGTGACGCCGTCATAGCGCCGCCCCTTGCTCATCACCAGGAATTTGTCGCCGTGGCTGTCGATCTCGGTGGTGCCTTCCTTCGCCACCACCACGCTGTCGCGCCCGTTCTGGGTGGTATCGACAAAGACATTTTTCACGCGCGACGCGTCGCCGGCCACGCCTTCGACGAAAAAGATGCGATCGGCCGACGAGGATTCCTGGAATTTGCCCGGCGACACCTTGTTGATGTCCTGGCGCTTCTCGAAACGCTCCCGGAATTCGGCGCTCTGGCGGTTGGCCCAGGGCGTCAGCACGAAACTCAGCACGGCGGTCAGCACCACGATCGGCAAGCCGAAGGTCAGCACCGGGCCGATCCAGCGCTTCAGGCTGAGGCCGGACGCGAACCACACCACCATTTCCGAATCCTGGTAACTGCGGGTAACGACGACCAGTACCGAAATAAAGCCTGTGAGAATCAGGATGACCGGGAGATAATTGAGCGCGGAGAAACCAATCAGTGCAACCACGTCGCGGGAAGCCACCTTGCCCCCGGCCGCCTGGCCGAGAATCTTGATCAGCATCACGGTGATGGTAATGGTGAACAGCGTGGTAAAGACTGCCCCTGCGGTACTGACCAGTTCGCGTCGAAGAGCGCGCTGAAAGATCATTCTATAATTGCGATTGGATAAGGAGCGATCATGGACTTTAGCATAAAACCCGTCGACGCAAGAACGAGCGTCCCGAGCATCAAAACCGGCTGCCTGGTGGTCGGTGTATTCGAAGAAAAGAAGCTGACGTCCGCCGCGCGTGAGCTGGACCGCAAGGGTACGCTGACGGCAATCCTGAAATCCGGCGACATCAGCGGCAAGAGCGGTTCCACGCTATTGCTGCACGGTATCGAAGGCGCCGCCGCCGAGCGTCTGCTGCTGGTGGGATTGGGAACGGAAGGAACGCTGCCGGAAAAAGCCTGGCAGTCCGCGATCCAGGCGGCCGGCCGCGTGCTGGCGACGCTGGGCGCGGCGGACGCCGTGCTGGCGCTGCCGCTCGACCAGGTCAAGGACAGGGATCCGGCATGGGCGGTGCGCAGCGCGATCGTCGCGTTGCGCGACGGCAGCTACCGTTACGACACCACCAAGAGCCAGAAAGAGCCGGCGACCGGCGGCGTCAAGCGGATCGCGTTCGCGGTGCCCGCCGCCGCGGCCGCTGCCGCCAAGAGCGCCGCCGCCCAGGCAACGGCGCTGGCCAACGGCATGGACCTGACTCGCGATCTGGGCAACCTGCCCAGCAACGTGTGCACGCCGACCTATCTCGCCAATACCGCGAAGAAGCTGGCGAAGGATTACGGCTTCGGCGTCGAAGTGCTGGACCGCAAGCAGATCGAAGCGCTCAAGATGGGCAGTTTCCTGTCGGTCACCAAGGGCAGCGACGAGCCGCCGAACTTCATCGTGCTCAAGC
>CBIHOK010000225.1:0-5226 GCA_966211575.1 uncultured Noviherbaspirillum sp.
CGAGGATTGCCGCGATACAGACGGTATCGACCCCGGTACCCGAAGAGAATTTCGCGAGCGTGCGCCGGCTGGTTGCATCCGCGGCAAAGCAGGGTGCGCAACTGGTGCTGCTGCCGGAGTACTGGCCAGTGATGGGCTACAAGGATGCCGACAAGCTCGCGCACGCGGAACGGCCGGGCGAGGGGCCGATACAGGCTTGCATGGCGGAACTCGCTCGCGAACACCGGATCTGGCTGATCGGCGGCACCTTGCCGATGGTGGCGCCGGAGCCGGACAAGGTGCTGAACACGAGCATGGTCTACGATCCCGACGGCAGGCAGGTGCTGCGCTACGACAAGATCCATTTGTTCAGCTTCACGCGCGGCGAGGAATCGTACGACGAGGCACGCACCATCGTGCACGGCAGCAAGGTGGCCAGCTTCGAAGCGCCGTTCGGCCGGGTCGGCCTGTCGGTCTGCTATGACCTGCGTTTCCCCGAACTGTACCGGGCGATGGGCGACTGCGCGCTGATCGTGGTGCCGGCCGCGTTCACCTACACCACCGGGCAGGCGCACTGGGAAGTGTTGCTGCGCGCACGCGCGATCGAGAACCAGTGCTACGTGCTGGCCGCGGCACAGGGCGGCAGGCATCCGAACGGGCGCCGTACCTGGGGCCACAGCATGCTGATCGACCCGTGGGGCGAGGTGAAGGACGTGCTGCCGGAAGGCGAGGGCGTGGTGATCGGCGATATCGAAGCGGAGCACCTGCGCCGGGTGCGCGAGAGCCTGCCCGCGCTGAAGCATCGGCGGATGTGAGTTCCTGTTTCCGGGCGGCAGGTGCCGGCGAGCGGACGGCCGCCCCGCAGATGCTCTACAATCGACCCGTACCCCATCCATCTTGCTGCGGCCGCCAGCTGCGCCGCCATCCGACACCATGAAACTGTTCGAACCGAATTTCCAAAGCCTGGCCATTGCGCGCGAGGTGCTGCTGACGCCGTTTGGCCTCGACGAAACCCATCTGACCAAGGCGCTGGATGCGATTTTCACGCATCGCGTCGATTACGCCGATCTCTACTTCCAGTTCACCAAGAACGAAGGCTGGAGCCTGGAAGAAGGGATCGTCAAGACCGGCAGCTTCTCGATCGACCAGGGGGTCGGCGTGCGCGCGGTATCGGGCGACAAGACCGCGTTCTCGTATTCGGACGAAATTTCCGAACGGGCGCTGCAGGAAGCGGCGGCCGCCACCCGCACCATCGGCCGCCAGGGCGCCGGCAAGGTCAAGGTGGCGTCCAGCGTGCAGCCGGCCGGCGGCCGCTCGCTATACCTGCCGCAGGATCCGCTGGCTTCGCTCGATGCGACCGCCAAGGTGAAGCTGCTCGAAAAGGTGGAGCGCATCGCGCGCGCCAAGGATCCGCGCGTGGTGCAGGTGATGGCCGGTCTGGCCGGCGAATACGATGTGGTGCTGGTGATGCGCAGCGACGGCGTGCTGGCGGCCGACATCCGTCCGCTGGTGCGGGTTTCGGTCACGGTGATCGCGGAACAGAACGGCCGGCGCGAGGTCGGCACCAGCGGCGGCGGCGGCCGCTTCAACTACGACTATTTCAGCGATGCACTGCTGGAAAAATATGCGAGCGAAGCGGTCGATTCGGCGATCGTCAATCTCGATGCGCGCGCCGCGCCGGCCGGTCCGATGACGGTGGTGCTCGGCCCCGGCTGGCCCGGCGTGCTGCTGCATGAAGCGATCGGCCACGGGCTGGAAGGCGACTTCAACCGCAAGGGATCGAGCACCTTCTCTGGCCGCATCGGCGAGCGGGTGGCCGCAAAGGGAGTCACCGTGGTCGACGACGGCACGCTGGCCGATCGCCGCGGCTCGCTCAATATCGACGACGAAGGCAATCCGACCCAGTGCACCACGCTGATCGAGGACGGCATCCTGAAGGGGTATATCCAGGACACGCTGAACGCGCGCCTGATGAAGATGCCGGTGACCGGCAACGCGCGGCGCGAATCCTTCGCCCATCTGCCGATGCCGCGCATGACCAACACCTACATGCTGGCCGGCGACAAGGATCCGGCGGAAATCATCGCGTCGGTGAAGAACGGGCTGTACGCGGTCAATTTCGGCGGCGGCCAGGTCGACATCACCAACGGCAAGTTCGTGTTTTCGGCGAGCGAAGCCTACATGATCGAGAACGGCAGGATCAGCTACCCGGTCAAGGGCGCGACGCTGATCGGCAACGGCCCGGACGTGCTGAACCGCGTGACGATGATCGGCAACGACATGCGGCTCGACAGCGGCGTCGGCGTGTGCGGCAAGGAAGGGCAGAGCGTCCCGGTAGGGGTGGGCCAGCCGACGCTGCGCATCGACGGGGTGACGGTGGGCGGCACCGCCTGATCGCGGTGGCCGCAAACGCTTGCCAAATCCGGTGATTTATTGCACCATTAGCCGGAATCTGCTCGAAATCGCGAAAAAATGACGTCTGCGCGCTTTTACTTTTACTTCCACTTTAGCTATTCCAGCCCCAAGGCGGTGGAGAAGCGGTAAGCGCACGGATCGAAGAGCCAAACCGAATATCTACAAAAAACCGCCAGAGATGGCGGTTTTTTCGTTTGTACAGTTTCAAAATCTGACCACTGGAGAAAACCATGCCGCGCACCGACGATTTACGCATACGGGAAATGAAAGAACTGTCGCCGCCGTCGCACCTGATCCGCGAATTCGCCTGCTCGGAAAAGGCTGCCGCCACCGCCGCCGGCGGCCGCATCGCATTGCACCGCATCCTGCACGGCCAGGACGACCGGCTGATGGTGGTGATCGGACCGTGCTCGATCCATGACACCAGGGCGGCGATGGAATACGCGCGCCGGCTGGCCGAGCAGCGCGAACGCTTCATCGGCGACCTGGAAATCGTGATGCGGGTGTATTTCGAAAAGCCGCGCACCACGGTCGGCTGGAAGGGACTGATCAACGATCCGTACATGGACAACAGCTTCCGCATCAACGAAGGCTTGCGGATGGCGCGCGAATTGCTGCTCAACATCAATGAGCTGGGCCTGCCGGCCGGCACCGAGTTCCTCGACATGATCAGCCCGCAATACGTGGCCGACCTGATCAGCTGGGGCGCGATCGGTGCCCGCACCACCGAATCGCAGGTGCACCGCGAGCTGGCGTCCGGCCTGTCCTGCCCGGTCGGCTTCAAGAACGGTACCGACGGCAATGTGAAGATCGCGGTCGATGCGATCAAGGCAGCGTCGCAGCCGCACCACTTCCTGTCGGTGACCAAGGGCGGCCATTCCGCCATCGTATCCACCAGCGGCAACGAGGATTGCCATATCATCCTGCGCGGCGGCAAGGCGCCCAACTATGACGCCGCCAGCGTCGAGGCCGCCTGCAAGGATATCGCCGCCAACGGCCTGGCATCGCGCCTGATGATCGACGCCTCGCATGCGAACAGTTCGAAGAAACCGGAAAACCAGGTGCCGGTATGCGCCGACATCGGTGCCCAGGTCGCGGCCGGCGATAGCCGGATCGTCGGCGTGATGGTCGAATCGCACCTGGTGGGCGGCAGGCAGGATCTGGTGCAGGGCAAGGAACTGACCTACGGTCAGTCGGTCACCGACGGCTGCATCGATTGGGAAACCAGCGTGCGGGTGTTGGAAGGACTGGCGGAAGCGGTCCGGCAGCGCCGCCTGCAGGGCGACGCCGACTGAATCAATCGCTGACTAAGCAGTGACCAAGCGCTGACTCAGTAGCGCCTGGTCAGCACCATTTGCTGGCCTTCGCGCTGCATCGCGGTGCGGTTCAGGAAGGACATGCCGAGCAGGATGAACGGCAGCCCGCTGTCCTGGACCACCGCCTCCACCTGGTGGATCTCGATATCGCCGACCTTCACGCTGTCGAGCACGACCCGATGCGCGACCACAACGCCGTTGGCAGTGCGCAGCCGACTGATGCTTCCCTTCGAGTAATCGATCCCCAGCCGGTCCGCTTCCGAAGCGGGAATCGCAACCAGGCTGGCGCCGGTGTCGAGCAGCATCTGCACCGCGCCGCCGTTGATCTGACCCTGCGCCATGTAATGGCCCAGCGAATCGGCCTGCAGCGTTGCGCTGGCGCGCGAATCGCGCGGGCGGCGGCTGATGTATTCTCCGATCGCGATGGTCCGGCGCCGGCCGTTGCTTTCTATCGTCGCACCATTACGGTCCGACGCCACCAGCCGGATGCCGTCGGCGATCGTGCTGCCGACCGAGTAGGTCTTCGGCGGCGCATCGTCCACTACCAGCACCGCCTTGTTCGGGAACAGGCCTACCACGCTGACGTCGGTGGCCCATGCGGGCATGGCCAGAAGTACGGCCGCGATCGTTGCAATCATCCGTTGCATTACCACTCCCCTTGCCGGCAACGCCTGCAGTGCTTTCGTTGCGTCGTCGGCTCAATCCCGGAAATTGTTGAATTCCAGCGGCAGGTCGGTCACTTCCTTGCGCAGCAGCGCGATCGCCGATTGCAGATCGTCGCGCTTGGCTCCGCTCACGCGTACCGCATCTCCCTGGATGCTGGCCTGCACCTTCATCTTGCTGTCCTTGATGAGGCGCACGATCTTCTTCGCGGCATCCGATTCGATGCCGTTGCGGATCTTGATGACCTGCTTGACCTTGTCGCCCCCGATCTTCTCGATCTTGCCGAGATCGAGGAAGCGCACGTCCACGTTGCGCTTCACCATTTTCCCGGTGAGCACGTCGCGTACCTGGTTCAACTGGAATTCGCTGTCCGCATAAGCGGTGAGCTCGCGTTCCTTCTGTTCGACCCGGGCATCGCTGCCCTTGAAATCGAAGCGGGTGGAGATTTCCTTGTTCGACTGGTCGACGGCATTCTTGACTTCCACCAGGTTGGCTTCTGATACGACATCAAAGGACGGCATGGCTGTTCTCTCTCTTTTGGATGGCGGGGACGAGCGGCACCTACCCTTGTTCCCCTGTTGTCATTTCTTACTTGCCGATTTTATCGGACAAGAAATGGGGTGGCTAGTATTCCCTGAACCCGGAACCGAGGCCCATTTTTTGCGCACGGCAACCCCTGCCGCGCCCGGAACATGCAGCGGACGCCGGCGGGTAACGCAGTCGGGTGGAAAAAGGTAGGATTTGTTTTCTGCGATCCAGGTTGTTGATCTTTACATTATTCGCGATAGCGAAGAATGTCTGTTCTCACCCTCTCCCTCCGGGAGAGGGCGGGGAGAGGGATTGAGCGTTCTGA
>CBIHOK010000226.1:0-5152 GCA_966211575.1 uncultured Noviherbaspirillum sp.
CGCGCCGGCGGGCCGTGGGACGAGCGGGGGCGCGCGCGCGGCGCCGCGCGCGCGGCGAGTACGACGCCAGGTGGTCGGACGTGATGCTGCTGGTGAAGAAGCGCAGCTACCTGAGTGCGTATGAAAGCGCGCTGCGCGAAGCCGGCATCCCGTTTTTATCCGACAAGCGCGGCGGCCTGCTGGAATCGCTGGAAGTGGCCGACCTGATCGCGCTGCTGACGTTCCTGATTACGCCGGGGGACAACCGTTGCCTGGCCCACGTGCTGAAGTCGCCGATCATCGGCGCCTCCGACGATGACCTGATCCTGTTGGCGCAACGCGGCGAGGCGAACTGGTGGCTGCGGCTGCAGGCGGCCGCGGTCGACTGTTCGTCGGCCGCGCTGCGGCGCGCCGCCGGCCTGCTTGCGCAATGGCTGACGAAGGCGCCCCGGCTGCCGGTGCACGACCTGCTGGACCTGATGCTGCACCAGGGTCAGCTGCTGGCGCGCTATGCGCAGGCCACTCCCGCCGCCGCGCGCGCGCAGGCGCTCGGAAACATCGAGGCATTCACCGAACTGGCGCTCAATCTCGACGCCGGACGCTATCCCAGCCTGCCCAAGTTCATCGATGCGCTGCGCCAGCTGAAGAAAGGAGCGGAGCGCGACGCGCCGGACGAGGCGACCGTGGATGCCGCAGTGGACGCGGTACGCATCCTGACCATACACAGCGCGAAGGGTCTGGAAGCGAAGATCGTGGTGCTGGTGGATGCCAACCACAGCGAACCGGCGCGTGACGACAGCGGCATCCTGTGCGACTGGCCGCAGGACGCCGACGCGCCCACTCATTTTTCCTGTTTCGGCCGCAAGGCCGAGCGCGGCGCTGCACGCGACCATCTGTTCGAGGCGGAAGAAGGCTACCGCCGCCAGGAAGACTGGAACTTGCTGTACGTGGCGGCTACCCGCGCGCGCGAATTGCTGATCGTCAGCGGCGTCGAAGACCCGCGTGCCGCGCGCAACGATGGCGTATGCGAGGGCAGCTGGTATCAGCGGCTGCAAGCGGTACCGGAAACCGGGATGGAAGGCGATGTGGGTGGCGATACGGCGCTCGATGCGGCCGATCATGCTTTCAGCATCGCCATTTTCGATCCCCCCGCATTGCCGCCGGCCGCGCCGTTGGCGCCGCCCTTGCACAGCGAGGCGATCGACGAAGGCATCGCGTTGCACGCATTGCTGGAACGCGTGACGCAAGTGCCGGCATGGCCAGTCGCCATCCCCGAGCCGCCCTTGGTGGCGCGCTGGTTGCGCTGTCCGGGCGCGATCGCGCAGCGCATATGCCGGCAGGCCGCATCGATCCTGGCACAACCGGAACTCGAACGCTTTTACAATCCCGCCTGCTTCCGTTTTGCCCGCAACGAGCTGGAAATATCGCATGGCGGCGAGTGGCTGCGCTTCGACCGTGCGGTGCACTTCGACGACGAGATGTGGATACTCGATTACAAGCGCGATCTGCTCGACGGCGAGCGCGCCGCCTACGAGGCGCAGCTGGCGCGCTACCGGCGCGCCGCGCAGGCGCTGTTCCCCGAACTGCGCATCCGCACTGCGCTGATCACCGCCGACGGCCGCCTGTGGCCGATCGATTGAGGGGCACCGGCATCGCCCCCGGGGGCGCTATTGCATTGAATTGCAGCGCTTCTTCAGCTTATGTCCACCTGATAGCGGAAGGTGTCGGCGGAACCAACCGAGCGCCGCCATTCGACGGGTTTGCGGTCGTAGCCGAACGCAAGCCGCTCGATGACGACCACCGGTTTGCCTTCCGCGATGCCGAGTTGGCGGCCGACTTTCGCATCGGCCGCTTCCACCGTCAGGGTTTCCTGCGCGGAAGCGATCGCCTGGCCGCAATGCTCCTCGTAGAAAGGGTAGAGCAGGTTGCCGAATGCCGAAAGTTCGAGATCGAGCAGCGCGGCAAACGGCGCCTTCGGCAGCCAGATTTCCTCGACGAGCACTACCTTGTCGTCAATCAGCCGCAACCTTTGCAAACGGATTGCCTTGGCGCGGGCATCGATGTTCAGGGCGGCCGCTACCTGCTTCGGGGGAGTCGCCACGCTACGCTCGAGAACCCGCCCTTCCGGCACTGCGCGCTCGCCGCTGCTCGTGCGGTGGCGGAAGAAACGGAATAGCGACGCATCAAAACTGGGGCGGCGCACGAAGGTGCCACGTCCCTGGCTGCGCTCAAGCAAACCCTCGGCAACCAGCGTTTCCACCGCCTTTCTGACGGTTCCGATGGCGACCCCATATGTTTTTGTCAATTCGATTTCGGTCGGGATGGCACGATCGGGCCGCCATTCGCCGCGCGTGATTTTCTCCAGCATTTCGTCATGCAGGCGCTGGTAAAGGGGCAGGCGTTCGTCGTGCGCCAGTTTCACAACATTCATATATCGGTTTGGAGGAGTGGATGTCGACAACTGTAGCGTCAAGGCGCTTGCCCGTCTACCCGTATTGACACCGAGGCGGATGCCACCTAATATACCGCATAACATACAAACATATAGATGTTTAGAGAAATGCATTATTGTAAAAAGCAGGAAACTTGCGCTTTGTTGGCCGTGACGCCGGGAAGCCGGACGAAAGTTCATCCATGACCCACGGTTCACCGCTGCCGATTACCGGCGTCGACACCCATGCCCATATCTTCCGACGCGGTCTGGCGCTCGCGGGAGAGCGTCGCTATACGCCGGATTACGATGCGCCGCTCGACGCCTACCTGGGGCATCTTGCCGCCGCCGGCCTGTCTCACGGCGTGCTGGTGCAGCCCAGCTTTCTGGGCGCCGACAACAGTCACATGCTCGACGCGCTTCGCCGTCATCCCGGGCAGTTGCGCGGTGTCGCGGTAGTGAACCTCGACATCGGCGATGCGGAACTCGACCGCCTGGCGGCCGAGGGTGTGGTCGGCATCCGTTTCAACCTGATCGGCCTCCCTGTGCCCGACTATGCGAGCGAGCCGTGGAGCGGGTTGCTGCGCAAGTTGCACCGGCGAGGTCTTTTCGTCGAAATCCACCGGCAGGCGCGCGACCTGAAAGCCATCCTGACACCGATCCTGGATGCCGGATTGCGTGTCGTGGTCGACCATTTCGGTCGCCCGGATCCACTGCTCGGATCGAATGACCCGGGCTTTCACGACCTGCTGTCCGTAGCGGAAAGCGGTCGTGTATGGGTAAAGCTTTCCGCCACCTATCGCAACAAGTCGAGTCTGGCAGACGCCTCCGCCATGGCCGGAATGCTGCGTGAGGCAATCGGGGTGGAACGTCTGTTGTGGGGCAGCGACTGGCCGAATACCCAGTTCGAGTCGCGCACCGATTACAGCAGGGAGCGCAGCGTGCTCGATTGCCTGCTGCCCGACCTTGCCATGCGTCGTGCGGTACTGATCGACAACCCCGCAATGCTGTTCCGATTCCGGATCCCGGATTCCGGCACGCGCGACTGTTTGAACGAATTTATATAACTAACTGCGAGGAGAGCAGACATGATGAGCTTGATGGTGGTCCTGGCGATCGCGATTTCGATTGCGCTCGGCTACAGGACAAAGATCAATACCGGATTTTTTGCAATTGCGTTTGCCTACATCATCGGCTGCTTCATGCTGGGGTTGAAAGCAAAGGAGGTGGTGCACATGTGGCCCATCAGCATCTTCTTTGTGATTTTTGCCGTATCGGTGTTCTATAACTTCGCGGTCGCCAACGGCACTCTCGAAAAACTCGCCGGCCACTTGATGTATGCGTGCCGGAAGGCGCCGTACATGCTTCCTTTTGCCGTGTTCCTGGCCGCCACCCTGATCGCGGGCATGGGAGCCGGTTTCTATACCGTGCTGGCATTCATGGCGCCGATCACGCTGCTGCTGTGCGAAAAGACCGGCATGGGCCGGATGGTAGGCGCGATGGCGGTCAACTACGGCGCACTGAGCGGGGCCAATTTCATGACGAGCCAGAGCGGAATCATCTTTCGCGGGCTGATGCAGAACATCGGCGTTTCACCGGATGCAGCCTTTACCTATTCGGGAGGCATTTTTCTGAGCACGATGCTGATCCCGCTGCTGGTGCTTTCCGCCTTGGTCTTCTTGACCGGGCATCGGAAGGCCATGAGCGAAAACATTTCCAGCGCCGAGCGCCCGCAACCGTTTGACAGCAAGCAGAAGCTCAACCTGGTCCTCATCGTCGCGATGATGGCGGTGGTGCTGGCGGCTCCGCTCCTGCATCTCGCTTTCCCCGCCAATCAGCTGATTGCCTTCGTCAATTCGAAGATGGATATCGGGCTGGTGGCCAGCATCTTTTCGGTGATCGCACTGCTGCTGAAACTGGGGGATGAGAAAAAGGTGGTGGCGATGGTACCGTGGAGTACGCTGATCATGATTTGCGGCGTCGGCATGCTGATCTCGGTTGCAATCAAGGCCGGAACCATCAATCTGCTTGCGTCCTGGATCGGCAGCAGCATCCCGGTTTTCCTGGTGCCGGCAGCCATGGGCATCGTCGCCGCCGTCATGTCCCTGTTTTCCAGTACGCTGGGCGTGGTGACCCCGGCGCTGTTCCCGATCGTGCCTTCGCTGGTGACCTCGGCCGGAATCGACCCCATGCTTCTCTACATTTGCATCGTCGTCGGTGCACAGGCCTCGGCAATTTCACCGTTTTCGTCCGGCGGCAGCCTGATGCTCGGAGCGTGCGCGAGCGACCAGGGGCGCGTTGATTTGTTCCCGCAGTTGCTGTTCCGGGCGGTTCCGATCGGTTTTGCAGCGGCCTTGCTTTTTATGGCAGCGGTTACGATCGCCCTGTAAGCCTCGCAGAGGCGGAGCGCTCTCGGCATTGAGTGCGGGGAGCGGCGTATCAGAGGGATGCCAAATCGGAAACCTGGACCGGAGTGAGCTGCTTCCCCGGACGAGGATGACATTGCCGGAATTTTCGACGGTGTGGCTGGAATCATAACCTTGCTGGCTGATGGAATGATTACTTTGCCGGAAAAGTCAAAATTTGCTTCAAAGTAATGTTGATTTAAATAGCAAGAGTTTACAAGGACTGCGCATACGTTTGAAACGTTGAGCGGCTTCTCCTACCAGCTATGATCACCGCGGTGGGATTCGAAGCGCTTCACCAGGAAATCCACGAACACCCGCGTCCTCGCCGACAGGT
>CBIHOK010000227.1:0-5134 GCA_966211575.1 uncultured Noviherbaspirillum sp.
GGCCCCCCCCCCGGGTCAACCGGGGGCCCCGCGCCCTTGTCATTTCAGCATCAAAAAAAAACCGAAAAAAATCGTTTCCCGCGTCAACAAAACCGGCGGGGCGGCGTTATAGATCACGTAGAGCTTGTCTACGGTTAATTTTCAAAGGATACCGCCATGAAAAAACTGATCGCTGCCCTTATCGCCACCGCCTTTGCCGCCGGCGCCGCTTTCGCAGAAACTCCCGCCGCTCCGGCCGAACCGGCTGCTGCAGCTGCCAAGCCGGCCAAGAAGCACCACCACGTGAAAAAGGTCAAGCATGCGAAGAAAGCCAAGCATGCGAAGAAGGCCAAGGAAGACGCAGCCAAGTAATCATTCACGCGGATACGGCTGCGGCCGTACCTGCTCGGGCCCGGCAGCGCGATGCGCCGCCGGGCTTTTTTCATTGGTGCCGGCGGGCCGGCCGGTAGGTGTCGCGTTCAGCGAGGTTGGGAACTTACTCGGGGCTGCCTGCAGTCGCCGTATCGATCAAGGCTTCCAGGCGTGCCACCAGTTGCGGCATTGGCAGGAAGCCCGCAGTGACCAGGTCCAGCTGGCCGTCGCGCTCGAGCACCAGCGTCGGAAAGCCGGATACGCCCCAGCGCTTGGTCTGCGCGAAGTCGTCGGCGGTCGCGCTGACCGCCGCCGCCGATTCCAGCTGCTCGCGGAACGCGCCGGCTTCGGTCGGGATACCGGCCGCGCTCATCGCTTCGGCGGCGACGCCGGCCAGCACGTCGGGCCGCGTGACATCGAGGCCCTGCGCATAAAACGCCTGCTGGATTGCGTGCAGCACCGGCAGCGCGGCCTGTGGCGCCAGCGTGCGCGCGGTGACCACTGCCCGGCACGCCGGTTCGGTGTCGTACACGAAACCCGGATGGTCCAGCGCACCGTCGACGAACGGCAGGCCGCTGCGCTCGGCGACATGCCGCCAGTGGGTTTGCAGGGTCGCCTTCAATTCGGGGTCCAGCGGCTTGCGGTTATAGGCGCGCAGGCCGCCCGTCACGACATGCAGCGGCAGGCCGGGCAGGCCGTCGAGCAGTGCGCGCAGTTCGGGGCCGAAACCGTAGCACCACGAGCACATCGGGTCTGCAATATAGATCAAGCTGGCCATCGCGCACTCCAGTAAGCTGTTGAAGGAAAGCAGCCAGTATAGAGCGGATTCGGCCGGGCCGGCTCATCGATGCCTGCCGGGCCCGGCGCGGCGCCGGTTCTCTTCTCGTTGCTCTTCGCTGGCGAGGGGCCGGGGATGACCGCTCCGGCCAGGCAGAAATCCCCGGGGCCGCCGCGGCGAATTGCGCGGGCCGGCGTCGTTTCCTCGACTTTCGGTGTCCCCGGAGGGACGAATTCATGTTGTCTTGCAAGACCGCCGAACTAATCGTGCCGGATACCTATCTATCAGCGTGCCTGCACACCGTTTTGGCGTTTCACGGATCGAATCCTAAACTGGCGTGTATGGTCGCCCCCGGTCCGATTTATGGAGAGGTTTATGCGTAGCGAATACACCCCGCGGTTTGGTTCCGAATCCGATGAAATGCAAGAGAAGCAGCGCAAGGACGTGATGCGCGCGCTCGAATCCAACGGCACCCGGCCGATTTACGATCTGCCGGAAATGACCGAAGGCGAGCGTGCGAAATGGTTCTTCTGGAACCTGCACGAAAACCTCGAAGAGTTCCGGAAAATGGAACCGACCCTGATCGGGCAGGTGATGTGCACGCAATTGACCATCACCGACGGACTGTCGATGGCCACCGAAAAAGTCGGTTCCGAAAAACAGGTGGCGCTGACCTGCCGCTGGCATCTGCGGCTTGCATTTTCCGCGTTGCAGAACGAGGAAACCTATCCGATCGGCGAGGGCTCGGTCGACTTGTCGATTTCGAATACGGCGCCCGAGCAGCCGCCGCTGCAGAAGAACCAGAAGGCGTATCTCGACTCCGACAATTCCCTGTTCCCGAACCAGCTCTACCTGTATGGCTGGGTCACCGAGCCGATCTGGAATGAACTGAAGGACCATCTCTACAGTCCAATGCCGAACTGCCACACCGATCTGCTGCTGCGCGACAACTGCGTGTTCCCGGTGAAATCCGGCTTCGGTTTCGTCGCCGGGCCGCCGGGCGCGATCGGCGTCACCAATCTTGAATTCCGGGTGTCGTCACACTCGGCGGACCGCCGCACCAACCGGCGCAGCGAAAGCCTGCCGCGCTGAACGACGCGCGATTTCAGTACGGCATTTCCGTCGGCAACATGCGCCGCGGCAACCCGTTCGCGCAAATTTTTGTCGTTGCGTACTGAACCTTGGGCAACTCTGCTGATCTTAAGAAACCAAGGCGGCGCGCTTTTGCGCGCCGGACATGTTTTTGCATGGCATGAAGCGGATCACGATAAGCGCATTGCCGGCAAATAACATGCGCCATGGCAATGCGCTTCCGGAATTTTTTCCGCTGCCGCCTCCTGATTCCATACCTGCCCCGCTGCGCGGTGATCCCGGCCGACTCACGGCCTGCCACTCGCGGCACTGCGAGGCCGGATTGAGTAGAGAACAAAGAATGGTTCATGACCCAAGCTGACGACATCAAGATATTGCTTGTAAACGACGACCCCGGTGCGCTGTTTGCCCTGCATACCGTACTGAACGACCTGGAGGCATCGATAGAAACCGCCTCCTCCGGCGAGGATGCGCTGCTTCGCCTGCTCAGAGCCGATTTCGCGCTGATCATCCTCGACGTGAAGATGAGCGGGCTCGACGGCTTCGAGACCGCGCGGCTGATCCGCCAGCGGCCCCGCTCCAAATCCACGCCGATCATCTTCCTGACTTCGCACCGTGCCACCGACCTCGATCGCTCGCTCGGCTACGAGCTGGGCGCGGTCGACTACCTGTTCATGCCGGTCTCGCCCGAAGTGCTGAAATCCAAGGCGCAGGTATTCATCGACCTTGCCCGCAACAACACCCCGCGCGATCCGCGCGATGTGGAACTGGAACACCTGAACCAGGCGCTGCACCAGGAGCTGGCGCACGTGACGCGGCTCAACGAAGCGCTGCGTTCCGAGATCAACGCGCGCCACCTGGCGGAAGACGTCGCCCATCGCAGCGAGACCGAACGCTTGATCATCCAGCATGCGGGCGACTACGTGGCGCTGCTCGATGCGGCCGGTCAATGGGTGTATGCGAGTCCTTCCTATCAGGCCGAATTCGGTGCGCAGATACGGCCCGGCTCGTCCTACTTCGAGATTGCGCTGGAGGAGGACCGCGAGCAACTGCGCACCGGATTTTCCCAGCTGGTCGAGGGCGAGTCGCAGGCGCGCTTGCAGTACCGGGTGCCGGTGCCCGGCCGGGGCGACCGGCATTTCGAATCGCATGCGAGCCTGGTGCGCAACAGCACGGGACAGGTGGTGCAAGTGGTGATGGTGTCGCGCGACATCACCGATCGCAAGGAGCTGGAAGCTTACGTGCTGCATCAGTCTTTCCATGACGCGCTGACCGGCCTGCCGAACCGCCTGCTGCTGGAGGACCGGATGAAGCAGGCTACCGCTCACCTGGCGCGCCGCAATGCGCCGGTGGCGGTGCTGTTTATCGACCTCGACCATTTCAAGGACATCAACGACACGCTCGGCCACGTCGCCGGTGACCGCGTGCTGCAGGAAGTGGCGGAGCGTCTCGGCCGCTGCGTGCGCGAGGGCGACACGGTGGCCCGCCTGGGCGGCGACGAATTCGTGGTGCTGCTGGCCGGGATGCAGGACGTGCAGGATGCCGGTACCGTGGCGGAAAAGATCGTCGGCGCGGTGTCGCAACCTTGCCACGTCGGCGGCAGCGAACTGCGGGTATCGCCCAGCGTCGGGATCGCGATATTCCCGGGCGACGGCCAGAACATCGACGAACTGCTGCGCAATGCGGATACCGCGATGTACCACGCCAAGCAGCAGGGGCACGGCCGCTACTCGTTCTTCACCTCGAAAATGAACGAGGCCGCCAGCCAGCGGCTGGCGATCGGCACCGCGCTGCAGCGCGCCATCCAGGACGGCGAATTCATCCTGCATTACCAGCCCAAGGTGAATGCCAGCGACGGCAGCATCTGCGGCTTCGAGGCGTTGATCCGCTGGCCCCAGTCTAATGGCAAGTGGATCTCGCCCGGCCAGTTCATTCCGATCGCCGAAGAGACCGGGCGCATCGACCCGATCGGAAAATGGGCGCTGCGCGAAGCGGCGCTGCAGGCGCGCCAGTGGTACGATGCCGGCGCGGGCAAATGCCCGATCGCGGTCAACGTGTCGGCCCAGCAGTTCCGCCAGGCCAGCGTCGCCGAATACATCCAGACGGTATTGCAGGAAACCGGTATCCCGCCTTCGATGCTGGAAACCGAACTGACCGAGTCGGCGGTAATGACCGACCCCGGCACGGCGATTCAGGCGCTGCACCAGATCCGTGATCTCGGGGTGCCGATCTCGATCGACGATTTCGGCACCGGCTATTCATCGCTCGCCTACCTGAAACGCTTTCCGCTGGACAAACTCAAGATCGACGCCGCCTTCGTGCGCGACATCGCCACCGATCCGGAAGATGCCGCGATCGTATTGGCCATCATCAATCTCGCGCATAGCCTCAACCTGACGGTGATCGCTGAAGGCGTGGAAACTTTTGAACAGATGGCATTTCTAATCGACCATGGTTGCGATGAAATGCAGGGCAATTATTTCAGTGCGCCGGTACCGACAGAGAAGGCGGTGGAGCTGATCCAGCGCGGCCGTTTCGATCTCTCACACTAAATGTGTCGCTACGCGACTTTCACATCAAGGATGCAAGTTGACGCGGGAATTGGCAACGCTTGACAAGGGAGCGCTGCTCGACGCGCTTGAGGCCGTGCGCAACGGCGACTTCAGCGTGCGCCTGCCGCGCGACTGGGAAGGCGTCGACGGCAAGATCGCCGACGCATTCAACGACATCGTCGCCACCAACCAGAAACTTGCGGGTGCGATCGAGCAGGTATCGGTAGCGGTTGGCACCGAGGGCAGGCTGGGGCGGCGCATGGTGTTCGACCGCCATGACGGCGCCTGGGGAAGCGAACTCGATGCGATCAATTCGCTGATCGACAACCTGGTGCAGCCGGTGCTCGAATCGGGCCGCGTG
>CBIHOK010000228.1:0-5045 GCA_966211575.1 uncultured Noviherbaspirillum sp.
CTGCGTAGCGGCCCGGGCTTGCAAGCCCGGGCGCGCCCTGCAAGGGGTGCAACGCAGCGAACCGCCCGAAATCAGGATGCGCGGCGCACGAGGACTTGTTCAGCGTAGCCTTAAGCAACTGACATTCGCGCTGCTTGCGGCGGGCGTGCTGGGCGGCTGCTCGCTGGCCCCCACCTACCAGCGGCCGCCGCTGCCGGTTGCGGCCAGCTACCCCACCGATACCGCCAATCCACAGGGGAACAGCGCGGCAATCGGCTGGCGCAACTTCTTCCCCGACCCGCGCCTGCGCGAACTGATCGCCAGCGCGCTCGACAACAACCGTGACCTGCGGGTGGCGGCGCTGCGCATCGAGGAGGCGCGCGCGCAGTACAACATCCAGTCGGCCGACCAGCTGCCGACCATCAACGGCAGTGCAAGCGCGAGCCGTTCGCGCGCCTTCGTCAACGGCGTGCCGGTAGTCGGCAACGCGTTCCAGGTGGGCCTGGGCATGACGGCGTTCGAACTCGATTTCTTCGGCCGCGTACGCAGCCTGAAGGAGGCGGCGCTGGCACAATACCTGTCTACCGGCGAAGCCCATCTCGCGGCCCGGATCTCGCTGATTGCGGAAGTCGCGAAAGCCTATCTGGCCGAGCGCGCATTCAGCGAGCAGTACGACCTGGCCAGGCAAACGCTGGAAGGCCGCGAGCAAGGCTACAAGCTTGCCAAGCAACGCTTCGACGTCGGCGCCTCGTCCGCGCTCGACCTGCGCCAGGAGGAAGTGCTGGTGCAGACGGCCCGGGTATCGCTGGCGACTCTGACGCGGCAGCGTGCGCAGGCACTGAATGCGCTGACGCTGCTGGTGGGCAAATCCTTGACCGGCCTTCCGGCCGCGCATTCGCTGGCCGAGCAAAAGATCGTCACCGACATCCCGGCCGGCCTGCCGTCCGAACTGCTGGCCCAGCGGCCCGACATCCGCGCCGCCGAGCAGAGCCTGATCGCGGCCAACGCGAATATCGGCGCTGCCCGCGCCGCGTTCTTCCCGCGCATTTCACTGACGGCGGGCATCGGCACGGCGAGCAACGAACTCTCCGGCTTGTTCGATGCCGGTTCCGGCACCTGGTCGTTCGTTCCGCAACTGGTGCTGCCGATCTTCGACGCCGGCCGCAACCGCGCCAACCTGTCTCTGACCGAAGTGCGCAAGAACATCGCGGTCGCAAACTATGAGAAAACGATCCAGACCGCATTCCGCGAGGTCTCCGATGCGCTGGCTGCCCGTGCACCGCTGGAGGACCAGATCGCCGCACAACAGGAAGTGGTGAAGGCGCAGCAGGCCCGGTTGACGCTATCGCGCCAGCGCTATCAGAGCGGCGTGGCCAGCTCGCTCGACGTGCTGGATGCGGAGCGCGCGCTATTCACCGCGCAGCAGGACCTGATCCAGGCGCGGCTGCTGCGATTGACGAACGCAGTCGACCTGTACCGGGCGCTCGGCGGCGGAATAAATGAAAATACCGACGTGGAGCAGGCGCCGAAGTATTGAAATTGTTTCCGCGGTCGCAGCTATAGCCAAGAACCCGCGACAACGCACTCCCTCTCCCGCTGGCGGGAGAGGGCCGGGGAGAGGGTGTCACCAAGAGCGCCAGCCCGCCGCGCCGCCACCAGCAACGTCGCAAGCAAATGGTAAATCGGCGCTACCCCCGATCGATCAACGGCCGCAGCAACGTCACCATCCGTTCAGTCGCCCCGCGATGCTGCTTCGCAAACGCCAGCGCTTCGGCGCCCATCTGCCGCCGCTGCTCCGCATTCCCGAGCAAGCGTCCAACCTGCTCGCACAGTTCGTCCGCATCCGCCACCCGCAGCGCAGCGCCTGCCGCCACCGCATCCTCGCTGATCGCGGCGAAGTTGAACGTGTGTGGCCCAACCAGCACCGGCTTGCCGACGGCGCAGGCTTCAATCAGGTTCTGGCCGCCGAGCGGAAGCAGGCCGCCACCGATGAAGGCGAGGTCGCAGGCGGCGTAATAGGCAAACATCTCTCCCATCGAATCGCCGAGCAGCACCTGCGTGCCGGCAGCCACGTTCCCCTCACCCAGCGCCGAACGCCGCTGTTGTACCAGCCCGCGCTCGGCGATCAGGCGTGCGACCGCATCGAAACGCTGCGGATGGCGCGGCACCAGCACCAGTAGCGCATCCGGCACTTGTAGTCGCGGCAGGGCATCGAGGATCAACCCCTCCTCGCCTTCGCGCGTGCTCGCGCACAACCAGACCGGCCGTGTGCCGATACAGGCCCGCAGCCTGCGTCCCTGGTCCAGCATTTCCTGCGGAGGCGCCACGTCGAATTTCACGCTGCCGGTAATGACGACGTTAGTAGCACCGAATGCGCGCAAACGCTCGGCATCGGCCTCGGTTTGCGCCGCAACGCAAGATATCCGCCGGGCCGCCGGTTTCATCAGCGCAGAGAGGCGCTCGGCGCGCGCCAGCGAACGCGCGGAAAGCCGCGCATTGAGCAGAGCCACCGGCACCCGGGCGCGCTCGCACTCGGCTATCAGGTTTGGCCACACTTCGGTTTCCATCAGAATGCAGATGCGCGGCGAGTAATGATGCAGGAAGCGCCGCACCAGCCAACCGGTATCGTAGGGGGAATAACTCTGCATCACCCGTTCGCGATGGCGGGCGAACAGGGCGCGGCCGGTCGCACGGCCGGTTGGCGTCATGTGCGTGAGCAGAATCCTGCAGCCAGGGTAGGCATCGAGCAATGCCTCGACCAGCGGTTCGGCGGCGCGCGTCTCACCGACCGATACCGCGTGAATCCAGAGCAAGGGTTGCCCGGCGGTGACGGCCTCCAGGGACGCATAGATGCCCAGGCGCTCGGCGAGATGCTGCCGGTAGCCGGGCTCCTTGTTCCCCCGCCACCACAGTCGCAGCAGCACCAGCGGCAAGGCCAGCCACCAGGCAAGCGAATAAAGCAGCCGAATCATGCGGGACGACCGGAAAGGCCGGAAAACGACCGATGAATGGAAAGCCGGTTGTTCACGCGATCAGCGGCCGGCCGGTCAGGCGACGCAGGATCGCGAGCGGACTGGCTTGTGGATCGTACTGGCCGGCGACCGGCAGATGCGCGGTCTGCTCCATCATGTACTGGCCCGACATCACCGCATGCGAAGTCTGGTCAGAGAAGCAGACCCAGGTCGAACCGGACGGGAACGGCATCGTGATCTGCGGCGCGTTCTTCTGGTAATCGAGGTCCGACTTCATTCCGTCGTGCAGTTGCAGCATCAGGTGATCGTACTCGCTGCGAAACGACTTGGTCACCTTCAGCATCGACAGCGCCCTGGCCTGCCAGCGTGAATAGGGCTTGGTGCGCGGCAGGAAGCGGCGCGCCACCTCCTCGAACGGCTCGCCGACGCGCCACACGCGCGGCACTCCGTCAGGATTGACATTGGTAAAGACGCGCAGGATACGTTCGCCGTAGTTGGGGCGCGACGGGAAAGCATCGACATGCAGCCGGCGGTCGTCGGCACGCCATGACTGCGTGCGCGTTTCGACCTGCATCGGGCGGTAGCTGGTGGGGGCAATACGCAATGAATCCGTATAGCGAGGCAGCAGCGAATGCAGCAGCGCTTGCGCCTGCGTACGGAAGCGTTCGATCATTGCCGCCAATTCGGTTCGGACTTGGTCGTCGCCGACCGCACCCTTGAGCCCGCCGTTTGCATCGAGACTGATGTTGCGGCTCTTCGGATCACGGATAGCCGGCATCAGGAAGCGCTTCTCCCTCTCGTCGAGCCGGAACGCCAGCCGCGGAAAATACAGTACCTTGCCGGCTTCCAGCGCCGCAATCCAGGCCGGGTCGGGCGCCGCAACCCGCCACTCGGTGCTGTCGAGCTCGATAATTTGCTGTTCCATCCCGCTATTATGCCGTGCCGGCTCGCCCCGGTGCATGCTTGCCCAGCAGTTCGAACAGTGCCTGCCGGGCCTGCTCGAGCGTCGGAGGCGCGCCGGTGTCCCCCAGGTTGATGATTTGCGAAGACCAGTTGCCCTCGGTTTTCCAACGCGGCGAATCGCAATAGAGCTCGATCGTGGGCCGGCCATAAGCGGCGGCAATATGGGTGAGGCCGGTATCGACGCCGACCACCAGCGCTGCGCGCTGCGCCAACACCACTGCTCCCATCGTCGTCAGCCGGAGCAATACCCGGGCATTCGGCAACTGCGCGGCCAGCCGCTCCGATGCGAGCCGCTCCTGCTCATTTCCCCATGGCAGCAAGATCGGCAATCCGCGCCGCTTCAGGTCTTGCCCCAATCCGATCCAGGCCGCCTCGTTCCAGCGTTTTGCATCGCGCGCGGTTCCATGGAAAAACACCGCGTAGGGTCGATCCGGCAGCCAAGTTTCTCCGCCCGCGTCGGGCGGCCGCAGCCCGAAGTCCGCCGGTCCTTCGACCGGATAACCGAGCGCGGCAGCCGCGACTTTGCGTGCCCGCGCAACCGCGTGCGTATGCAATCCCACCGGCACGCTCAGCGTATGAAAAATTCGCGAAATCGCTTCGTAACCCGAGCCTTCAGTCGCGTTCGCCAGACCGATCCGGCGGCCGCCGGGCGCCAGCCGCGCCAGGCGCATCACCAGGCCGGTCTTGAACAAACCCTGGGTATCGAACACGAGGTCATAGGTTTCCGCACGCAATCGACGCCGAAATTCCCGGATCTCGGCACGGGTATCCGGCCGGTGCAAGCTCTTGCGCCAGCGCCGCAACGCGAACGGGATGACGGTATGGACATCCCGGTTCAGCCGCACCAGGCTCGCATATGCCTCCTCCACCACCCAATCGATCTGCGCGCCCGGACAGTGGCGGCAAATATCAGCCAGCATCGGCATGTTGTGCACGACATCGCCCAGCGACGACACACGCACAATCAGGATCTTCATGCAGGAATGCCCGGCCGCTTCAGAACGGCAACGCGGCCGTCGGCCATACGCCTTGTATGGCACGTTTGAAATCCTGCTGGATGCGGTCCAGCGCCTGCCGCGATTCCCCCTCGAAGCGCATCACCACCACCGGCGTCGTGTTCGACGAACGCGC
>CBIHOK010000229.1:0-5030 GCA_966211575.1 uncultured Noviherbaspirillum sp.
TGCCGTTCAACATCGCGTCGTATGCGCTGCTCACGCACATGGTGGCGCAGCAGACGGGCCTGGACGTGGGCGAATTCATCTGGACCGGCGGCGACTGCCATTTGTATGCGAACCACATGGACCAGGTGCGGGAACAACTGTCGCGCACGCCGTTCGCCCCGCCAAAGCTGCTCATCAAGCGCAAGCCGGAATCGCTGTTCGACTACCGCTACGAGGATTTCGAGATCATCGACTACCAGTCGCATCCCCACATCAAGGCGCCGGTGGCAGTGTAATGAGCGAACTCACCATCGTCGTCGCGCTCGATGCGCAGCGCGGCATCGGTCTGCGCAACCAGCTTCCCTGGCACTTGCCGGAAGACCTCGCGCATTTCAAGCGCACCACCACCGGCTACCCGATCATCATGGGCCGCAAGACCTTCGATTCGATCGGGCGGCCGCTGCCGAACCGGCGCAATATCGTCGTCACCCGCAATGCCGCATGGCGCCATGACGGCGTCGAGGCGGCCGCGTCGCTGGAAGCGGCGCTGGCGCTGGTGCCGGACGTGCCGGCCTGCATCATCGGCGGTGCGCAGATCTTCGCCGAAGCCTTGCCACTGACCTCGCGGCTGGTGGTCACCGAGATCGACAAGACCTTCGCTTGCGACACTTTCTTCCCACCGCTCGATCCTGCGCAATGGCAGGAAATCGCGCGCGAACGGCACCATTCCGACAGCCTCGGATGCGATTACGCATTCGTCACCTACCAGAGAATCTGACATGTCCGGACACGGATTTCACGTACACGGCCCGCACGACCATCACGTGGAACACGCCGCCACCCACGGCGGCGACAGTTTCGCCAGCAAGATCGCCGTCACCACCGCAATCCTCGCCACCCTCGGCGCCATCTTCGGCTACCAGGCCGGCGATACGCAGAACAATGCGGCGCTGTTCAAGAACAACGCATCGATCAAGAAGACCGAAGCGTCGAACCAGTGGAATTTCTACCAGTCGAAATCGAACAAGCAGAATCTGGCCGAACTGGCGATGACGATTCCCGGCGCCGATCGTGACCGGTATCGCTCGGAAGTCGAGCGTTACAAGAAGGAAAAAGCCGACAT
The DNA here is from genome assembly GCA_966211575.1 of uncultured Noviherbaspirillum sp. Lineage (GTDB taxonomy): Bacteria > Pseudomonadota > Gammaproteobacteria > Burkholderiales > Burkholderiaceae_D > Noviherbaspirillum. Next base: position 1,103 of record CBIHOK010000229.1, read on the forward strand.
CAAGGCCGAGGCGGAAAAGCTGGATGCCGTGTCGCTGGACTGGGACAAGAAATCCGATATCGCGATCCATCGGCACCATCGCTGGGCGCAGGCAATGACGGCCGAGCAGATCGCAATTTCGCTTGCCGCGATCACGCTGCTTACACGCAAGAAATGGCTGGAGCTCACCTCCTACGGCGTCGCCGGTATCGGCGTCGCGCTCGGCGTGATGGCCTGGCTGCACTTCTGATTTTCCGCTTCCCCCGGCGCTCAGCGCCCCCTGAGCCGCCGGGGACGGCCTGGCCTCCCCCCATACGGCGCAAAATCTGCGCGGGCTCGCAACATTTGCGTGCATTTCATGTCGAATTGACCTGACGCCGGACGGCAACCGCCGCAACCACGTCCGTCCACCGACAGGGAGTTGCTTCGCGATGAACGTGCACCGCTTCAAGGACAGGATTCACGCCGGCAAGTTGCTGGCCCAACAGCTTGCCCCGCATGTGGACCGCGAAGACACCATCGTACTGGCGCTGCCGCGCGGCGGAGTGCCGGTCGGGTTTGCGGTTGCCGACGCCTTGCAGCTGCCGCTGGATGTAATGGTCGCGCGCAAACTGGGCGTACCGTCGCATCCCGAGCTGGCGATGGGGGCGATTGCCGGCGGCGGACAGCGGGTGATCCGTTCCGACGTGGTACAGGCGCTCGGCATTACCGACGAGATGATCGAGGACACGGCGCGACGCGAACTGGCGGAACTGCAACGCCGCGAAGCGCTGTACCGCGGCAACCGCGGGCCGCTGCAGCTGGAAGGCCGTACCGCGATCCTGGTCGACGACGGATTGGCGACCGGTGCCACGATGATGGCCGCCGCACGTGCGCTGCGATCGTTGCATCCGGCGCGAATCGTGATCGCGGTACCGGTGGGCGCCGCCGATACCTGTCGCCTGCTGGCCGATGAAGCGGATGAAGTCGTATGCCTGCTTACGCCCGAGCCGTTCCATGCGGTGAGCCTGTGGTACGACGAGTTTCCGCAAACCGGAGACGAAGAAGTGATCGACCTGCTGGAGCGCGCGCGGCGGATTTCCCCGCAGCCCGGCGGCCGGTCCGCAAGCCCTCCGCACCGCCCTCACAGTCAATAGAAACGGCATGAACGCTTCCGCCCAAGGGGGCCTGGTCGAGATCCCCTGCGAGACTGTCCGCATGGAAGGGATGCTGGAGCTTCCGGAACAGCCGGCGGGCATGGTGCTGTTCGCCCACGGCAGCGGCAGCAGCCGGTTCAGCCCGCGCAACAACAACGTCGCCCGGGTACTGCAGCGGGCGCGACTGGCCACGCTGCTGCTCGATCTGCTGACGCCGCAGGAGAGCATGGGATACCAGGGCCGCTTCGATATCGTGCTGCTGGCACGGCGGCTGCAGGCCGCGGCCGGCTGGCTGCTGCGGGAAGATGCCACTGCCCGGCTGCCGCTCGGCCTGTTCGGTGCCAGCACCGGTGCAGCTGCCGCATTGCGGGTAGCGGCCGCAATGCCGGACGCAGTGAAGGCGGTGGTATCGCGCGGCGGGCGGCCCGACCTGAGCGGCAGCGAGACGCTGCAGCGGGTACGCGCGCCGACGCTGTTGCTGGTCGGTGGACTCGACGAAGGCGTGATCGAATTGAACCAGTGGGCCTATGCGCTGATCGGCTGTGAAAAGCAATTGACGATCGTGCCCGGCGCCACCCATCTGTTCGAAGAACCGGGCAAGCTGGAGAGCGTGGCGGACCTCGCGTGCGAGTGGTTCGTGCGCCATTTTTGAGGTTCAAATCCAAAGCAGCGCATATCGGAACGTACACGGAAAGGAGAAGCGAATGAAGGAAGCAACGGCAACCGCATCGAACGTATCGTCCTGGCGCAACTGGCTGGGCGGCGCGCTGCTTGGCGCGGTGACGATGTACCTGTCCGACCCCGTGCGCGGCAGGCGCCGCCGGGCGCTGCTGCGCGATAAGCTGACGAGCATTGCCGGCCGCTCGGGCGACCTGATCGACGTCGCACTGCGCGACGCCGGCAACCGGCTGCAGGGTTGGCGCGCGTATGCCGATCGCAGGCTGCTGCAACGTGATGTCGCGATCGACGACAAGGTGCTGGAAGATCGGGTTCGCGCCTGGATGGGCCGCGCCGTTTCGCATCCGCATCCGGTACGGGTTGACGCCAGCAACGGGCAGGTGACGCTGAGCGGCCCAGTGCTCGCCGCCGAGCAGGCAGCGCTGTTGCGCTGTGTGAAATCGGTTCCCGGCGTAGCCACGGTGGTCGACCGGCTGGACGTGCACCAGCAAGCCGACGGCATTCCCAGCCTGCAGGGGGCGGGCCGGCACCGCCGCACGCCTGATTCGCCGCTGCAGGCAAGCTGGCCGCCGGCATTGCGCGCGGCCGCGTTGCTCGGCGCCACTGCCCTCGGCTACTACGGTTTGTCGCGCCGCTCCACCGGCGGCGTGCTGCTGGGCGCGATCGGGCTGGGATTGGGCGTGCGCGCGGTGAACAACCGGCCGCTGCTGCCCGCGGCCGCGCCGGCCTCCGGCGCGATGCGCTCGCTCGACCTGTACAAGACGGTACATGTCGAAGCGGACCCGGAAACCGTGTTCGACCAGTGGAGCCGCTACGACAATTTCCCGCGTTTCATGTCCAACGTGACGGAAGTGCGCGATCTGGGCCAGGGCCGCTCGCACTGGATCGTCAGCGGACCGGGAGGCAGCCAACTCGAATGGGACGCGATATTGACGGAGTCGGTCCGGCCATGGGTGCTGGCCTGGGAAAGCGAATCCGATACCGAGATCGCGCATGCGGGTGCGATACACCTGGAACCGGCCGATACCGGCACGCGAGTCAGCGTGCAGCTGTCCTATCGTCCGCGCGCCGGCGACGACAGCCGAGCCCTGCCGTCTCTATTCAACGGCAATCCGCGCCGGCAGCTCGAGGACGACCTGCTGCGGATGAAAACCTTCATCGAAAGCCGCGGCATGGCGCCGGCAGCAGCGGCCGAGCGGCAGCCGGGCCAGACGCTGCACTGAAGCGGCGCGATACAATCGCCTGATGCAACGTCTTTTTCTCATCGCCGGCGGGCTGCTGATCGCGATCGGGCTTGCCTGGCCGTGGCTGTCCAAACTGCCGTTCGGCCGGCTGCCGGGCGACATCAACATCGAGCGCGACGGCTTCGGCTTTCATTTCCCGATCGTCACTTCCATCGTGGTGTCGCTGGTGCTGTCGCTGCTGTTGTGGATCTTCCGGAAGTAGGCAGGGGGATTTGAACCACGGCGGACACGGCGAAAGGCGGGATCGGATTCAGCGTGAGGACTGCATCCTGCCGGACAGGCGCGTTGCGAATTTCCGGCGTGCTCGCCGTGGTTAAATTTCACTCCCCCAAACGGAGTGACATCTTTGCAACAATCCCGTCAGCCGCGAACCTGCTGGATTTCCCCCACGTCATCCCCATATCTGAGAGAATTCGCTTTTTGATTTTCGGCGCGCAAGCTTCCCCGCCCAGGCGTCTCCCCCCGCACTGACTGGAGACCTCATGAAATTCCGCTTCCCCATCGTCATCATTGACGAAGACTTCCGCTCCGAAAACACTTCGGGCCTCGGCATCCGCGCGCTGGCGGCCGCGATCGAAGCCGAGGGCATGGAAGTCGTCGGCGTCACCAGCTACGGCGACCTGGCGCAGTTCGCGCAGCAGCAGTCGCGTGCTTCGGCCTTCATCCTGTCGATCGACGACGAGGAATTCGGCGGCGGCTCGTCGGAGGAAACCGACGTGGCGCTGAAGTCACTGCGCGCGTTCGTCAGCGAGATCCGCTACAAGAATGCGGACATCCCGATCTACCTGTACGGCGAAACCCGCACCTCGCGCCACATCCCGAACGACATCCTGCGCGAGCTGCACGGCTTCATCCACATGTTCGAGGACACGCCGGAATTCGTCGCGCGCC
>CBIHOK010000230.1:0-4994 GCA_966211575.1 uncultured Noviherbaspirillum sp.
ATCTCGACGATGCGCGCGCCCGACATCTGCGCCAGCACCTTGCGCCGCGCGTCCGGCGCCGGGATCGCCGCATTGTGAGGCAGCGACATGCCGAGCGCCTCGACCATCGAAGCCATCGTCGACGCGGTGCCCATCGTCATGCAGTGCCCGCTGGAGCGGTTCATTGCCGACTCGGCCTCGGTGAACTGCTGCATGCTCATGGTGCCGGCGCGCACCGCTTCGGACATCTGCCAGACGCCGGTGCCGGAACCGATTGTCTTGCCCTGGTAATGACCGTTCAGCATCGGCCCGCCGGACACGCCTATGGTCGGCAGGTTGCAGCTGGCGGCGCCCATCAGCAGCGCCGGCGTGGTCTTGTCGCAGCCCATCAGCAGCACCACGCCATCGAGCGGATTGCCGCGTATCGATTCCTCGACGTCGATCGACACCAGGTTGCGGAACAGCATCGCAGTCGGCCGCAAGTTGGACTCGCCCAACGACATTACCGGAAACTCGACCGGGAAACCGCCCGCCTCGTAGACGCCGCGCTTCACATGCTCGGCCAGCTCACGGAAATGCGCATTGCAGGGCGTCAGCTCGGACCAGGTATTGCAGATGCCGATCACCGGCCGCCCGTCGAACAGGTGATGCGGAAAGCCCTGGTTCTTCATCCAGCCCCGGTGTATGAAGCCATCCTTGCCTTCCTTGCCGAACCATTGCTGGCTCCGCAATTTGCGGCCATTCGTCGAATCGTCCTGCGACACGGTGTTTCTCCTGGTGCGTCAAGCCGCGGCGGCAAGGGCGCGCGCCGCGGCAACAAAGGTTTGTGCGTTGTGCATGATCTGCTCGAGCGGGCGGCCCGGCGCATACAGCGCGGAGCCGATGCCGAACGCGCGGGCGCCGGCTTGCCAGTACGCGGGCATGCGGCCCGGCTCGATGCCGCCGACCGGGATGAACAGCACCGGCCGCGGGAATACCGAATTCCATGCCTTCAGCACCGCCGGCGTCAATTGCTCGGCCGGGAACAGCTTGAGCGCGTCGGCGCCGTCCGCCAGCGCCGCCAGCCCTTCGGTCGGCGTGGCCGCGCCCGGCGCGCACAGCAGGCCGGCTTGCTTGGCGCGCCGGATCACCGCGCCGTCCGCGTGCGGCATCACGATCAGGCTGCCGCCGGCGGCCTTGACCTCGTCCACCTGGGCCGGCGTCAGCACGGTGCCGGCACCGACCAGGCAGTCGTCCGGGAGCGCGGCGCGCAGCGCAGCGATGCTGTCGCAGGGCGACGGCGAATTGAGCGGCACTTCGATGCAGCGAAAGCCGGCGCGGTACAGCAGCGTGCCTACCGCCGCCGCGTCGGCCGGCGGCAGCCCGCGCAGGATCGCGATCAGCGGAACGGAATCGAGATAGGTGGTCAGCATGGAAGGGAATGGAAAATATCGAGCAAACCAGCCGCTTGCGCGACCGCCCACAGGCCGGCCGGCGTCGTCGCCGGCGGCAGGATTGCGGCATCGGGAATGCCGAAACGGGACAAGGCCAGCCGGTAACGCTCGCATAACGCGGCGTCGCCCAACAGCTCCGGCGGCGCGCCGCATTGCAGACCGTCGATCGCCAGCGCTTCCCTGATCTCGTTCCCGATCAGCAGGCCGGACAGATAGTCGCCCAGTTGATCGGGCCGCAGCTTGCCGGTGAGGCCCAGCGCGCGCACGCTGAACAGGCAGCCGAGCAAACGGCCTTCGGGCCGCAGCGCCTCGTCCAGCCCGCGCTCGAATGCCGCCACGTCCATTATGGCGGCCGGGTTTCCTGGCTCCATCAAGCGGCCGAGTATCGAATGGCGGCACAGCAGCGCATAGGTTTCGCCGGTCATGAAGGTCTTGAACGCGGCCAGCGACTCGCCTTGCACCCGCACCCATTTCGAATGGGTGCCGGGCAGCACGATCAGGCGCGCCTGCCGAGAGACCTCATTGCCATGTGCCAGCGCGCCGAAGACCTGCGTCTCTTCGCCGCGCATCAGGTCCGGCAATGCGCCGTCGCAGAGGACGCCGGGCACGATCGCGACCTTGCGCCCGTCGCCGGCATCGGCAAACGCGAGCCGGGCGGCCAGCTGCTCCAGGCTGGCCGGCGCCGCCACGTAAGGCGCCTCGACCCAGCCCTGCGCACTGCCGACCATGCCGGCCGCGATGATCGGCAGTTGCGGGTATGCGAGCAGCCAGTCGCCGCACAGGTTCTTCAGCGCGGCCGCAAATCCGCCTGCCGGCAAATGCATGATGCCCCAGTCGGCGCGCCGTTCCGCGCATGGCTGCGCGGCGTCGCCGAGCAGGTAGGCGCGCAGCGAGGACGTGCCCCAGTCCAGCGCCAGCAGGCGCGGCACACCCGGCGCATCGGAAGCCGGCAACGGCGTCATGCCAGCTTCCCGCGGGGAACGCGGCCGGCGAAGCGGCTCTCGGGCAAGCCCGTCACGTCCGTCAGCCGCATGCCGAACAAGCCGCCCGACATCGGCGCGGCAGCAAGTGCCGCTGGCGACAGTTCATCGGTGGCGCTGGTCACGTACAAATGGTCGAGTCGCTCGCCGCCGAACGCCACGCAGCTCGGCTGCGGCACCGGCATCGGCACGATGCGGTCGATGCTGCCATCCGGCGCATAGCGCACCACCCGGCCCGCGCCCCAGTGCGCATTCCACAGGTAGCCTGCGCTATCGACGCTGGAACCATCCGGCACGCCAGCTTGTGCGGAAAGGTCCGCGAACAGGCGGTCGTTGGCGAATCGGGATCCGGCGTCGCCACCGTCGTTACCATAATCGCAGCAGCGTATCGTCTTGGTCAGCGAATCGCAGTAGTACATGCGCCGCCCGTCCGGGCTAAAGCTGATGCTGTTCGAAATCGCGACCGCCGGCAGCGGCAGCTTTTCCAGCCGGCACTGCGCGTCGAGCCGGTAGAAGCCGCCGATCGGCGCGCGCGCCGGATCTTCGTTGAGGGTGCCGAACACGAAGCGGCCCTGCCGGTCGCAGCGTCCGTCGTTCAGGCGGGTAAGTGGAAGATCCGGCTCCACCCGGCAGATCGGCAGCAGTTCGCCGCTGCCCAGGCAGAAATGGGCGAGGCCGCCGGCCAGGCCGAGCAGCAGCCAGTCTTCGTCTTCGGTCAGCGCAAAGCAGCAGAGCCGGTCCGGCATGCTCCAGCTCTGGCTTTCTCCGGTCTGTGGCGAATAACTCCACAGTACCGATTGCAGGATGTCGGTCCAGAATACGCGTCCGCTCCGTTCACACCAGGTCACGCCTTCTCCCAGTGTGTTCCTGCCGTCGAATACCAGTTTCATGATCGCCGCTATATGGATTGGCGCGGAAGGGCCGCAGCCGGCCCTCCGCTATCGTCAGGACTCAGAAGGAATGCGAGACGCCAACGTAGCCGCCGGTCTGGCTCTGGCCAGGCAAGGGATTGTTGTTGGTCGCTTCCACCGAGAAGTTCGCGTTGTCGCCGTTGCGGACGTTGCCGAGACCCGCGTACAGCAAGGTGCGCTTGGACAGATTGTAATTGGCGCCCAGCATGAACAGGTTGGCATTGCCGCCGCCGTTGTTCACGTTGACATGGAAACCGGCGCCGATCAGCGTCAGGGCCGGCGTCAGCGCATAGTTCGCGCCCACCCAGTAATGGTTGGCCCGGTCCGGCGTGCCGGCAGTCGCATCCGGCGCGCGCAGGTTCTCGTAGCCGGCATACAGCTTCAGCTTGTCGAGCGTCATGGTGCCGCCCACGATCACTTCGCGCGACGCATCGAACACGCTGCTGTAGTTGCCGTTTTCATCGCGCACCTGGTCATAGATGCCGCGCAGCTCGTAGTTGCCGCCCTGGTAGAGCACAGAGACGCCATCCTTGCGCGACTTGGAAAACGACCCGACCTGCTCGCCGAAGCTGTTCTGCACGGTGGCGCTGAAACCGCCCATGGTCGGCGTGGTGTACTCGATCACGTTGTTTGCGCCTTGCCAGTTGCGTCCGCGTACCAGGGTAGCGGTGCCGATGAACTGCTGGCCGGTCGGATCGAGGAACCAGATGTCGTTATCGATGAACAGATTCTTGCCCAGCTTGAGGGTGCCGCCGCTGCCGCTGAAGCCGACATAGGCACGACGATTGAACAGCGCGCTGCCGTTGGTCGCGCCCTTGGTCGCATCGAAACCGGATTCGAGCAGGAACAGCTAATGCAAGCCGCCGCCCAGATCTTCGGTCCCCTTGAAGCCGATCATGCTGGTGCCCCATTGGTTGCCCGCCGCGCGCAGCAGCGTGCCGGTGCCGCCGCCCGCCACCGCCACATTGTTCTGGTAATCGACCCCGGCCACCACCCGGCCGTAGATCGTTACATTGGTCTCCGCCGAAGCGTAGCCGCATGCCGCCATGCTCAGCGCCGCTCCCAGTACGCACGGCTTCAGCAGCTTCCATGCCGTTTTGTTCGACTTCATCTGACTCTCCTTATCGTTATGAATACATGGCGTTGCACGAGCCGCGCCGACTGGTTTGCAGCTCGCGGCAAATTGCGTTGCCGTTGCCGCCGATTGCCTTCGTGACACTCGAATGCGGAGCCATGGTACGAATTCGATAAATAACTTTCTAATGAATTTTTCTTGGTTTCCGATGCCGATTTCGGTATGGGCTTGTTTGATTTCGGTAGCGGCCATTGCCAGGTTCTCAGGCAAATTACGGTGGGGGATCTCATATCCGCTCCGTTTAAAGACGTCCATGTCGCGGAGAGGATTCTGCTTCTTCATGTGCACGTTCGATGGTCTTTCACGCGGCGTCGAGCTACTCCTTCGCCCTTGCTGGGGGATGAGCGGGGGGTTTCGCAAAGCACCGCTTTGCGCCCGGCGACTCGACTGGCCTTGCAAGGCCAGTCGTGGGGCGGTTGGGATGGGGGTAGTGCGCTCGCGCTGCGACTGCCGCTATTCAAGCTCACTACCCCCACCCTACCCCTCCACCGCGCCGCCGGCAGGCGGCTTGGATTCGAGCGGCGCAACGCATGCGTTGCGAAACCCCGCTCTCATC
>CBIHOK010000231.1:0-4969 GCA_966211575.1 uncultured Noviherbaspirillum sp.
TGATGAAGTACGGCGACAGGTAGCCGCGGTCGAACTGCATGCCTTCGACGATGTCGAGTTCGTCGTTCAGCGACTTGCCGTCTTCGACGGTGATCACGCCTTCCTTGCCGACTTTTTCCATCGCTTCGGCGATACGCTCGCCGATCGACTGGTCGGAGTTGGCGGAAATGGCGCCGACCTGGGCGATTTCCTTGGAAGTGGTGCAGGGCTTGGCGATCTTCTTCAGCTCTTCGACGGTGGCGGCAACAGCCTTGTCGATGCCACGCTTCAGATCCATCGGGTTCATGCCGGCGGCAACGTACTTCATGCCTTCGCGGACGATGGCCTGGGCCAGCACGGTTGCAGTGGTGGTGCCGTCGCCGGCGTTGTCGGAGGTCTTGGAAGCGACTTCCTTCACCATCTGCGCGCCCATGTTCATGAGCTTGTCTTTCAGTTCGATTTCCTTCGCGACCGACACGCCGTCCTTGGTGACGGTCGGGGCGCCGAACGAGCGCTCCAGCACGACGTTGCGGCCTTTCGGGCCGAGGGTGACTTTGACTGCGTTGGCGAGGATGTTCACGCCTTCGACCATCTTGGCACGGGCGGAATCGCCAAATACGACTTCTTTAGCTGCCATCTTCGTTGCTCCTTATTTGATCGGGGGATATTCGTATTACTTCTGGACGATTGCCATGATGTCTTCTTCGCGCATCACCAGCAGTTCCTCGCCTTCGACCTTGACGGCCTGGCCGGAATACTTGCCGAACAATACGAGATCGCCGACCTTGACATCGAGCGCGCGGACCTTGCCGTCTTCCAGGATCTTGCCGTTACCGACAGCGAGCACCTTGCCTTGATCCGGTTTTTCCGCAGCCGCATCCGGGAGAACGATGCCGGACGCAGTCTTGGTTTCCTGGTCGAGGCGCTTGACGATGACGCGATCGTGCAAAGGACGAAGGTTCATACAAACTCCTTTAAATTCAATAAGTTATGTTTATTTGTGGCAGCGCTTGCACGCTGCCGCGAGGGAAATGATTGGTAGGCTAGGCAAGAGTTGTTAGCACTCTCCCCTAACGAGTGCTAAGTATAGGGGCGGCTATTCGTTTTTTCAAGTCAAGACAGGGGAGGGACTTTGAGGAAACGCAGCCGATTATCGTTCCCGCATGGCTACGGCGTTTTACGCCAGATCAAACCATAAAAATGGGGATCAGTTGGCGGAATTCCAAGATATTGAAATTTTTCGACGTGCGCCTATTTTGATGACGAAATCGCAGCCCGTTCCTGTCCGACCGGGAGCGGGTTCCGCGATATCAATCCGAACCTATGGAGGACTACGTCATGTATCGATCCCTGTTTCCAAGAGACTTGTTTGCCGAGCTGGATCGCCTGCAGCGGGAAATGCAGCAGGCGATCGATCTCGGTCCCAATATCCGCGGCGCCGGCTACGGCAGCTTTCCCGCCCTGAACGTGGGCGGCACGCCGGATGCGCTGGAACTGTACGCGTTCGCACCCGGGCTGGATCCGTCCAGCATCGAGGTCAACCTGGAGCGCGGCGTGCTGACCATCTCTGGAGAGCGCACACACGATCTGCCGTCCGAAGCGGACAAGGCAGCGGTGCATATCAACGAGCGTTTCGCCGGGCGTTTCCGGCGTGTCGTGAGCCTGCCGGAGGATGACGTGAACCCGTCCGGCGTCAGCGCCACCTATCGTGACGGGGTGCTGCGCGTTACCGTCAAGCGTCGCCAGTCGGCACCACCGCGTCGCATCGCCATTCAGTAACAGGAGGATATCGAAATGAACGAGCAAGCGAACGTGCAAACGAACGAAAGCCGAAACCTGACCCAGAAAAAGACGGCCGAAGCGGCGCTGATGCCGCCGGTCGACGTGATCGAGGATGCATCCGGCATCACGCTGTATGCGGACTTGCCGGGCGTGCCGAAAGACAAGCTGGCATTGCAGCTGGAAGCGGACAGCCTGACGATAGAAGGAGAAATGGAGCTGGATACGCCGGAGCAGATGGAGTCCAGCCATGTCGAGGTGAAGCTGCCGCGCTATCGGCGCGTGTTTACGCTGTCGCGGGAACTGGACAGCGAGAAGGCCTCGGCCGAGTTCAAGAACGGTGTGCTCAAGCTGCGTATCCCGAAGGCCGAGCATGCGCAACCGCGCAGGATCGAGATCAAGGCGGCCTGAGGCGCCATTCGCAGTGGCGTGGCGCGGTGCCCGCAAGCGGGGCATCGCGCCGGATTGGCTTACTTGGCGAACAACTGGCCGATGTCGGCAAACGCCTTGATCTCGATCGCGTTGTGACTGGGATCGTAAAAGAACATGGTTGCCTGTTCGCCCACCTCGCCCTTGAAACGGATATAGGGTTCGATCACGAACTTCACGCCGCGCTGCTGCAGGCGCTCGGCCAGTGCCTGCCAGGCGTCCATCGCCAGCACCACGCCGAAATGCGGCACCGGCACGTGCTTGCCGTCGACCTCGTTGGCGGCAAGCGGACCGCCCGACCCCGGTACCAGGTGGGCGACGATCTGGTGACCGTAGAAATCGAAATCTATCCACTCATCCGAGCTGCGGCCTTCCGTGCAGCCCATCACCTCGCCCCAGAAGTTGCGGGCGGCAGTCAGGTCGTGAACGGGGAAAGCCAGGTGGAACGGGGGCATTGCAGACATCGGCGGATCCTGTAAAAGTGATGATGAGCCGATTCTAGTATTCGCTCTGTCTATTTGAAAGCGAAACCTTTCTATGCCTGGCATCGAAATTCTTGATCGATGGCGAGGCCGCCGCTAGCGGGCGGCTCTCGCTATCCGTGCCGACAAGGAGAATCAGGCCAGCACCAGCTTGACCTCGATATTGCCGCGTGTCGCGTTCGAGTAGGGACATACTTCATGCGCCTTGTTGACCAGCGCTTCGGCGGCGCTACGCTCCATCCCCGGCAGCGCGACCCGCAATTCCACCGCCAGGCCGAAGCCTCCCTTGTCGTTCGGTCCGATGCCGACTTCACCGCTGACGCTGGCTTCGGCCGGCAGCGCGACCTTGGTGTGCATCGCGACGAATTTCATCGCGGACAGGAAGCAGGCGGAATAGCCGGCTGCGAACAATTGCTCGGGATTCGTGCCGGCACCGCCGGCGCCGCCGAGTTCCTTCGGCGTGGTCAATTTCACGTCCAGTTGCTGGTCGCTGCTGGTGGCGCGGCCGTCGCGACCGCCGGTTGCCGTGGCATGGGCTTTGTAAAGAATCTGCATGGTGTTCTCCTGATAGTCGTGGTGGACAGAATGTATTCGACGATGTGACGGCGTAAATATAACACGCAATTAAATTGCGCGCAATTTAATTGGCGGGCACTGTAAAAACGCAGGGCCGGCGTCAAATGCAGGGAAGGGTTTCAGGGGTGGTGGTCGGCAAGCTGCTCGCGCAGCGCGGCGAGCTGGCCGCGCAGCGCCACCAGCGCTTCCTGTGACCGGCCGCTCGCCTGCAGGACCTGCTGCGGAATGCATTGGGCCTTCTTCTTCAGCGCGCGGCCTTCACGGGTGAGGGTGATGCGCACTTGGCGTTCGTCGGCTTCGTCGCGGGTCCGGGCGATCAGCGCCGCCGCTTCCAGGCGCTTCAGCAAGGGAGTCAGGGTGCCGGAATCGAGGAACAGTTTTTCGCCGATGCTCTTGACCAGCACGTCGTCCTGTTGCCATAACACCAGCATCACCAGGTATTGCGGATAGGTAAGGCCGAGCTTGTCGAGGAACGGCTTGTAGGCCTTCGTCATCGCCAGCGACGTCGAATACAGCGCAAAGCAGAACTGGTTGTCGAGCGCGAGCGGGTCGTCGGAACGCATGGCGGGGGCGGGCTGGGTCATGATGATACGAAGGCTTGGCGTGTGATAATGGACGATCTTTCGAGAGTGCATGGCGGTAACTTCCGGCGGCTCTCCTTCTCTCCCTGCGGGAGCAGGAACGACGGAATGAAGCGTTCCTGGCGCCGTCCATTGCCGGACGCCCGATAAATTGTACGCGACATATTATTTCCATCGTATGCGAATTCTGACGAGACTCCAAGCCGCAACGGCCATTTTTTTGATGGCCGGCGCCACCTGGGCGCAATCGCTGCCGGAGCCGGTGAGCAAGGCACTGGCGCAGGCGGACATACCAGCCTACGCCGCCGGCATCTATGTGCAGGAAGTCAACAGCGAGGCGCCGACGATCGCCTGGAATGCGACGGAACCGTTCAGCCCGGCGTCGACGATGAAACTATTGACCACGGATGCTGCGCTGGAGCTGCTGGGGCCGTCGTTCACCTGGAAAACCGGCGCCTATGCGAGCGGTCCGCAAGCCGGAGACACGCTGAAGGGGGATCTGGTAATCAAGGGCAGCGGCGATCCCAAGCTGGTGATCGAAAACCTGTGGCTGTTCCTGCGCCGCATCCGCGCGGCCGGCATTCGCCACATCGAGGGCGACCTGGTGCTGGATCGCAGCCTGTTCGAGCCGCAGGACTACGATCCGGCGCAGTTCGACGACAATCCGCTGAAAACCTACAATACCGGCCCCGATGCGCTGCTGCTCAACTACGAATCGCTCGGCTTGCATTTCACGCCCGATGCGGACGGCCATCGCATGCGGGTCGATACCGATCCGGTGTTTCCCGATTTCCCGGTGACGCCGCCGCCGCCGGCCACCGGACCGTGCGGCGACTGGCGCGCGCGCGTGCAGCCGGTGATCGACGGCAGCGGCATCCGCTTCGACGGCAGCTATCCGGTTGCCTGCGGCGAACGCAGCTGGTATCTGCATCCCTACCAGATGTCCGATACCCGCTATTTCGAGCTGGTGTTCCGCAGCCTGTGGCGCGAACTGGGCGGGACTCTCGGCGGCCGGGTGCGCGGCGGCATCCTGCCCCAGGATGCGCACCTGGTCACGGAGTGGGAATCGCCCCCGCTGTCGGAAGTGATCCGCGACATCAACAAGTTCAGCAACAACGTGATGGCAAAGCAGGTGTTGCTGAC
>CBIHOK010000232.1:0-4844 GCA_966211575.1 uncultured Noviherbaspirillum sp.
CATGGGCGTCGAACTGGAACTGCAGATCGTCATCCGGCGCGACTACAACCTGACGCGCGGTTCGAGCGATCTGCTCACGCTGCTGGAAAAGCAGAAGCACGGCTACGACATCAAGCCCGAGATCACCGAGAGCATGATCGAGATCGCGACTTCGGTGCACAGCAGGCACAAGGAAATGCTGGCCGAACTCGCGGCCATGCGCGACCTGCTGGCGGCAGCGGCCGACAAGCTCAATCTGGGACTGGCGGGCGGCGGCGCCCATCCGTTCCAGCACTGGGAAGACCAGCGCATCTTCCCGACCGAACGCTACCAGCTGGTGTCGCAACTGTACGGCTACCTGGCCAAGCAGTTCACCGTGTATGGCCAGCATATCCACATCGGCTGCGCCAACGGCGACGAGGCAGTGCGCCTGGCGCACCTGCTGGCGCGCTATATCCCGCACTTCATCGCGCTATCCGCATCGTCGCCGTTCTACCAGGGCGTCGATACCAGCTTCCAGTCGTCGCGTCTGACCAGCATCAACGCGTTCCCGCTGTCCGGCTACATGCCGTTCGTGCAGGACTGGGAGGCGTTCAATACCTATTTCGGCAAGATGAAGCGGCTTGGCATCGTCGCCAGCATGAAAGACTTCTACTGGGATATCCGCCCCAAGCCGGAGTACGGCACGGTCGAGATCCGCGTCTGCGACACGCCGCTGACGATAGAAACAGCGGTGGCGCTCGGCGCCTATGCCCAGACCCTGGCCAAATACCTGTTCGAGCAGCGCGAGCTGGTGCCGGCCCAGGATATCTACCTGACCTATTCGTACAACCGCTTCCAGGCTTGCCGTTTCGGCGTCGGCGGCACGCTGATCAATCCGATCAGCGGCGAGCAGGCGCCGCTGCAGGAAGACATTCTCGCCACCTTCGACCTGCTCGACGACGTTGCGCAGGATCTCGACACGGTGGATGCGATCGACCTGCTGCGCGGGAGGATACGCAACAAGCTGTCGGACGCGGAGTGGCTGCGCAACAGCCATCAGCAGAGCGGCTCTCTGAACGACGTGGTACGGCGTCAGAGCAGGATGTGGATGACGGGAGAGAAATAAGCCGGGGTACCGTCATACTGCCGACAGTACCCCGGAAAAGGAGGAGACAACCGAAGGGTAAAACCAGTGCCGGGTTCGGTCACCTCCCGGCACTTACAACAAACTTCGCTTGCGGACTACGGCCGCCTTACTTGATGGCCAGCTTGGTCGGCTTGCGGTCGCATACCGAAGCCTTGACCAGCGGCGACTTCTGCACCGATCCCATCACTTCAGCCATCGGATGGCACTTGTTGTTCCAGCACAGCGTGTAGTCCTTGGTGTACGGAGAACGCGCCATCAGGAACGACGACAGCGGCGCGATCTTCGGCTTGTAGTGGTACACGCCGTCCTTGAACACCGCGTCCGGCGGCGGCTCCATCCCCGCCCCGTCGCCGCGGACCCGGGCCTCGACCACTTTCAGCTTGTGGCCCACGATCTGGTAATCCTCTTCCCAGAGGATTTTCTCGATCGAATGGGTCCACGACAGCGTGAACGATTGCACCGGAAGTACCACCGTCATCGCCGCCGCAGCCAGGCAAAGCGCACTCATGCCAGTGCCGCCTTGCGTTTCTTCTGCATCAGGTGCCAGGCGACGAAGGAGACGCACATCGCGAAGCCGATCTGGTCGGTCATCGGTGCCGCGGCCACCAGCATGGCGGCTGCCACGAAGGCGTAGATCCGCTCCACCGGTTTCAGCGGGGCCCACAGGTAACCCACCGAAGCCGCACCCCACAGCGCGATTGCGACCAGCGCCTTGAAGACGACGTAGGTAGCCGAGACCACCGTCCAGTTCCCCTGCAGCATCAGCGCCGGGTCATACACCGCCATGAACGGGATCACGAAGCCGGCAATCGCAATCTGCGTCGCCTTGAAGCCGATCTTCATCGGCGAATCCTTCGCGATCGATGCCGCCGCGAATGCGGCCAGCGCCACCGGCGGAGTCAGGTCGGCCATGATGCCGAAATAGAACACGAACATGTGCGAGACGACCAGCGGCACGCCCATCTTCAGCAGTGCCGGCGCCGCGATCGAGCTGGTGATGATGTAGTTCGGAATGGTCGGAATGCCCATGCCGAGCACCAGGCACACGATCATGGTCAGCAGCAGCGACAGGAACAGGCTGTGTGCGCCGACGGTCAGGACGAAGCCGGCAAAGCTGGAAGCAGCGCCGGTCAGCGTCAGCACGCCGATGATGACGCCGACGATCGCGCAAGCAAGACCTACCGCCAATGCCTGCTTGGCGCCGTCGACCAGGCTCATCTTCATCACGTTCAGCGTCTTGCGGCCACCCTTGACGCGCAGGCAGGCTGCGGCCAGCAACGCGATCACCGCCAGCACCGGATAGATGCCGAGCTTCAGGAACAGCGACGCGGCAAGACCCACACCAACCCAGAACACGTAACGGAAGGCCAGGCTCGACAGACGGGCAGCGACCGCCGCGCCCAGGATCAGGATCGCGGTCAGCGCAAGACCGGTCAGGCCCGCGAACATCGGCGTGAAGCCGTGGAACAGCATCCCCACCAGTGCAGCCAGCGGCAACGCCAGGTACCAGTTGCGCTTGAGCGCGGTGAGCGGATTCGGGCACTGGTCCTTCGGCAAGCCGGTCAGTCCGGCGCGGCCGGCTTCCAGGTGCACCATCAAGAATGCCGTGACGTAATACAGGATCGCGGGAATCGCGGCAGCCTTGACGATCTCGATATACGGCAGGTTCAGCGTCTCGGCCATGATGAACGCGACCGCGCCCATCACCGGCGGCATGATCTGGCCGCCCATCGACGCGGTCGCCTCGACCGCACCGGCGAATACAGAGCTGTAGCCGAAGCGCTTCATCAGCGGAATCGTGAACTGGCCGACGGTCAGCACGTTGGCCACGCCGGAACCGGAAATCATGCCCATGAAGCCGGAAGAAATCACCGCGACCTTCGCCGGTCCGCCCTTCGCGTGGCCGACCAGGCCCAATGCCAGCGAATTGAACAGATTGATCATCCCCGCGTGCTCAAGAAACGCGCCGAACAGGATGAACAGGAAGATGTAGGTCGCCGACACCATGATCGGAATACCGTAGATGCCTTCGGTGCCGCTGTACAGCTGGTCGATCACCTGGCTGATCGCAAACGGCCGGTGTGCGATCGCATCCGGCAGATACTGGCCGAACAATCCGTACAGCAGGAAGAGACCGCAAACGATCGGCAGTGCCGGCCCCATGATGCGGCGCACCGCCTCGAAAACCATGATGACGATGATCGCGCCGACCACCAGGTCCATCATGGTGGGGTTGCCGGCGCGCTGAATCAGGTCGGCCTCGAAAATCAGATGGTACAGGCCGAGCGCGAAGCCGCCGGCTGCGAGGATCCAGTCATACCATGGAATGACGTTGCTCTTGTCCTTCTTCAATGCCGGGTAAAGCAGGAAGCTGATCATCAGCAGGAAACCGACGTGCAGCGAGCGCGTCGGCAAGCTGGAAAGCGGCGCGAACGCGGCGACGATCAGCTGGAAAGTGGAAAACAGCAGCGCGACCACGACCACGATCTTCATCGACAGTCCGGTGAGTTGGCGCTTGGTGCCGTGCTCTTCGAATTCTTCGGCCGATGGATGGCCTGGCGCATGCGCGTGGAGATTAATTTCTGACATTGTGTTGCTCCTTGATGGAAACGGCGCGGATCGCTATGGCCCGCACTCTCTATTGCCGAGCGCTATATCGTTCGAACGACATCACCCAGCGCTCGAACCTGGTCTCCCTCCCCTGCTCATGCGAGGCATCTACAGGGGAGGGAGAAAACGGAAACGGACCCGCCATTTCCATTTGATGCAGTAGAGTCTTACTTCATTACGCCAACTTCACGGTAATACTTCAGCGCGCCCGGGTGCAGCGGCAGCGGCAGGCTGCTGACTGCGCCCTTCAGGCGGATCGACTTGGCTGCCGCGTGGGCCGACTTGAGATGATCGAGGTTTTCGAACAGCCCCTTGGTCATCTTGTAGACGGTGTCTTCGGACACACCTTCGCGGGTAACCAGGAAGTTCTGCACGTAGGCGGTCGGCACGGCAGTGGTCTGGCCTTCATAGGTATTGGCCGGGATCACGCCAGCCTGGTAGGCCGGATCGCCCACCTTCAGCACCACGTCCTGCGGGATCGGCACCACGACCATCTTGATCGAAGTGGACAGGTCGCGCAGCGAGGAGACGCCCAGGCCGGCCGACTGCAGCGTCGCGTCCAGCTGGCGATTCTTCATCAGTTCGACCGATTCGCCGAACGGCAGGTACTCGACCTTCGCAAAGTCGTCATAAGTCAGGCCGGCAGCCTTCAGGATGGCGCGGGCATTGAGCTCGGTGCCGGATTTCGGTGCGCCGACGGAAATGCGCTTGCCCTTCAGGTCAGCCAGCGTCTTGATGCCGGACTCGGCCGAGGCGACGATCTGAATGTAGTTCGGATAGATGCCGGCAACCGCACGCAGCTTCTTCAACGGGGTCTTGAAGCCTGCTTCTGCATTGCCCTTCCAGGCATCGGATACGGTATCGCCGAGCGCGAACGCAAGCTCGCCACGACCGGCTTGCAGCAGGTTCAGGTTTTCCGCCGAGGCCTTGGTGGACTGGACAGAGACTTTCGTATCCGGCATCACCTTGCTGTAGATCTGCGACAGGGCCACACCCATCGGATAGTAGACGCCACTGGTGCCGCCGGTCAGGATGTTCACGTACTGCTGCTCGGCGTGAACCGGAGCCGACGCGAGCAGTGCAACACCCGCGACAGCCAGCATGCGACGTAGGATCGAAGAAATCA
>CBIHOK010000233.1:0-4719 GCA_966211575.1 uncultured Noviherbaspirillum sp.
AGCCTTTCCAGATCGTGCCCAGGCCCAGCAGCAGCATCAGGCCGCCGCCGTAGTAATCTTTGTTCCAGCGGCTTGGCCGGCCGACTGGTTTCGTATCCGTCATGTCATGTCTCCGTTTTGACTTGTCTGCATACTGTTCGCCCTACCTCTTGTTGGGTGTCGAAAGCGAATGCCCGCGACCGATGTTTATCCGGTCACCTTGAAGTCCACGGTTTTCACGATTTCGGCCCAGCGGTCATAGCCGGCCTTCAGCAATTCCGCGGTCTGCTCGGGCGTGCCGCCAGCCGGTTGAAATCCCTGCGTCTTGTACTGGCTCTGCAATTTCGGATCGGCCAGCGACGCCACCACAATCCGGTTGATCTCGTCGACTTGCTTCTTCGGCGTGCCGGCGGGAGCCAGCATGCCTACCCAGTCTTCCATCACCAGGTCCTTGATGCCCAGTTCCTTGAAGGTCGGAACATCCGGCAGCTCCGGGCTGCGCTGGTCGCCGGTGGTCGCGAGCACCCGGATCTTTCCGGTTTTTTGCGCGGTCGCCATCGCCGGCGTGGTTGCACTCATGGTCGAGATCTGGCCGCCCATCAAATCCTGCAGCGCCGGCGCGGTGCCCTTGTAGCCGACGTGAAGCAGCTTGAAGCCGCCGGCGCGCGCCAGCATCATGCCGACGAAATCCGGCGTCAGTCCGATGCCCGGCGAGCCGAAGGTCTGCAAGTCCTTGTTGTTCTTCGCGAGATCCAGGTACTGCTTGAGGGAGGTGATTTTCGTGCTGCTGCTGACCGCGAACGCATAGTCGAACTTCGCGAGTGCGGTGACGGGCGCAAAATCGCGCAGCGGGTCATAAGGAATCTTGCGCAGCGTGTGCGGGAAAAGCGTCAGCACCGGGGATGGCGTAATCAACAGCATGCTGCCGTCCTGCGGCGCCCGCTTCACCAGCGATGCGGCCAGGCGGCCTGCGGCTCCGGGCTTGTTTTCGACGATCGCATTTTTGTTGGAGCGCGTGTTCCACTGGGCGGCAAGCACGCGCGCGATCAGGTCCATGCCGCCACCGGCCTGGAAGCCGACGACGAAACGCGTGATCTCGTCATCCGCAAGAACGGATTTCGGCAATCCCCCGGCAAGGGAAGCCAGCGAAAGCGATGCCAGAGAAAGAAAATGTCTTCTCGTTACCATGGTTGTCTCCTCGAAGATGAGCCGCCATCGGCGGCCGGCATTTGGATTCGTAGAAGTCCACTTTAACAGCCTGAAAAATAACTTAAAACTGAATAATTTTTAAAAATTAATTACCATTCGGTTATGAGCATTCATTCTCGGCCCAGTCCGGACTGCTACCGTTGATGCATAGGCGTGCGTCTTACCACACGCCGAAAAACACGCCTGACTGCTTGTGGCGGTTGGTTGCCTGCTCGACTTCCGCATAAGTGAGGGTGGTGCGGCGCTTCAGGCTCCCGAACCAGTCGAGCAGGCGCTGCCGCATTTCCAGGCGCGTTTGCTCATGCGCCGGGTCGGCGCCCAGGTCCTGGAACTCGCCGGGGTCGGCCTGCAAATCGAACAGCTGCGGGCGAAAGCCTTGCCAGTGCACATATTTCCAGTCGGCGGTGCGCACCATCCATGCCTTGCATTGCCCGGGATCGCGGCCGAGAGTCCGGCGCGCCTCGCGGAACGCGTAATCGAGTTCCGAGAAAACCGCGTCCCGCCATTGAGAACTTGCCCCTTCGGCCTCCTTGAGCCTGTTGCGCGTGAGTGCCAGCAGCGACCTGCCCTCGATGCGATGGGCGGGAATTTCGACACCCAGCGCGTCGAGTATCGTCGGCACCGTATCGATTGCCTCCACCAGGCGGGTGTCGGCCGTGCCGCGCGTTGCATCGGCCTCCGGGGATGGATCGAACAGCAGGTAGGGAACGCGCTGCACCGTGTCGTAGAACTGTTCCTTCTCGCCCAGCCAGTGGTCGCCCAGGTAGTCGCCGTGGTCGGCGGTGAAGACGATCAGGGTGTCGTTCCAGCGGCCGTTCTGCTCGAGTACCTCCCACAGGCGGCCGAGTTCGTCGTCGATCTGCCGGATCAGGCCCTGGTAAGCGGGGCGCACCGTGCGTACCACTTCGTCGCGCATGAAGTTCGCGCACTCTTCCTGCTGCCGGTAGGCGGCCAGCACCGGGTGCTGGTCTTCCAGTTCCGCGGCGCTGCGGCTGACCGGCAGGCATTGGTCGAACGAATACATGCGGTGGTATGGCGCCGGGGCCATATAGGGCCAGTGCGGTTTCACATACGACAGGTGCAGCACCCAGGGCGCGTCGCCGCGCGCCCGGATGAAATCGATCGCCTGCCCGGTGGTGTACGCGGTCTCCGAATGTTCGGCGGCGACGCGTGCCGGCAGGCGCACGTTGCGCATGTTCCAGCCGGACACCTGCTGGCCGTTTTCGTCGATGGCGCCGATCACGAAATCGCTCCATGGATCCGCGCTGTCGTAGCCGTGGCGGCGCAGGTAAGCGGCATAGCCGCCCTGCGGCTGCGCGTGATGCCCGTCGTACCGGTCCACCAGCGTGAATCCGCCTTCGCGCAGCAGCGTGCCCAGTTCGGAATCGCCGTCGATTCGCAGGCGTGCCATGCCGTGGCGATCGGGGATCACGTGCGTCTTGCCCGCCAGCGCCAGGTTCAGCTGGCGGCCGCGCAGATACTCTCCCAGCGTGACTTCGCCGATCGACAGCGGCACCCGGTTCCAGGTGGCGCCGTGGCTGGAAACGTAGCGGCCGGTATAGAACGACATGCGCGACGGCCCGCATACGCCCGATTGAACGAAGGCGCGCTCGAACCGGACGCCGCGCCTGGCCAGCGCATCGAGGTTGGGAGTCTGCAGATACGGGTGGCCGTAGCAGGACAGATGGTCTGCCCGCAACTGGTCGCACATGATGAACAGGACATTTCTCGGAGAGGCCATGAGTGTGCTCCTAAAATCGGTTGATTCCCGGCATGGTCGCGCTTTTCGCGTGCATATGCATCGCGCCGAACTCGGCGCAGCGATGCAGCGCGGGCACCGCCTTGCCGGGGTTCAGGATGCCGGCGGGGTCGAATGCGTGCTTCAACCCCTGGAAGATGTCGAGTTCGTCGGCGCCGAACTGCATGCACATGCCGTCGAGCTTTTCGGAACCGACTCCGTGTTCGCCGCTGATCGTGCCGCCGAGGTCGAGCACCAGCTTCATGATCTCGTTGGAAGCCCGATGCGCGCGCTCTTCCTCGCCCGGATTGCGGGCATCGTACAGCAGCGTCGGATGCAGGTTGCCGTCGCCGGCGTGGAAGCTGTGGGCGATCTCGATGCCATGCTTTGCGGCGACCGCATTGATCGCATCGATCGCGGCGCCGAGCTTTGCGCGCGGTACCGTGCAGTCGCAGACATACAGATCGGAAGTGCTGCGCAGCAAGGCCGGCAGGATGCTCTTGCGCGCCTTCCACAGCGCGGCCCGTTCGTGCTCGTCGTCGGCGCGGCGGATATCGCGAGCGCCCATGTCGCGCAGCAATGCATCGACCGCGGCAGTGGCGGCCGCCACCTCTTCGGCGCTGCCGTCCAGCTCGCACAGCAGTGCGGCGCCGGCTTCGAGGTCGAGCGCCAGTTCGGGCGCGAAGCCGTTCGCGGCGGCTAGCGATCGCCGGTCCATGATTTCCAGGCCGGCCGCCGTGATGCCGTTCATCACGATTGCGCTGACCGCATCCGCCGCGCCGGCGATCGTCGGAAAGAAGGCAAGCAGCACGCTCACCGCGGCCGGCACGGGAAGCAGCCGCAGGCGCGCCTGCGTCACGATCCCGAGCAAGCCCTCGGAGCCCGACACCAGCGCCGGCAGATCGTAACCCGGCAGGTCGAGGCTGCCTTCGCCGAGACTGAGCACCTCGCCGCCGCTGAGCGCCAGCCGCAGGCCCAGCACGTTGTGCACGGTCAGGCCGTACTTCACGCAATGCACGCCGCCCGCGTTTTCCGCGATGTTGCCGCCGATGCTGGAGGCGAGCTGGCTCGACGGGTCGGGCGCGAAGAACAGGCCGTGCGGCTGCGCAGCCTGCGATACCGACAGGTTGGTCCTTCCGGGCTGCACCTGCGCCTGCGCCAGCAGCGGTTCGATCTCGATCGCCTTGAGCCGGTTCACCGACATGACGATGCCTTCCGGCTGCGGCTGGGCGCCGCCAGACAAACCCGTGCCGGCGCCGCGCGGCACCAGCGGCACGCCGAATCCCGCGCACAGCCGCAGCACCGCGGCCACCTGCGCTTCGTTTTCCGGCAGCAGCACCGCCAGCGGACGCTGGTGCAGGTGGAACAGCGCGTCGCATTCGAACGGCGAGGTTTGTTCCGGTTCCAGCAGGATGGCGGCCGCCGGCAGTTGCCGGCGCAGCGCATCCAGGAAGCCGGGCGGCAGCGAGGCTTGCGTGGTCATCGGGCCTCCGTTTCGCCGTTTTCGTCGTTTGTCTGCCGCAGGCGCTCATCGAGCAGCGTGATCCAGTGCCGCACCGGCATCCGTCCGCCGGCCTGCAGGTGGGTCATGCAGCCAATGTTCGCGCTGACCACCTGGTCCGGCTCGGAAGCGGCGAGCGCCGCGAGCTTGCGGTCGCGCAGCGCGGTCGATACGTCCGGGTTGAAGATCGAATAGGTGCCGGCCGAACCGCAGCACAGGTGGCTGTCCTGCACCGGCACCAGCGTGTAGCCCATGTCGGCCAGGATGCGTTCCGTGACGCCGCGTACCTTCA
>CBIHOK010000234.1:0-4699 GCA_966211575.1 uncultured Noviherbaspirillum sp.
CGATCAGCACCAGCCCGCCGGTGCCCAGCAGAGGGAGCAGTTGCGAGGGGAGGTCGAGGCTGTTGTGGTTCAGGTGGGTGAGCAGGCGAGCTGCAATGCCGGTTCCGAGCAGCAATACCACCGAGGGAAAGCCGTAGCGTTCCGAAAAATGGTTGAACCAGTAGGAAAGAAGGACGGCAGCGCTGATCGCTACGGCAAGAAGGTCTGCGCTCAACAGGATTCTCCGGGAAAAACGCGGGTTGCGGGATGAGACGGAACAGCCGTGCCGGAACCGGCGCTGCAGGTTCCGGGAACGGGCAAAAAATCAGGAATGCGCAGTAAAGCGCAGCCGGCCCCGAATCGTCAAGCGCCGTTGGAAACAGGCAAAATTGAAATACCTGTTTATTTATACAGTGGTTGTGGTAAAGTTCGGTTTCACCAATCTTTCCTGCGAGGAATATCATGGCAAATCTGAACAGCTCCTTCGATCGCCGTTTCGGCGTGGAATACATGCCGACGTCGTTCCTGATGCGCCTGGGACGGCGCGAGATTTTCGTCTGCCGGGACTTCCGTCGCCGTTATTACAAGGTCAATCCGCTACTCGATTGCAGCGCCGGCGTGCAGCCCGGACACCTGGAAATCCTGATCCTGCGGCGCTGGCTGGTGATCCTGTCGAAAGGCCGCTGAGCGGCGTTTCCGGCAGCGCATTTTTACACGCTGCGGGGCGCCTCCCAAGCGTTGGCGGAAGCCGCCCGCGACAGGGGCCGGTTGCTCTGCCCCCGTACTGTTGGCGCAGATCTTGCTGCTATGAGGTAGATGTTTTTCTTCTGGAAAGCGAGGAAATCATGCCATCGAAAAGCAGCAGTGCGAGTGCCGGCAAGGCAGAAATTCCAGCCACCATCCTGCGCTCGGAAAAACACGCGCAGCATTTGTGGAAGAAGACGCGCGACAGCGCGCTCAAGACCTACGGTGAAGGCGGCCGTGCCTATCGCGTCGCATACGCGG
Organism: uncultured Noviherbaspirillum sp.; assembly: GCA_966211575.1. Classification (GTDB taxonomy): domain Bacteria; phylum Pseudomonadota; class Gammaproteobacteria; order Burkholderiales; family Burkholderiaceae_D; genus Noviherbaspirillum. The sequence goes on from CBIHOK010000234.1 coordinate 985, forward strand.
CCCTGAAGCACGAGTATGAAAAGCGCGGCGACCACTGGGTCAAGAAGGATCACGCCGGGCCTTCCGATCCGCAGGCGGCACGCGGCCCGACCACCCGCCGCAAATCCACCGATCCGAACCCGGCCCCTACCGCGCGCGGCAAGGTGGCGAAATCGGACAGCGAGGCGCGGAAAAAAGCACGCGAGGCCCGCAAGGAATACGACGAGGACCGCCGCAAGCCGTCGAAGAAGTCGTCGAAGAAAAAGGACTGAGCGGGAAGGAAGCGGCTCCCGCAGGCCGCTTTCACTGCGGCAGCGCTGTCCCCGGCGCACCGTGGTCGAGCGCCGCCGCCAGCACACGCGCCACGTGCCAGGCTTCGCGTTGCGTGCCGTCGGCGATCTGGTGGCGGCAACTGGTGCCGTCGGCGACGATCAAGGTGTCGGCATCGGCTTCGCGCACCGCGGGCAGCAGCGCCGCCTCGGCCATCCGCATCGATACCTCGTAATGCTGCGCTTCATAGCCGAAACTGCCGGCCATCCCGCAGCAACTCGATTCGATCAGCTTGACCTGCAGTTCGGGAACCAGGCCGAGCACCGTCTGCACCGGGCGCACCGCGTCGAATGCCTTCTGATGGCAATGGCCGTGCAGCAGCGCGGTTTTCTGCGGCAGCGCTTTCAGCTTCAGCTGCAGCTTGCCGGCCTTGGCTTCGCGCGCCAGGAATTCCTCGAACAGCAGCGCCTGCGCAGCCAGCGCTCGCGCATCGTCGCCGAGGCCGTAGGCCAGGAATTCGTCGCGCATCGTCAGCAGGCAGGATGGCTCCAGTCCCACCACCGGAACACCGCGGCGCACGAACGGCAGCAGCGCATCGAGCGTGCGGCGCGCCTCGCGCTTGGCCTCATCGACCAGGCCGGTCGCCAGGTAGGTGCGGCCGCAGCATAATGGCCGTTGTGCGTCCGGCGCCTGCGCCAGGTGCACCCGGTAACCGGCCGCTTCCAGCACCCGCAATGCGGCATGCGCGTTTTCCGATTCGAAATAATTGTTGAAGCTGTCGGTGAACAGGACCACTTCGCCGGCTTCCTGGGCGACGCCGGGGCGGGGCGCCGCATTGCGCAGGAAGGTGTCGCGCCGCCAGCGCGGCAGCTTGCGGCGCGCCGACAGGCCAAACGTCTTTTCGGTCAGCAGCGCCGCGCCCGGCAATGCATCGCGCAGATTGAGCAGCGGCGCCGGCCGGCTGGCCCACGGCGCATAGCGCGGCAGGAAGGCGATCAGCCTGTCCTTGATCCGCAAGCCATGCCGTTTCCGGTAGTGGTACAGGAATTCCGTCTTCATGCGCGCCATGTCGACGCCGGTCGGGCAGTCGCGCTTGCAGCCCTTGCAGCTCACGCACAGGTCCATCGTCCGGTACAGGCCGTCCGAGGTCAGCGCGTCCGGCCCGAGCTGGCCCGATACCGCCAGCCGCAGCGTGTTCGCGCGGCCGCGCGTCAGGTGCTGCTCGTCGCGCGTGGCGCGGTAGCTCGGACACATGGTGCCGCTATCGAACTTGCGGCAGTGGCCGTTGTTGTTGCACATCTCGATCGCCTTGGCGAAGCCGCCGGTCGGGTCGCCGCCGGTGCCGGGCGCGCTCACCTGTTCGGTGACCGGGTCGTTCTGCACGTTCCAGGCCGACCAGTCGAGCGCGGTTTCCAGCGGCAGCGCGACATGGCCCGGCTTGAAACGGTAGAGCGAACTGTCGTCCATTCGGGTGGCGCGCACGATCTTGCCGGGATTCATCAGGCCGTCCGGGTCGAACGCATCCTTGACTTCGCCATAGGCCTGCATCAGGCGCGGGCCGAACTGCCAGTCCACCCATTCGCTGCGCACCAGGCCGTCGCCGTGCTCGCCGGAGAATGCGCCCTTGTATTGGCGCACCAGCGCCGCCGCCTCTTCGGCGATCGCGCGCATCTTGGCGCTGCCGTCGCGCCGCATGTCGAGTATCGGCCGCACGTGCAGGGTGCCGACCGACGCGTGCGCGTACCAGGTGCCGCGCGTGCCGTGGCGCGCGAATACTTCGGTCAGGCGGTCGGTGTATTCGGCGAGATGCTCGAGCGGCACCGCGCAGTCTTCGATGAACGACACCGGTTTGCCGTCGCCTTTCAGGCTCATCATGATGTTCAGCCCGGCCTTGCGCACTTCCCACAATGCCTTCTGCTCGGCCTCGTCCGGCATCCGGACCACCGAGCCCGGCAGGCCGAGGTCGCCCATCAGTTCGACCAGCGCATCCAGCCCGCGCAACTGTTCGGCCCGCTCCTCGCCGGCGAATTCCACCAGCAGGATCGCTTCCGGCGCGCCGATCAGCGCCTTTTCGATGGTGGGCCGGAACGCCGGATTGCCGCGCGCCAGCTCGATCATCGTGCGGTCCACCAGTTCCACCGCCACCGGCCCCAGCTTGACGATGTGCTGCGTCATGTCCATCGCCTCGGCAAAGCGGGCGAAGTTGACCACGCCGAGCGCCTTCGCCTTCGGCAGCGGCGCCAGTTTCAGCGTGATGTTGCGCGAATAGGCGAGGGTGCCTTCGGAACCGACCAGCAGGTGCGCGAGGTTCACGCTGCCGTCGGCCGTGTACGGCCGTTCCGATTGCGGGTGGAAGATGTCGAGGTTGTAGCCGCCGACGCGCCGCAGCACCTTCGGAAAGCGGGCCGCGATTTCGTCGCGTTCGCGCGCGGCGATGGCGCCGAGCGTGGCGGCCAGTTCGCGCAGGCGCGCCGATTCCGATTGCAGCATCTCCTGCAGCGGGCCGAAGCGGGCGCGGGTGCCGTCAGCCAGCCAGGCATCGATCGAGGCGACGTTGTGCACCATGTTGCCGTAGCGCAGGCTGCGCGAGCCGCAGGAATTGTTGCCCGCCATGCCGCCGATCGTGCATTGAGCGGCGGTCGAGACGTCGACCGGGAACCACAGGCCGTGCGGCTTGAGCCAGGCGTTCAAATGATCGAGCACGATGCCCGGCTGCACGGTGATCGTCATCGCATCGCGATCGAACTCGACCACCTTGTTCAGGTATTTGCTGTTGTCGATGACGAGCGCTTCGCCCACCGTCTGGCCGCACTGGCTGGTACCGGCCCCGCGCGCCAGGATCGGCACCCGCGCTTCGCGCGCGATCCGGATCGCACAGCCGACATCGTCTTCGCAGCGCGGCACGAACACGCCGACCGGTTCCACCTGGTAGATCGACGCGTCGGTCGCGTAGCGGCCGCGCGAGAACGGATCGAACAGTACCTCGCCGGCGGTTTCGCGCGCCAGGCGGGCAGCCATTTCGTGGTTGGCGAGCCGGCTCCGGATGCCGTTGCCGAGCAAGACCTTCGACGGTACCGAAGCATTCATTCCGATTTCTCTTTCAGCGTCTCGGGGAGGGTCGCGCGCAGGTTGGCGATCACCGCCTCGCACTTGGTGGGCAGGTGTTTCTGCAGCACCGCGCGCAGCGCCGCGCCGTCGCGCTTCTCCAGCGCGTCCAGCATCGCGCTGTGCTCCTTCACCGCCTCGTTCCACTTGTTCTGGTTCAGATTGGAACGGAAGCGCAGGCTCTGGATGCGCGCGTTCAACTGCATGTACATCCCGGTCAGCACGTTGTTGCGGGCCGCCGCGTTGATGCGGTCGTGGATTTCGTGGTTGACGCGGTAGTAGACCGGCAGATCCTGGCGCGCGTGGGCGGCCAGCATTTCATAGTGCAGCGCGCGGATCTCGGCCACTTCTTCATCGGTCA
>CBIHOK010000235.1:0-4683 GCA_966211575.1 uncultured Noviherbaspirillum sp.
GTGGTCACCGATGAAATCAAGTTCGGCGACAACGATACGCTGGGTGCGCTGGTCGCCAACCTGATCGAAGGCGACGCGCTGATTATCCTGACTGACCAGCAGGGACTGTACAGCGCCGATCCGCGCAAGGATCCGCAGGCCGAATTCGTGCACGAAGCCGTCGCTGGCGATCCGGCGCTGGAGAAAATGGCCGGTGGAGCCGGTAGCAGCATCGGGCGTGGCGGTATGCTGACCAAGGTGCTGGCCGCGCGCCGCGCGGCCACTTCGGGCGCCCATACGGTGATCGCCTGCGGCAGGGAAGATCGGGTACTGGCACGCCTTGCCGAGGGAGAGCGCATCGGTACCCAACTGGTTGCGCAGACCGCGCAACTGACTGCCCGCAAACAGTGGATGGCCGATCATTTGCAGACGGCGGGCACGGTGACGCTGGATCGCGGTGCAGTGCAAAAACTGACGGCGGAAGGCAAGTCGCTACTGCCGATCGGCGTGGTGGAAGTCAGCGGCGACTTCGGAAGAGGGGACGTGGTTACCTGCGCCGACGAAAGCGGCCGGGCGATTGCGCGCGGCATCAGCAATTATTCGAGTTCCGAGGCGCGCCGCATCATGCGCAGACCTTCGGCGGAAATCGCGGCCATCCTGGGCTTTGTCGAGGAACCGGAACTGATTCACCGCGATAACATGGTCCTGCTGTAACACGTTGCCGTCCGCTGCCCGGCAGCGCGCAAGATTTTTATTGCGTGCCTCGCTGCGGAGACAACGGCTGCTTGTTGCGGATACGCTGGACGATATCTTCGGCGCTGCCTGCGATCGTCAATTCCCTGCAAAAATAATCCTTTGCAAGAGCGTCCTGGGGCCGATTCGGTGCATAGCCGTGAATGGTCTTCCAGCGGCCATGGCGCGAGGACACCCAGGAGCCGTCCGGTTGTCCGAACGCATACAGCTTGTTCTCGAATGTTTGGCACCGAATGCCTTCGTAGCTGACGTTGCGCGCGCCTTGCGGGCTTGTCGCGACCAGCGTGTAGCGAACCACGCCGTCACTGTCGACCCGGATCGAGGCGGTGTCGATCGCGAACGACAGGGTTGCCAACGGACTGACATAGAACGACACCAGGTTTTTCGCTTGCGGGGCAGGGGGCAGCGGCACCGAGAGTTCATCCCATGGCTGGACTTCTTCGTCAAAACCCTTGTTGAATCCCTCATCCAGTTCCGATTGCGCGTGCGCCGCCAGTGTCATTGCCAGCAGCGCAAGCGCGGCGGCACGCCGGATCAGACGGAGGCCATGGGGATGGCCGGTACCGGCCGCACGGAGAGCAATACTTTCAGGCTGGAGCAAGGAATTCATTCTTCGATCTTGGGTTTGACAAGCGGGGGGGCGGACTCGATCACGCTGCGTCCTGCACTGCTTTGCCGGAGATAGCGCGCGCCATGGCGCTGCGCGTTGTGGTGGCCCGGGCGGTTCAGGAAACGCGACAACTCCTGCAGCGCTTTCTGATAGACATCCCGCTTGAACTCGATCACGACATCGAGCGGCACCCAATAGTCATGCCAGCGCCAAGCGTCGAACTCGGGATGATCGGTGCCGCGCAGGTTGATGTCGCAGTCGCGGCCGACCATGCGCAGCAGGAACCAGATTTGTTTCTGGCCACGATAATGGCCGCGTATTTCGCGCTTGATGAAACGGTCCGGCACTTCATAGCGCAGCCAGTCACGAGTACGGCCGATGATCCGCACGTGCTCGGCCCGCAATCCGACTTCTTCTTCCAGTTCCCGAAACATTGCCTGTTCCGGCGTTTCCCCGAACTTGATGCCGCCTTGCGGGAATTGCCACGAATGTTCGCGCACCCGCTTTCCCCACCACACTTCGTTGTGCGTGTTCAGCAGGATAATGCCGACGTTCGGGCGGAAGCCTTCACGATCCAGCATGTTGCACCTCAAAACTTTCTGCGGCGAGACGATCCCTTTCGCTATCGATTCGGCAAGCACTGCCGGAACAGCGTACTGTGCGACCCGCGAACGCGCGGTAGCCCGTGAATCAATTGTGTGAAGAGTGGATGCATCAGCCAGCTAATCCTTTAAAATTGAGTCGATTATAACTCTCTCTTTTTAAAAAGAATTCACTGCCATGCGTGCTTCGCGATTTTTTATTTCCACGCTCAAGGAAGCGCCCTCCGACGCCGAAATCGTCAGCCATAAGCTGATGATGCGGGCCGGGATGATCAAACGTCTCGGTTCCGGGATCTACACTTACATGCCGATGGGCTTGCGGGTGATACGCAAGGTCGAGAAGATCGTGCGGGAGGAGATGGATCGCGCCGGCGCCGTCGAATTGCTGATGCCGGTGGTGCAGCCGGCGGAACTTTGGCAGGAAACGGGGCGCTGGGACAAGATGGGGCCGGAGTTGATGCGCGTGCAGGACCGGCACGGCCGCGACTACGCGATCCAGCCCACTTCGGAAGAGGTAGTGACCGACGTGGTGCGCAGCGAGATCAAGTCATACCGGCAGTTGCCGCTTAACTTCTATCACATCCAGACCAAGTTCCGCGACGAGCGCCGGCCCCGTTTCGGCCTGATGCGCGGACGCGAGTTTACGATGAAAGACGCCTACTCGTTCGACCGCGATGTGGCCGGCATGCAGGAGTCCTACCGTATCATGTATGACGCCTACGTCAGGATCTTCACGCGTTTCGGCCTGCAGTTCCGTGCGGTGGCCGCCGATAACGGCGCGATCGGCGGTTCCGGGTCGCATGAATTCCACGTGATCGCCGACACCGGCGAGGATGCGCTGGTGTATTGCCCGGATTCGGATTATGCGGCGAATATCGAGGCTGCCGAAGCGGCTGCGCTGGTAGCCGAGCGGGGGGCGCCGACACAGGCGCTCGCGAAGACGCCGACTCCGGGCAAGGAAAAATGCGAAGACGTCGCCCGCCTGCTTGGACTGCCGCTGGAAAGGACCGTCAAGTCGATCGTGCTGGCGGTCGACCGCGAAGGCGCCGAGACCGAAATCTGGCTGCTGCTGCTGCGCGGCGATCATGAACTCAACGAGGTCAAGGCCGGCAAGGTGGCGGGACTGGCGAACTACCGTTTTGCCAGCGAGGCGGAAATCGTTGCCCATTTCGGCAGCAAGCCCGGTTACCTGGGGCCGATCGGAACCCGCAAGCCGGTCAGGGTGGTGGCGGACCGGACAGTGGTCAACATGAGCGATTTCGTGTGCGGTGCGAACGAAGCCGATTTCCACTACACCGGCGCAAACTGGGGACGCGACCTGCCGGAACCCATCGTTGCCGACATCCGCAACGTGGTGGCCGGCGATCCTTCGCCGGACGGTTGCGGCAGCCTGGCGATCCAGCGCGGGATCGAAGTCGGCCACGTGTTTCAGCTCGGCACCCGTTATTCGCAAGACATGCATGCGACCTACCTGGATGAAAACGGCAAGCCGCAACCGCTGCAGATGGGGTGTTACGGAATCGGCGTCACCCGTATCCTGGGCGCCGCGATCGAGCAGAACTTCGACGACAAGGGCATCATCTGGCCCGCCGCGATCGCCCCGTTCGAGGTGGTGCTGTGCCCGATGGGTTACGACCGCAACGAGGCGGTGAGGAACGAAGCCGACCGCCTGTATCAGGCGCTGCTGGCGGCAGGCGTGGACGTGATCCTGGACGATCGCGGCGAACGGCCGGGCGTGATGTTCGCCGACTGGGAGCTGATCGGCGTGCCGCATCGGGTGGTGATCGGCGATCGCGGCCTGAAAGAGGGCAAACTCGAATACCAGGGGCGGCGCGATGCTGCGGCTACCGCGCTGCCGGTGGCCGAGATGGTGCCGTTCGTCCTCGGCCGGCTGGCCGCGTAACCGTCTTGCAGGCGTCAGGCGCGCTGTTGCAGTTCCGGTCGGCGCTCGCGGCGATTGTATTGCTGCTGGCCTGTCCGGCGGGCTGGGCCGGCAACCAGAAGGAGGAAGCGCTCGCCGATTCGGTACGCATCGCGCTGTCGCGGGCGATTTCGGACGGCGCTCCTCCCAAGCCCGTTTTTGCCAGCCTGGATGATCGGCAACGCTACCTGCGCTGGCTCGACGTTACCTCGGCGCGCTTGAAGACGCGCCTGCCCGACCGGCAAACCCGTCACGAGTTTCTCGAAACGGTCTGGTACGAGGCCAAGCGGGCGGGACTGGAACCGGCCTTGGTGCTGGGGCTGATCCAGGTCGAGTCGGCGTTCCACAAATATGCGATCTCTCCGGTCGGCGCGCAGGGTTACATGCAGGTGATGCCGTTCTGGACCCGCGTGATCGGCGACGGCGATCGTTTCAAACTGTTCCAGATGCAGACCAATCTCCGTTACGGCTGCTCCATCCTGCGCATGTATATCGATATGGAGGGAGGCAACCTGTTCATGGCGCTGGGACGCTACAACGGCAGCCGCGGCCAGGCAGCCTATCCGAACGCGGTGCTGGCGGCATGGCGGCAGTGGCAGCTTGATTGACCAGGCTCCGGCTGCCGGCCCACGATTTCCGGTGGGTCGCCAATGCGTGTCCGTCCAAAGCCTTCCGTTTTGCCGTACCCCGAAAACAAAAACGCCCGCGCGTTGCGGGCGTTTTTGTTTGGCCTCTGGGAAGTCAGATTATTGGAGGTGTTTGGAACTGAGTTTGGGCATTTCGTACATCGACCCGTGGTTGATACCGCCAAACACGGC
>CBIHOK010000236.1:0-4676 GCA_966211575.1 uncultured Noviherbaspirillum sp.
ATGTATCCGGCGGTCCTACTTGACGCGCTGCTTTTCGAGCTTGCGCGCCAGGGTACGGCGATGCATGCCGAGCCGGCGTGCGGCTTCGGAAATGTTGAAATCGGTTTCCCTCAGCACCTGGTGGATCCGCTCCCATTCGAGGGTCTTGATGGAAGTGGCCCGGTTGGTGAGTTCCACTTCGGTACTGCCGGCGACATGGCCGAAGGCGGCCTCGATATCGTCGGTGTTGGAGGGTTTTGCAAGATATTGGCAAGCGCCCAGCTTGATGGCTTCGACCGCGGTCGCGATGCTGGCGAATCCGGTCAGCACCACGATCAGCATATCCGGGTCGTGCTCATGCAGCATCTGCACGCAGGCCAGCCCCGAGGTCTGGTCGTTGAGCTTCAGGTCGACCACCGCATAGCCCGGAGAATGCTGCTGCAGCAAGGTGGACGCCTCGCCGAAGTTGGTGGCGTGCAGGACCTGGTAGCCGCGCCGTTCGAACGAACGGCCCAGGGTCCGGGCAAACGCGGCATCATCCTCGATGATCAGCAACAGCCGTTCAGGCATGCGCGCCCTCCTCTTCGATCCGGATTGCCGCCAGCGGCAGGCTCAACCTCACTGCCGCGCCGCCCTTTTCCGGATTGAAAGCCGTCACGGTCCCGCCCAGCTTGCGCGCGACGTTGACCACGAAGAACAGCCCCAGCCCGCTGCCCGGCCGTCCCTTGGTGGATTGATAGGGCTTGCCGATCTGATCCAGCATCGCGTCCGGAAACCCGGGTCCGTTGTCGGTCACGAGCAGCGTCAACGCATCGTCTTCGAGCGAGGTTTCCAGGCGCAGCCATTGCGGCGAGGCTTCCAGCGCATTGTCCAGCACGTTGTCTATCATCTGCTTGAGCGCCGAATCGAAGGCGACCGGGACATCCCGGCCGATCCGGTTTTCGTATTCGAATTCAGTATAGCTGCGGGTGCGCTGCCAATCCTCGACAAGGTCGTCCAGGAAGGTGCGCAACGTGGTTTTCACCGCCGATTCGCCGCGCGCCTCCCCGGCGGACAGCAGGATGCCGCTGACGATCGACTTGCAACGCTGCAACTGCGTCTGCATTTCTTCGATTTCCTCCAGCAGTTCCGCATTCTTCGCGAATTCGGGCATGCGACGCCAGTCGCCCAGGATCACCGACAGCGTGGCCAGCGGCGTGCCCAATTCGTGGGCGGCGCCGGATGCGAGCAGGCCCATCCGGACGATGTGATCCTCTTCCACCGCGCGCTGCCGCAGCGCGGCCAGTTGCGCATAGCCGGCGCGCAGGTTGCGGTTGATGCGGGTGATGAAAAAAACCAGCAGCGCCGCGTTCAGCGCGAAGCAGATCAGCAAGCCGTCGACATACAGGCTGGACAGTCCCCTGCCCTCGGCCGGCAGCGCCAGCGGTTCGGAAAACAGCGACAGGCCCGCCACGCAGATGCTGGTGACAGCAACGATGATCCAGGTCGACCAGGCTTCCAGCAACACCGCGCTCAGGATCACCTGCAGCAGGTAGAGAAACAGGAAAGGATTGGTGACGCCGCCGCTCAGATACAGCTGCGCGGTGAGCGTGCCGACATCCACCAGCAACGCGAAAAACACCTGGGCATTGGTCACTTCGCGATGTTCGTGCCAGCGCAACTGGCTGGCAATGTTGAACGCAATCAGGCAGGCCAGCACCTTCAGCATGTGCGGCAGCGGCAGCCGGATATCGAATCCCTGCGAAACCACCGCGATCGCGGTGACTTGTCCGATCACCGCGAGCCAGCGCAGCTCGATAAGCTGCAGCATGTTGTTGCGGCCGGCCGATCTTTCGAAGCCGGTGGCCGCGGCCCAGAGCCTGCTCAGTCCGTCGATACGTGCCAGCAATTCACTCTTCCCTGCCATCTGCATTTTCCCGGTTCATGCCGGCGCGCCGCCGCAGGCGCCGCTCGTCGCGAACGACCCAGAACACGCCGACCGCCACCATCGCGGCGAGTCCATACCAGGTGAGAGCATAAACCAAGTGATTGTTGTGAAAGGCAATTACCGTCAGGCCGCCGACCGGGTAGCGCGTGGAACCGTCCACCGCCTGCCCTTGCTGCGCGTCGGCGTCGATGAAATAGGGAGCGACGCGGCGCAGTCCGCGTGCGGCCGCGATCGCTTTCACATCGCGCGAATACCAGCGGTTCGCCGCAGGATCATTGTGGTGCAGGAAGGCGCCGCCCGGCTCGCTGATCCGCAGCAGGCCGGTGACGATGGAAACTTCCGGGCCGGCGCCCCCGCCTGCGGGCGGCGCGTCGATCGGCACGAAGCCGCGGTTGACCAGCACGATGGTGCCGTCCTCCCTGCGCAGCGGCGTCATCAGCCAGTAGCCGCTGCCGAGTTCGGTGCTGGCATGCACGCGGGTGGTCAGCGCATAAAGAAAGCTGCCGCGCACCCGGACACGCCGGTATTCGTCGGATTCTGCCGTGATCGAGGGCCAGCGCTCCGGGCCGGGAGCGGAAACCGGGGCGGCATGCACGCGACGGTCGACGCGGGCGATCAGGTCGAGCTTCCAGTGCAGGCGCCTGACCTGCCAGGTACCGAGCGCCAGCAGGCCGGAGAACAGCAGCAGAGCGCACAGCCCGAGCACGACCAGGGTGGCTGTCGAACGGCGCCGCGGCGTCCGGTCTCCGGAAAGATCCGGGGGACCGGCGTCGGAGATCGGGCCGTGCGGGCCGGGTTTCATTACATGTTATGCATGTGATGCATGTCGTGGACAGCACCCGAATCCACTCCCGGTGCCATGCCGGGCATCATGTTGTAATTCAGATGGTACATCACCCACAACGAGCCGCTCAGCAGGATGAACACCATCATCACGGTGAAGATCAGCGCCAGCATCGACCAGCCGCCCTGCGCCTTGGTGTTCATGTGCAGGAAGTACACCATGTGGACCACTACCTGGACTGCGGCGAACGCGAGCAGGACCAGCCCGGTGGTGCTCGACTTGTCGAATACCTTGCCCATCACCAGCCAGAACGGGATCCCGGTCAGGATCACCGACAGCACGAAGCCTGTCACATAGCTCTTCAGGCTGCCGTGGTCGCCGTGCTGTTCGTGTTCCCCATGGGCATCGTGATGGCCGTGGCCCGCGTGGGCCGGATGTTCGTGAGATGCGCTCATGGCAAGACTCCCATCAGGTAAACAAAGGTGAAGACGCCGATCCAGACGACATCCAGGAAGTGCCAGAACATCGACAGGCACATCAGCCGGCGCTGGTTGGCGGCGGTCAGGCCGTGCCGGCCGAGCTGGAACATCAGCGTGACCAGCCAGACGATGCCGAAGGTCACGTGCAGGCCGTGGGTTCCGACCAGCGAGAAGAACGAAGTCAGGAAGCCGCTGCGCTGCGGGCCGGCGCCTTCCTGGATGAGATGCGTGAACTCGGAAAGTTCCAGGCCGATGAAGCAGGCGCCCAGGAGGCCGGTGACCGCCAGCCAGGCCATCGTCGGCTTGAGCCGCTTGCGTTGCATTTCCAGCATCGCGAAGCCGTAGGTGATCGACGACAGCAGCAGCACCGCCGTATTCAGCCCGACCACCGGCAGTTCGAACAATTCGGCGCCGGTCGGGCCGCCCGCATAGCTGCGGCCGAGCACCGCGTAGGCGGCGAACAGGCAGGCGAACAGCATGCAGTCGCTCATCAGGTACAGCCAGAATCCGAGCATCGTTCCGTTTTCCGGATGATGCTCGACGACGTAATAGCGCGAGTCTTGGGACGCGGCGGCAGAGTTCATGGTGGTATCAGACATGGCTACCCAGCAAACGAGTGCGTTCATCCTCGACGCGGACCACTTCGTCCGCCGGGATGTAGTAATCGCGGTTGTAATTGAAAGTGTGGAAGATAACGGTGGCCAGCATCGCCGCGAAGCAGGCAGCGGCCGGCAGCCACATCTGCCAGATCAGCGCAAAGCCGCAGGCGGCGGCCAGGGCGGCAATCGCAAAGCCGGCAGCGGTGTTCCTCGGCATGTGGATCGCCACGAAACCCTGTTGCGGCCGCGTATAGCCGTTGGTTTTCATGTCGGTCCAGGCATCGTTGTCATACACGCGCGGTGTGAACGCGTAGTTGTAGACCGGCGGCGGCGACGAGGTCGACCACTCCAGCGTGCGGGCGCCCCACGGGTCGCCGCTCACGTCGCGCAGTTGCTCGCGGCGCAGGTAGCTGACCGCCAGTTGCACCAGGAAGGAAACGATGCCCAGCGCGATCAGCAGCGCCCCGACGGCGGCGATCTGGAACCAGATCTGCAGCGAGGGGTCGTCGAAATGGCTCATGCGGCGCGTCACCCCCATCAGGCCCAGCACATACAGCGGCATGAAGGCAACGTAGAAACCCACGGTCCAGAACCAGAACGAGCACTTGCCCCAGAATGCATCGAGCTTGTAGCCGAACGCCTTCGGGAACCAGTAGTTGATGCCGGCAAACATGCCGAACACCACGCCGCCGATGATCACGTTGTGGAAGTGCGCGATCAGGAACAGGCTGTTGTGCAGCACGAAGTCGGCCGGCGGCACCGCGAGCAGCACGCCGGTCATGCCGCCGATCACGAAGGTGACCATGAAGCCCACGGTCCACAGCATCGGCACCTCGAACTGGATGCGGCCGCGGTACATGGTGAACAGCCAGTTGAAGATCTTCGCGCCCGTCGGGATCGAGATGATC
>CBIHOK010000237.1:0-4557 GCA_966211575.1 uncultured Noviherbaspirillum sp.
TGCGGCGGGTGGTCAAGGCGAAGGCGGTGAAAACAGCGCCGCCGCCGGCGGACGGTGAGCCATTCCCGGCCGGCGTGACCGAGGACGCGTGACGGCAGACGACAAGCAAGACATTTAACGCCGGCAAATCAGGCTTCAATCTCTGCAGGCGCACTGGTGGCATAGATGCGCCCGCAATATTCGAGACTTTCCTTCATCAGCGGCACTGCCGGGTTGCTGTTCTGGACGTGTACGATCACGTGCACGTCCAGCATGATCTTCGATATGTCCAGCGGCACGATGGCGAGCGTCTTTTCGCCGACATAGCGCATCGCGAGCGACTTCGGCAGCAAGCCGATCATCGACGTGCGCGAAATCAGGCCGACGTTTGCAATCAGCGAAGTCGACTGGACACCGGCGCCGGGCAATGCAACGCCATGGCGCATCAACAGCGCCTCCAGCCCCTTGAATGCAGGCGAGGAAGCCGGCGGCAAAATCCACTGATTCCCCTCCAGGTCGCTCCACGCAGGCGCCATGCGGAACGCGAGCGGATGTTGTCTCGACACCACCAGTACCAGCGGATCGTTGGCAATGGGAATGCTGCGCAGATGGGTGCTCGCCGCGGGCGCCGCCGTACGCGCGACGAGCAAGTCCAGCTTCATGTCTTCCAGCAAGGGAAGCAGGCGGTCGGCGGTGCCTTCTTCCAGCGTCACCGATGCATTGGGCGCCTGGCGATGAAAGGCGGCAACCGCTTCGGGAATCAGGACCGGGGTGGTGGTGGTGGCGACACCGAGCGCGATTTTCCCGGCCACGCCGGAAAGCAGCGAGTCGAAATCCTTGCGCGCTCCGTTGAGCTGGTGAATGATTTCCCTGGCCCGCGTCGTCAGCAGATTGCCGTAATGGGTGAATTCGATGCGCTGCCCGACGCGCTTCACGAGATCGAGTCCGAGCGCGCTTTCCATTTCCGCGATCTGCTTCGAGATCGCGGGCTGGGTCACGTGGCAGGTTTCCGCCACCAGCTTCACCTGCTTCAATTCGGCCAGCATGACCAGGATGCGCAACTGGTTCAACTTCAGCCCGGAGTTGAAAAAACGCTCTATCGCCCGCTCTCGTCCCGCTTCCATGGTCACCTCCAGAATATAACTGTATCGTAATCAAAGAATTAAAAAATGTAAATTTTAAGTTATTTACTTCACTGTTATATTCATCCTCGAAGGGCACGCCAGCGCGGGTTTTTTCCGCCCGACACACCGTATCCCGGCAACGCACATTCGAGGCCATCTTCCTATGAAACCCCGCAATCTCCTGATCCTGCTCTCCGACGAACACAATGCCGACATCATGGGCTGCGCAGGCCATCCGCTGGTGAAGACGCCCAACATGGATGCGCTCGCGCGGCGCGGCACGCGCTTCACCTCGGCCTACACGCCGTCGCCGATCTGCGTTCCGGCCCGGGCCAGCATCGCGACCGGCCGCTACGTGTACCAGCATCGCTGCTGGGACAATGCGATCGCCTACGACGGCTCGCCGGCGAGCTGGGGCCACAGGCTGCAGGCGCATGGCGTGCCGGTCGAATCGATCGGCAAGCTTCACTATCGCAAGGAATCCGACCCGGTCGGCTTCGACGCGCAGCATCTGCCGGTCCACATCATGGACGGAATAGGGCAGGTGTGGGGCTCGGTGCGCGACCCGCTGCCCGAAACCGTCGGACGTTCGCCGCTGTTCGACAAGATCGGCGCCGGCGATTCCAGCTACAACAAGTTCGACCGCAACGTCGCCGAGCTTGCGGCAAGCTGGATCAAGAAGCGCGCGGAGCGCGACCCGGAACAGCCATGGGTGCTGTTCGTGGGGCTGGTCGCCCCGCATTTCCCGCTGGTGGTGCCACAGGAATACCTCGACATGTATCCGCTCGACAGCATCCCGTATCCGCGCCTGTCGCCGCGCGACGGTTACATCCGTCATCCCTGGGTGGAACGGCAGGTGCGCTTCACCGATCACGATGCCGCGGTCGGCAGCGACGAGCGCAAGAAGCTGGCGATCGCCTGCTACTACGCGCTGGTCAGCTTCCTCGACGAGCAGCTCGGCAAGGTCATCGCCGCGCTGGACGGCAGCCCGTTCGCAGCCGACACCGCGATCGTGTATTCGAGCGACCACGGCGACAACATGGGCGTGCGCGGCATGTGGAACAAATGCCTGCTCTACAAGGAATCGACCCAGATCCCGATGATCGTCAGCGGGCCTGGCGTCCCGGCCGGGAAGAACTGCGATACGCCGGTATCGCTGGTCGACCTGTTTCCGACAGCGATCGAGGCCGTCGGCCTGGCGCAGGAATCGGCCGACGCCGACCTGCCCGGCAAATCGCTGCTGCACCTGAGCACACAGGCGGACGATGCGGAACGTTTCGTACTGAGCGAATTCCATGCGATCGGCTCCGAAGCGGCCGCGTACATGATTGCGGACGCCCGCTACAAGTATCACGAGTACCTCGGCCACCCGGCCGAGCTGTTCGACATCCGCCAGGATCCGGGCGAGACGGTGAACCTGGCCGCGCTGCCCGAATACCGGCCGGTGATCGAGCGATATGCCGCCAAGCTGCGTTCGCTGCTCGATCCGCAGCGGGTCGACCGCGAGGCGAAGAAGGACCAGGCGCGCCTGGTCGAATCGTTCGGCGGGCGCGAACAGGCGCTCAAGACCGGCACGCCGGCCGCCACCCCGGTACCGACCGCCAAGGCGGCGTCCGTCGCCTGAAGGCGGACTGGCCGGGACCATGATGAACGAGAAGCCACTCGACCGTTGGGCCGCGCTGATACGGGAAGCCGGCGCCAACGGCACACCCGTGGCGATCCGTGGCGGCGCAAGCAAGCAAGGCTACGGCCGTCCGCTCGAAGGGCCGGCGCTGCCGCTGGATACGCGCGAATGGTCGGGCGTGGTCGCCCACGCGCCCGAGGAACTGGTGGTGACCGCGCGCGCCGGGACGCCGCTGGCGGAACTGGAAGCGCAGCTCGCGCGCGCCGGCCAGATGCTGCCGTTCGAGCCGCCGCACTTCAACCCGGGTGCGACGCTGGGCGGATGCGTCGCCGCCGGCTTGGCCGGGCCGCGCCGCGCGTATGCGGGCGCGGTGCGCGACAGCGTGCTCGGCATACGGATGATGGACGGGCGCGCCCGCCGGCTGCGTTTCGGCGGCCAGGTGATCAAGAACGTCGCCGGTTTCGACGTGGCCCGGCTGCTGACGGGCTCGCTCGGCACGCTCGGCCTGCTGACCGAAGTCTCGCTGAAATTACTGCCGCGCCCCGAACAGGAACGCAGCTTTTCGGTGGCGCTGCCGGAGGCGGAAGCGCTGGCGGCGATGGCACGCTGGCGCCGCATGCTGGTCCCGGTTTCCGCCAGCGCCTATCTCGACGGCCGGCTGCATGTCCGGCTGTCCGGCAGGCACGGGCAACTGTCGCCGGCGCTTGCGCTGCCGGGCTGCGACGCCGACGAGGAACCGCTGGAATTCTGGGCCCTGCTGCGCGACCATCAGCACCGGTTCTTCGCGCCCGCCCCTGGCCGCGTGCTGCTGCGCCTGTCGGTAAGAGCCGATGCGCCGCCGCTTTCCGGCCCTTTCGAGACGGCGGTGGAGTGGGGCGGGGCGCTGCGCTGGGTCTGGGCCGAAGCCGACGAAACCGATATTGCGGCCTTGCGTGCCTGGGCCACGGGCCACGGCGGCCACGCCACGCTGTTTGCCGCGCCGGACGCGCTGCGTCGCGCCGCCGGCGCGTTCGCTCCGCTGCCAGCAGCGCACCTCGCGCTGCTGCGGCGAATCAAGCAGGTGTTCGATCCGCATGCCATTTTCAACCCGGGCCGCCTGTACGCGGCCCTCTGACGGCTGTTTCATCCGATGCGCGTAGACCTTCCCGCTCCCGCCACTTCCGGTATCGTTCCACCTGTCCCGCATGTTCCCGACGCGGACAGCAGGGAAGCGGCGCGCATCATCGGCAACTGCGTGCATTGCGGATTCTGCACGGCGACCTGCCCGACCTACCAGGTGCTGGACCACGAACTGGACAGCCCGCGCGGGCGCATCTACCTGGTCAAGCAGATGCTGGAGGGCGGCCCGGTATCCGCCATCACGCGCGATCACCTGGACCGCTGCCTGAGCTGCCGCGCCTGCGAGAGCACTTGTCCGACCGGAGTCGAGTACGGGCATCTGGTCGACATCGGCCGCCGCCAAGCCGCCGAACGCGCGCCTTATCCGCTGGCGATGCGCCTGCAGCGCGAAGCGGTGCGCCGCTTCCTGCTGGCGCGCCCGCTGTTCGCGCTGGCGCTCGGAGCGGGGCGACTGCTGCGTCCACTGATGCCGGCCGCGCTCGCGCGCCGCGTGCCGACGCGTGCCGTCCCCGGCCGCTGGCCTGCAGCCCGCCATCCGCGCCGGGTAATCGCACTGCAGGGTTGCGTGCAGCCCGCGCTCGATCCCGGCATCGACGCCGCGCTCGCCCGCGTGCTCGATCGCGCCGGCGTTTCACTGATCCGCGTCCCGCTTTCCGGCTGCTGCGGTGCGCTCAGCCAGCATCTCGGCGCGCATGACGATGCGCTGGCCCG
>CBIHOK010000238.1:0-4542 GCA_966211575.1 uncultured Noviherbaspirillum sp.
ATTGCGGTGTTGCGAGTCCCTTGCGTGGATGACCACGCGGCGGGCCCCGCGCCTTGCACTGCGGCCGAACACGGGCCGGCGCGCGGCCGTTTCCTACTGGGATAGGTTCTTAACGTGGCGCGCCAGCGCCCACGCGACATGCTCGCGCACCAGCTCGGACGGATGCGCAGCGCGCGCCTGCAATGCCGCGACAATCTCGGGCGCGCCATGCGCACTGTCTGCCGCATTGCCAAGCCCCACGGCCAGGTTGCGCAACCAGCGCTCGTGACCGATACGGCGAATCGGGCTTCCCTCCAGCTTCCGGTTGAATTCCTGTTCGCTCCAGCCGAACAACTCGACCAGCGTCGCGCAATCGAGTCCGTTGCGCACATCGAAGTCGTCCAGCGTCGACGGCTGCGCAAACTTGTTCCACGGGCAGATCAGCTGGCAGTCGTCGCAGCCATACACCCGGTTGCCGATCAGCGGGCGCAGCTCCAGCGGAATGCTGCCCTTGAGCTCGATGGTCAGATATGAAATGCAACGCCGCGCATCGAGCCGGTAAGGGCCGACGATGGCCTGGGTCGGACAGACATCGATGCAGGCCCGGCACTGGCCGCAATGCGATGAAACCGGCGCGTCGACCGGCAACGGCAGATCGGTGTACAGCTCGCCGAGGAAAAACATCGAACCGCCGTCCCGGTCGAGCAACAGCGTATGCTTGCCGCGCCAGCCGATGCCGGCCTTCTCCGCCAATGCGACTTCCATCACCGGTGCCGAATCGGTAAACACCCGGTAACCGAAATCGCCGACCTCGGCGCGTATCCGGTCCGCCAACTGCTGCAGGCGGGCGCGCAGCACCTTGTGGTAATCGCGTCCGCGCGCATAAATGGAAACAGCGGCCTGGCCCGGCTCGGCATTGCGTGCCTGCTCGCGTTCGCGCCAGCCGGCGGCGCCGGCCGCGGTTCCCCGGGGCAGGTAATCCATGCGCGCCGCGATTACGCGCACGGTGCCGGACACCAGTTCGGCCGGCCGCGTCCGCTTCGTTCCGTGCGCTGCCATATAATCCATCTCTCCATGGTGACCGGCGGCCAGCCATGCCTGCAGCCCGGCCTCGCTGGCCGCCAAGTCGATATCGGCGATCCCGATTTGTGCAAACCCGAGTTCGCGCCCCCAGGTTTTGATCGTCAGCGCCAAGGCCGCCAGATCGTTGTCAGCAATAGTCATCAGTATGCGTTTTCCCGGCAAGAGCCGGATAAATACCCGCTAAATACACCATTTTAAGAGATGCGGCATTACCAGACCCACCTTCATGACGAAGCCGGCACCACCGCGCTGGGCGCGGCGCTGGCGCGCGCGCTGGCCCCCGGCCTGGTGATTCACCTGCACGGCGACCTCGGCGCCGGCAAGACCGCGCTGACGCGCGCGCTGCTGCACGCCGCCGGCCACCAGGGCCATGTCAAGAGCCCCACCTATACACTGGCCGAACCCTACGCGGTGCACCTGGACGGCCAGGCGATAGAAGTGATCCACTTCGACCTGTACCGGTTGGCCGGCGCCGACGAATTCATCGATGCCGGCTTCCGCGAATACTTCAACGAACGCACCATCTGCATCGTCGAATGGCCCGAAAAGGGTGCGCCAGTGTTGCCTTTGCCCGACATAAATGTGCATTTGAGCATCTCCGGCAGCGGACGTGATATAGAATTGCAAGGGTTATCCGCGCAGGGCCTTGAATGCCTCGATCGACTGAAATTCGCACCCAACCTGTAGCTCCCGGAACCGTTGCCCGCACCCGCCGCACCATCCTGAAAGCGGGCGGCACCCTGCTCCTGTCCGTCTTTGCGCCGTTGCCGGCGCACGCTTCCCAGATACTCGCGGTTCGCGTATGGCCGGCGGAAGACTATACCCGCGTCACCCTGGAAAACGATTCCGATCTCAAGACCACCCATTTCCTGATCAAGAACCCGGACCGGCTGGTCGTCGATATCGAAGGGCTGGAACTGAACTCGACGCTGAAGGAACTGGTCGCGAAGATCCAGCCCAACGATCCTTACATCAAGCAGGTACGCGTCGGCCAGAACCGGCCCAACGTGGTGCGCCTGGTGTTCGACCTGAAGGAGGAGGTCGATCCGCAGGTGTTTTCGCTGAAGCCGGTAGCCGGCTACAATCACCGGCTGATTTTCGACCTGTACCCGACCAATCCGCCCGATCCGATCGCGGCGCTGATCGCCAAGGGCGGCTGGGCCGATTCGCCGCCGCAGGCCGAGCTGCCGCCGGACATGGTACTGAAAGGCGGCGAGGCCCATCCCGTCCCCCGTACAGCGGAAGCCGCTCCGCCGCAACCGGCGCAGCGCGTGACCCGGATGATCACGATCGCGCTCGATCCCGGCCATGGCGGTGAAGACCCGGGGGCGATCGGCCACCGCGGCAACCGGGAAAAGGACGTGGTGCTGTCGATTGCGCGCCGCCTCAAGGAAAAAATCGAGAACCAGCCGAACATGCGCGTGATGCTCACGCGCGACGCCGACTATTTCGTGCCGCTTCACGTCCGGGTGAAAAAGGCACGCCGGGTACAGGCCGACCTGTTCGTGTCGATCCACGCGGATGCCTGGATAGAACCGACTGCACGCGGCTCCTCGGTGTTCGTGCTGTCGGAAAAAGGCGCGACCTCGACCGCTGCGCGCTGGCTGGCCAAAAGCCAGAACGAAGCCGACCTGATCGGCGGCGTCAACATCCATGAGCAGGACCGGCAACTGGCGCGGGTACTGCTGGACCTGTCGACCACTGCCCAGATCAACGACAGCCTCAAGCTCGGCAAGGCAGTGCTCAATGAAATCGGCGACATCAACCGTCTGCACCGCGGCATGGTGGAACAGGCCGGGTTCGCGGTGCTGAAAGCGCCGGACATTCCCAGTATCCTGATCGAAACCGCATTCATTTCCAATCCTCAGGAAGAAGCGAAACTCACCGACGATGCTTACCAGGACCGGATGGCGAACGCCATCCTGCGCGGCATCAAAAACTACTTCGCCAAGAATCCCCCGATGTCGAAGAGCCGGATGACCTGACGGCCGCGGCCGCTCCGGCCGGATCTTGACAATTCATCACCTTCCATCCACCCTCGCCCGGAGCGTCCGCCGGACTCGGGCGGATATCGCGTTCCGATCGAGAGTCTGCTACTCTTTTGCTGCAAATCGGCAACTATGCCGGCACGCGCCATGCTGCCTGCCGGCGCGGCGACACCCGCCATCCCCCTTATCTTGAGAGGATCCCATCATGATGCAATCCACTACCCCAGCTTCCGCCGAGACGGAAGATATCTCCGAAGAAGATCGTGCGGCGCATGAATTCCTTGCCTTCACGCTGGGCAAGGAGGAATACGGCATCCACATCCTCAAAGTGCAGGAATTGCGCGGCTATGAAACGCCCACCCGGATCGCCAACGCGCCCGAATTCATCAAGGGCGTGGTCAACCTGCGCGGCATCATCGTGCCGATCGTCGACATGCGCATCAAGTTCAACCTCGGCACGCCGACCTACGACCAGTTCACCGTCGTCATCATCCTCAACATCGGCGGCCGCGTGGTCGGCATGGTGGTCGACAGCGTCTCGGACGTCATTACGCTGACGCCGGACCAGGTGAAGCCGGCGCCGGAAATGGGCACCGCGCTCAACACCGATTACCTGATCGGCCTCGGCACGGTGGCAGAACGGATGCTGATCCTGGTCGATATCGACAAGCTGATGTCGAGCGAGGAGATGGGCCTGATCGACAAGGTTTCCGTCTGATCCTGCGGACCGCCGCCAGGACATCGCTGCCTCCGAAATATCCCTGCCAGAGAAAAACAACAAATGAACTTTGCAAACTACAAGATCAGCGTGCGCCTCGGCGCCGGTTTCAGCGTCCTGATCCTGCTCATCGTGCTGATGGCGACAACCGGCATCGCACGCTTCACCTCGGTCGGCAACGTCAACGCGCGCATCATCGGACAAGACCTGGTCAGCTCGAACGCCGCCCATGTGATCAACGAAGCTGCGCACGAAGACGCACGTCGCACGCTGGCACTATTCATCCTGTCCGACAAGGCAGCCCGGGCCAAAAACTACGAACGTATCGATGCCGACAAGAAGGTCATCGACGCCGCGCTTGAAACCCTCAAGAAGTTTGCGCGCAACGAGGGGGATCGAGGACTGATCGAGAAGATCGAAACCGCGCAGGCGGCCTATCGCAGCTCCTTCATCAAGTCCGCCGAATTGCTGGAAGAGGACAAACGCGACGAAGCGGCACAACGCATGCACGCGGAAACGCTGCCGGCTCTGGACGTGCTGCTGGACGGGATCCAGCAGATGGTCGATCTGCAAAATTCCGAAACCCGCAAGACCGGCATCCAGGTGCAGCAGGACATTGGCAACTCGCGGCTGCTGATGATAGGAATCGGCCTCGCCGCCGCCCTGCTCGGGATCGGTTTTTCGTTCTGGATGACGACCTCCATCTCGCGTCCTCTGGCGCAGGCGGTGGAAGTGGCGAAACGGGTCGCCGACGGTGACCTGACCACCCGCATC
>CBIHOK010000239.1:0-4540 GCA_966211575.1 uncultured Noviherbaspirillum sp.
CAGCCGAGCGCCCAGGCCAGCAGTGCCGAGGCGAGCAATCCGCCGAGGTAGAGCGCGGCGAGGCCGACGTTGATCGGCGCGCCGTTCTGGTAGGGGATGAGCACCTTGTCCATCAGGGGCATGGTCAGGTAGGGCGGCACCAGGTTGGCGGCGGTGGCGATCAGGGTGAGCACGAAGCCGGCCAGCAGGCGGCCCTGGTAGGGGCGGGCGAAGCGCCAGAGACGAAACAGCGTCCAGGTCGACGGCGGCGTATGGATTTCCTTGGTGCAGACCGGGCATTCGTCCTCGTCCGCCGGCAGCGGGGCATCGCAGCTCGGGCAAAGTTTGTGTTCCGGCAAGGCGGCGGGCTGGTCCGCTGCGTCACGCAATCCTGCATTACGTAGTCCTTCAAAGCAGGCGATCAGCCGCAGCGCGGCCGGGTTGCGCCCCAGCGTGTAGCGCCAGCAGGCGAGCCGGCCTTTGCGGTCCTGCAGTTCCAGCGTGCCTACTCCGGCATGATCGTGATGGATGAGCGCCAGACCGTCGTCCAGGGACCATTGCTGCCAGGCATCTTGCCCGGCCTGCCTGGCCAGCAGGCGGCGTTCGGTGAGCAGCAGCAGGCCGCTGCCGAAGCGCAGTTGCGCATCGAGATCGATTTCGAGCAGCGCGAGCGGATTTTCCCGTTCCGCCAGTTGTGCTTGTACTTCGGCTTGCCAGGCGGCCGGCGCCTTAGGGAGGAGGGACGACATGCGGAATTCGACGGCTTTGCGGGGGGAAACGTTCAGTGATGGCTGAATGACAACGTCTTCAGGGAGGAGGTTATCGGGCGTTGTTTTCTCGCGTTGCCGACTTTCGATGCCCAAGCAACGCGCGAGCAAACATAACATAATACGGGTCGCCGAATTATTTTTGCTCGGAAGTAAACCGATCCCCGGTCAACCCGTTATCCGGGGATGAAGTTGACGCAAGTCGCCTCATTACTGTCATTGATAAAAAACATGAAAAAGAATTACATTGATATTATCAATGTGATATCCCTGCGCGGCCCCAATATCTGGACCTACCGCCCGGTGCTCGAAGCCTGGGTCGATATCGGCGATCTCGAAGATTCACCTTCCAATACCATCCCCGGTTTTTACGAACGGCTGAGCGCGGCATTGCCGGGTCTGGTCGAACACCGCTGCAGCGTGGGTACGCGCGGCGGCTTCCTGCAGCGGCTGCGCGAAGGCACCTGGCCCGCGCATATCCTCGAACACGTGATGATCGAGCTGCAGAACCTGGCGGGAATGCAGACCGGCTTCGGCAAGGCGCGCGAAACCGGCAAGCGCGGCGTCTACAAGGTGGCAGTGCGGGCGCGCCACGAAAAGGTCAGCCGCGAAGCGCTGTACATGGCGCGCGACCTGGTAATGGCGGCCATCGAAGGCCGCGCGTTCGACGTGGCGGCAGCGGTGGAAAAGCTGCGTGCGATGGTCGACCGGCTGTGTCTCGGCCCCAGCACCGCCTGCATCGTCGATGCCGCCACCGGACGCATGATCCCGTCGATCCGGCTCAACGAAGGCAACCTCGTTCAGCTCGGCTACGGCGCGCGCCAGCGCCGCATCTGGACCGCGGAAACCGATCGCACCCCGGCGATTGCCGAAAGCATTGCCAGCGACAAGGACCTGGCCAAGCAGCTGCTGCAATCGTGCGGCGTGCCGGTGCCGGAAGGGCGCCCGGTCGCCAGTCCCGAAGATGCGTGGGAAGCGGCCAATGACATCGGCTTGCCGGTGGTGGTCAAGCCGACCGATGCCAACCACGGGCGCGGCGTCTCCACCAACCTGAGAACGCGCGCAGAAATCGAGGCCGCATTTCATGTCGCCCGCGAAGAAGGCAGCGAAGTGCTGGTCGAGCGCTTCGTGCTGGGCGACGAGCATCGGCTGCTGGTGGTGGGCGGCCGCCTGGTGGCAGCTTCGCGCGGCGAGACCGCGAGCATCGTCGGCGACGGCGTCTCCACCGTCGAGCAACTGATCGACAGCCAGATCAACACCGATCCGCGGCGCGGCGATACCGAAGACTTTCCGTTGAACGTGATCCGGCTCAAGGACGAACCGGGCGTGGTGCTCGAATTGCGGCGCCAGGGGCTGGAAGCGGGATCGGTGCCGGAAGCGGGCCGGGAGGTGCTGGCGGTACGCAACGGCAACCTTGCCTTCGACGTGACCGAACAGGTGCACCCGTCGACCGCCGCCACCGTGGCGCTGGCCGCGCGCGTGGTGGGGCTCGACATCGCCGGCGTCGACCTGGTCGCGCGCGACATCTCGCAGCCGCTGGAGCAGCAAGGCGGTGCCATCGTCGAGATCAACGCCGGGCCGGGCCTGCTGATGCATTTGAAACCGGCGCAAGGCGAACCGCGCCAGGTCGGCGAAGCGATCGTTGCCCACCTGTTCGAAACCGGCGATGGCGGCCGCGTGCCGCTGGTCGGCATCTGCGGCAGCCATGGCCGCACGCTGGTGGCAAAGCTGGTGGCGCGCCTGTTGCATCTGCAGGGCGCGCGCGTGGGCCTGGCATGCGGCGAAGGCTTGTACCTGAACGAGCGCCGCATCGAGGGCGGTGACAACGCGCACTGGAAAGCGGCGCGCCGCGTGCTGCTCAACCGCGCAGTGCAGGCGGCGGTACTGGAAAACGGCGCCCGCAGCATTCTTTCCGAAGGCCTCGCCTATGACCGCTGCCAGGTCGGCGTGGTGACCAATATCGATGCGGCCGACCTGGTGCCCGACTTCTACATCGATGAACCGGACAAGCTGTTCAACGTGATCCGCACCCAGGTCGACGTGGTGCTGCCGGAAGGCGCCGCAGTGCTGAATGCCGACGATGCCCGCGTAGCCGAGCTGGCGCCGCTGTGCGACGGCCAGGTGCTGTTTTTCGCGTCGACCCCGGAAGCGCCGCCGCTGGCGGAGCACCTGCGGCGCGGCGGGCGCGCGGTGTACGTGCGCGACGGGCGCGTGGTGCTGGCCAGCGGGGCCGACGAACTGGCGCTGTGCGAGCTGGCCGGCCTGCCGCTGCTGGCCGCCGGCGCTTCTCTCGACAGCATCCTGGCCGCCGCCGCGGCTGCCTGGGCGCTGTGGCTGCCGCCGGAACTGATCCGCGCCGGCATCGAGACTTACGAAAGCGCCGCAGCCGCCTGATTGCCCGATCCCCAGTGTCTCCGGCCGTGCATCCGCGCGCGGCCGGTCCCTCAAGGAAACCTGTTCATGGAAATTACACGCATCCGCGCCTTGCGCGGCCCCAATCTGTGGAGCCGTCACACCGCCCTGGAAGCAGTCGTCATCTGTAGCGAACCGGAGCGCTCGATCGCCGCGATCGCCGGACTGGAAACACGCTTGCGCGCACGCTTTCCGGAAATCGATTTCCTGCAGCCGAACGACGCCGCCCATCCGGTATCGATGGCCCAGGTGCTGGAAGCGGCCGCGCGCGGCCTGCAGGCACGCGCCGGCTGCCCGGTGACCTTCAGCCGCGCGGTGGAAACCGTCGAACGCAATACCTGGCAGGTGGTGGTGCAGTACAGCGAGGAAGCGGTCGGGCGGCTGGCTTTCGAGCTGGCCGAAGACTTGTGCAAGGCGGCGGTCGAAGACCGGCCGTTCGATCTGGGGCAAGCATTGGCGCGGCTGCGCGAACTGGATGAAGACGTGCGGCTCGGCCCGAGCACCGGCGCCATCGTGGAGGCGGCGCTCAAGCGCGGCATCCCGTATCGCCGGCTGACCGATGGCAGCATGGTGCAGTTCGGCTGGGGCAGCCGGCAGCGCCGCATCCAGGCAGCCGAAACCGACAATACCAGCGCGATTGCCGAGTCGATCGCGCAGGACAAGGATCTGACCAAGATGCTGCTGCACGCGGCCGGCGTGCCGGTGCCGGTGGGGCGCGCGGTCGACAGCGCGGAAGACGCCTGGGCCGCCGCTTGCGAACTGGGCGGCCGGGTGGTGGTGAAGCCGCGCGACGGCAACCAGGGCAAGGGCGTGGCGGTCAACATCGGCAACCGCGACGAAGTGATGGCCGCCTATGAAGTCGCGGCCCGCTTCGGCTCCGAAGTGCTGGTCGAACGCTACCTGCCGGGGCGGGATTTCCGGCTGCTGGTGGTGGGCGACCGGATGGTGGCGGCCGCCCGCCGTTCGCCGCCGCAGGTGACCGGCGACGGCCAGCACACCATCGCGCAGCTGGTCGAGCAGGTCAACCGCGATCCGCTGCGCGGAGACGGCCATGCGACTTCGCTGACCAAGATCCGTTTCGACGCGATCGCGCTCGCCACCCTGGCCGCGCAAGGCTACGACGCCGACAGCATTCCGCAAAAGGGCGTGCACGTGGTCTTGCGCAACAACGCGAACCTGAGCACGGGTGGTACCGCCACCGACGTCACCGACGACGTGCACCCGGAAGTCGCGGCACGCGCGGTGGAGGCGGCGCAGATGGTCGGGCTCGACATCTGCGGTGTCGACATGGTGTGCGAGAACGTGATCCGTCCGCTGGAAGAGCAGGGCGGCGGCATCGTCGAGGTCAACGCCGCGCCCGGGCTGCGCATGCACCTGCAGCC
>CBIHOK010000240.1:0-4535 GCA_966211575.1 uncultured Noviherbaspirillum sp.
CGGGTCGTGGCGGCGCAGCGCGAGTTCCGAGGCGCTCGCGATCACCAGTTCGCCGTCGACCGGATCCAGACCGTAAGCGCTGGGCATGATGCTGACGCGGTCGCCCGGTGCGGCGCCGTGGATGTCGACGAACGGCAGCTCGGCCGGCGCTGTGCGCGAGTTGCGCGCGATTTCCAGTGCCTGCTGCTCCGATAGCGGCTGCGGGCTGCCGTGGCCGATCTCCGCCATGCGGGCAATCCACTTGACCAGGCGCGGAGACGCGTCGAGGATGCCCGCCACCGAGTGCGCGTTCTGCAGATACCAGAGGCAGTGGTAGACCGAGAAATCCGCAATGCCGGGCTGCCGGCCGAGCAGGTAGGGCCGCTCGTCCGCCACCATGCCTTCCAGCCGGCGCAGATACTCGGTCAGCGCGGCCGTCGCTTCCGCTAGTGACAGCCGCGGCGCATTGCCGCGCAGCGCGGCCCGGTCCGCGCCGAACGCCTTCAACTGCTCCGGCGTGAACCGGCCCATCATGTCCTGCATGCCGGCCGGCTGGAACACGTAGGTGATCATGGTCCAGAACAGCACCGAATCGGCCCATTGGGCCAGCGTGCGCGCTTCGCCCTCGATCGCCGCCGGATACAGGGTCGGCGACGGCTGGAGGCGTTCCAGCACGTCGGCGATCAGCGCGGTATCGCAATAGATGTCGGCGCCGATCTGCATCACCGGGGTACGGCGATAGCCGCCGGTCAGCGCGGTCAGGTTGGGCTTGGGCATGATGACCGGAATCGTCACCGACTTCCACGCGAGTTTCTTGAACCCCAGCATCATCCGCGCCTTTTCGGCAAACGGCGAGCTCGGATAGTGATGCAGAATGATGTCCGACATGGCGCTCCCCGGGCTCAGACCAGCTTGACCAGCTGCTTGCCGAAATTGCGCCCGGCCAGCAGGCCGATGAACGCTTCCGGTGCGGCTGCCAGTCCCTGCGCCACCGATTCGCGGAACTTGAGCTTGCCGCTCGCAACCAGCGTGCCCAGCTCCGACAATCCCTGCGGCCACAGGTCCATGTGCTCCGACACGATGAAGCCGCGCATCGTCAAGCGCATCGTCAGGAAGGCGCGCACGTTGTGGATTGCCATCGGCTGGCCGTTGTAGCCGGCGATCAGTCCGCACAGCGCAATCCGGCCGAACGGATTCATCCGAGCCAGGCAGGCGTCGAAACCTTCGCCGCCGACGTTTTCGAATACCGCGTCGATGCCGTCGGGCGTGGCTTGCGCCAGGTCATCGGCCAGCTTGCCGGCCTTGTAGTCGACGCAGGCGTCGAAACCGAGCTCCTTGACCACGTAATCGCATTTTTCCTTGCCGCCGGCGATGCCGACCGCGCGGCAGCCGCGCATTTTCGCCAGCTGGCCGACCACGCTGCCGACCGCGCCGCTGGCGGCGGACACCACGAGGGTTTCCCCCGGCTTCGGCTGCATGATCTGGGTCAGGCCATACCAGGCAGTCATGCCCGGCATGCCGACCGATCCGAGGTAGGCGGACAGCGGCACATGGGTGGTATCGAGCTTGCGCAGCAGCGTGCCGTCCGACACGCCCATTTCAGCCCAGCCCAGCATCGCCTGCACCTTGTCGCCCGCCTTGAATTGCGGATTGCGCGAATCGACCACTTCGCCGACGGTGCCGCCGATCATGGTTTCATTCAGCGGCTGCGGGGCCGCATAGCTCTTGCTCTCTTCCATGCGCCCGCGCATGTACGGATCGAGCGACAGGTAGTGGTTGCAGATCAGGATTTCGCCGTCCTTGAGCGCCGGCACCGGCACGTCTTCGAGACGGAAATTTTCCGGCACCACTTGCCCTTTGGGGCGGGATGCCAGGACGATGCGTTTGTAGCTGTTCATGAGGGTTTGCCTTTCGTTCCAGGGATAGGCGGCTTGCGGGGCAAGCCGGAAAACGCGGCAGCCAGGTTGTCTCCTCCGTTCCTCTTTCGGGATATCGGCCTGCGCTGGCCGGCGCAACTATTCGTCTGCTATTCGGGTGTTATTCGTGCTCCATCTTCTTCGCCGCATCCAGCCGTTTCAGGTACTTGAAGGTTCCCATTGCCTTGGCGACCAGCCGTTCGCCGTTCCAGACTTCGCCTTCGCAGAAGCACATCGTGGTGGAGCGGTGAAATGCCTTGCCCTTGGCGACCATCCGGCCGCCCGGTTTGCCGCCCGGCTGCAGGAAGCTGGTCTTCATCTCCACCGTGACGCCGCCGCGCGCATCCGGATCGAGGGAGCGCCCGGCCAGCGACATCACCACGTCGAGCAGCGTCATCGTGACGCCGCCATGCGTGACCGTCCAGCTGTTCATGTGGCGGGATTCGAGGTCCAGCGCGACTTGCGCCTCGCCGTTCGCCATCCCGAGAAATTCCACCCCCAGGTCGTGCAGGAACGGAATCTCGGACGGGAACGGCTGCGGCGCCGATGTATCCATCAATGCCATCAGTGCACCGCCGACACGCCGCCGTCGACCGCGAGGATCTGGCCGGTAATATGTTTCGATGCATCCGATGCGAACAGCAGCGCGGCACCCTTCAGGTCTTCGTCGTCGCCGATGCGCTGCAGCGGCGCGCGCGCCTTCAGGTTGTCGACGCCCAGGTTTTCCAGCACGCCCTTGGTCATCTTCGACGGGAAGAAACCGGGTGCCAGCGCATTCACGGTAATCCCGTGCTTGCCCCACTCGCCGGCCAGCGTGCGGGTGAAATTCACCACTGCGCCCTTGGAGGTGTTGTACGCAATCGTCTGCATCGAATGCGGCCCGTTGCCGGACAGGCCGGCAATCGATGCGACATTGATGATGCGGCCGTATTTGCGCGGAATCATCGACTGCTTGCCGACCGCCTGCGACAGCAGGAAGATGCTGCGGATGTTCAGGTTCATCACCTTGTCCCAGGCTTCGACCGGGTGATCTTCCGCCGGCGCACCCCAGGTGGCGCCCGCATTGTTGACCAGGATGTCGATGTGGCCGAGCCGCTTCAGCGCTTCGGCGACCAGCGGCGCCACCGCCGCTTCCTGCGACAGGTCGGCCGCGATCGCGCTGGCCTCGATGCCGCGCTCTTTCAGGTGCGCGACGGCCTCGTCGAGGTCGGCCTGCTTGCGCGACGACAGCACCAGCTTCGCGCCCTGCTCGCCGAGCGCCTCGGCGATCTGCAGGCCGAGCCCGCGCGAGCCGCCGGTCACCAGCGCGGTTTTTCCGGTCAGGTCGAATAATTGCTTGGTAGTGCGCATCTCGTCTCCTTTGCTTTGTTCATAGTTAGATTTCATAGTCCATGCACTGGCGCGCCTCGCGCACCGCGCCGAAGAACGGTTTCAGTGCGTGATGCTGCGGATGTTCCTGGTAGGCATCGAGCGCCGCCTTCGATTCGAACTCCGCATACAGTACGACGTCGTAGGTCGCTTCGAGTCCGGATTGCGCAATGGCGGCTTCGAAACGCAGGATGCCTGGCACCAGCCCGGAACAGGCATCCAGCATTTCCTTCATCCTGCGCGCGTTGGCTGCCTTGTCGGCGCCCTCCGCATGCTCCTTCAGTTTCCACATGACGATGTGCTTCAGCATGGTTTTCTCCCGCTCGGATCAAAACCATGCATCTTGCATGTCCAGCGTCGTCGTGTCGATACTTTCGAGCAGGTCGAGTTGCGGCTGCACCTTCGGTAGTTCCCAATTGAAAAAATAGGCGCAGGCTTGCAGCTTGCCGCGGTAAAAGTCGGCATCGTGGCCGGACTTGCCGTTCGCCAGCAGCGCCTGCTCCAGCCATATCCATGCGACCACGGTATGGCCGAATGCCTCCAGGTAGACCGAGGCGTTAGCGAGCGTCTTGTTGGCATCGCCGACCGCGTACAGCGCCTGCGTCACTTTCTCGATCCGCTGCAGCACCTCTGCCAGCGTCTTTCCATAGTTGGCCAACGCCGGCACCTCGAGGGCGCGGGCGATCGTCTTCTGCATTTCGGCGCCCAGCGCCTTGAACGCGGCGCCGTCCTGCATGCGGACCTTGCGTCCGAGCAGATCGAGCCCCTGGATGCCGTGGGTGCCTTCGTGAATCGGGTTGAGCCGGTTGTCGCGGTAGAACTGTTCGACGTTGTATTCGCGCGTGTAGCCGTAGCCGCCGTGCACCTGGATCGCGAGGCTGTTCGCCTCCAGGCACCATTGCGATGGCCACGATTTCGCGATCGGCGTCAGGATATCGAGCAGCAGCGTCGCATGCCGGCGCGCCTGCTCCGACTCCGCGGTGCGTTCCTCGTCGACCAGCCGTGCGCAGTACAGATTGAGCGCCAGGCCACCTTCGACATAAGACTTCTGCGCCAGCAGCATGCGCTTGACGTCGGTGTGCTGGATGATCGGTATCTGCGGCTGGGCCGGATCCTTTGCCATCGGATGGCGTCCCTGCGGCCGCTCGCGTGCGTATTCGAGAGCGTGCAGGTAGCCGGTATAGCCGAGCATCACCGCGCCCAGCCCGACGCCGATGCGCGCCTCGTTCATCATGTGGAACATGTTGGCGAGGCCCTTGTGCTTCTCGCCGA
>CBIHOK010000241.1:0-4531 GCA_966211575.1 uncultured Noviherbaspirillum sp.
GTTCAGCGCCGGCATTGCCGCGCTGCGATCGGACGACACGCTGCAGGCATTGCTGGCGCGGGCCGATGCGGCGCTCTACCAGGCCAAGGCGCTGGGCCGCAACCGGATCGCGGTCGAGCCGGTTCCCGATGCCACGACGAAAATGGAAACGCGGCCGGCTCCAGAGGCTCCCGCGCCCTGAGTTGCCGCAACGAGTTTCAGGGCAGGCCGTCAGACGAGTTGGCGGGAAGACCGGATGCGCCTGCAAGCCCTTCTATCCCGGCAACGGGAAGGTCCGCAGCGCGTCGTTGCCGTCGTCGCCGAAACGCAGCACCGTATGCGGATAGGGCAGCGCAATGCCGGCCGCGTCGAAATGTTTCTTGACGAGGCGGTTGAATGCGCGCTGAACCGGCCATTGCATGCCGGGCTGCGTCTTGATCAGCACGCGGATGTTGTAGCCGCGCTCGTGCAGCGACGTCACGCCCGGGATCTCGATGTCTGCCAGCACGGCCTTCTCCATCTCGGCATCCTGCATCAGTTCGGCAAAGGCGCTCTTCAATTGCACCATCGCCTCATCCACATTCTCGCGATACGGCACGGTGTATTCGCCATAGTGGTAGGAGAAGTCGCGCGTGTGGTTGGATACTTTGTCCACCGACGAGAACGGAATCAGGTGAAAGCCGCCGTCCAGCGTACGGATGCCGACCGAGCGGATCGTGATCCTTTCCACCGTGCCGAAGATGCCGGCAACCTCGACCACGTCATTCTGGTTCATGCCGTTCTCCAACTGGATGAAGACGCCGGTGATGACGTCCTGCACCAGCTTTTGCGCGCCGAAGCCGATCGCCAGGCCCGCCACCCCGGCGCCGGCAATCAGCGGTGCGATATCGATGCCGATCTGCGACAGCACGACCAGGATCGTCAGCGTGACGATGGCAATCAGCGCCGCGTTGCGAAACAGGGCCAGCAGCGTTTTTTCCCGCTCGCTCGGCTGGCCTTGCCCGGGCGTCAGACTGATGCGATGCTCGATGATGCTGGCCACCGTCGTCCATACCACGGTGGCGATCAGCAGGATGATGGCAACATGGACCACCGCCAGGATCACGGCACGGCCGCCGTCGGAAGCGATCCAGTCCGCCAGGTTGAACGCATGCCAGGCATCGAGCACGACCAGTACCACGACCAGCATCGTCAGCAGGTGAAAACCCTTCAGTGCGGGCGGCACGTAGGCGTTGATGCGCGTTTCCAGCAGCGGCAGCTGTTCGCGCAATCGAAGCGACAGCACGATACGGCGCGATAGCGCAGCGGTAACGATGGCGGAAGCCAGCAGGCCGATGCCGATGGCTGCCAGCGTCTGCAGCGTCGCCTCCGCCATGAACGGCAGCGCGTCGTGCGGCGCGACCTGGCTGACTACCAGCAGCGCCGTGAAGTAGGCGATGGCCGGAACATGCCAGATGCGCGCCAGCATGCGTGTCAGCGTCGAGAAAAAGGCGGCGGACAACCCGTCCGCGTAGCGGTCCATCCGCTCGCGCACGGTATGGCGGTTATGCCAGATTACGCGCACGGCATACAGATAGACGCCAAGGATGATCAATACGCCCAGCATGTGGCCGATCGCCGGCGACAGCATCGATTTCGCCAGCGGCACGCCGACCAGAATGCCGTAGCCGGTCAGGCCGACCAGCCGCTCCAGCCAATACCCCCAGAAGGCGGCAATGTCGTCGCCCATTTCGAACAGGCGCAAGCGCCGGTAGCGCGGCGCGAACACGCCGCGCACG
Source organism: uncultured Noviherbaspirillum sp. (assembly GCA_966211575.1). Taxonomy (GTDB): domain Bacteria; phylum Pseudomonadota; class Gammaproteobacteria; order Burkholderiales; family Burkholderiaceae_D; genus Noviherbaspirillum. The sequence continues at coordinate 1,758 of CBIHOK010000241.1, forward strand.
AAGGCCTTGGCGATCTCGACGGCAACGAAGGTATTGATGAACAGCGATGCCAGCGTATCGATGCGCTCCGCATCGCCGCCGGCGAACAGTGCCGCCGCGTAGCCGGCCGCGCCTGCCAGCAGGATGGCGCCGGTATCCGCGATCATTGCGGCGACGATCGCAATCGTCTTGCGGTACAGGCCGGATTGCGCAAAGCCGCCGGTGCGCGGCTCGTTGCCTGCGGCGGTGATCCAGTCGTTGCTGCGCGCAAAGAAGCGGCCGGCCAGCCGCCGGAACACGAAGAAAGCAATGACTGTGGCGGCGATCACGGTGGCAAGGTTCAGCAGCTCACCGCGCCATTTGTTCCGGTTCAGCACGGCCGCATCGTCATCTTCGCCAAGCGAACGGATCACGGTTACCGCTTCGGACAGATCGGTGCCGAGTCCGGTGATGAAGTGTTCGATACCGTCGGCGATGTCGCGCGAGAACAGGACCGGTTCTTCCTCGACGGCAGGCTTGCTTTCCTGCGGCGCCGGCTGGTCGTTCGGCACTGCCTGCTGCCGCGCCGGCGCCGCCAGCGTGCGCAATTGGTCGATCAAGTGCTGGCGTGTCGTCTCGTTTTCCAGCAGGTCCGCGAGCGCCGCATAGGAAGCGGCATCTTTATCGGCGATTTTGCCGGCAGGCTGTGCGGCCTGGGCACCGTGAGCCAGTGCGAACAGCAGCAGGAACAGAGGGATGAAGCGCGACAGGAAGGACGAAATGGCAGGGTCTGCAGGTGAGGTCGACATGGGGAGATGCGCACGCCCGATCATATGCATCGATAAAACTCCTAATCTATCCGTCAAAACGCATCATTTTACGCGGTCATCTTGCAATTAGAAAAGTGATGGGCTTGCGGGTGCCCGGTTGGCAGCGGTCCCCAAAAGATTCCTGCCATCCGCCGGCAGCGGGGCAATCTTTTTTAGGTCGAACGTCCGGAGGCGGCTCAGGTGCCAGCCGAGGCGTGTTCGGCCGTGCCCCCGATGAAATGCCGGCGTAACACGGGCGGGGGAACATCCGCGCAAGCGATCTGTCCATTTGTGTGGATGGCGCCAGGAAAAACGCCGGGCCGTGCACTCCTTGCCTGGCATAGCGCCTCCAGGCAGCCGTACTCTCCGTTCCCGGCCACGTCCTCGATGCATACCGCATAGGAATGAACAACCTTCAACCAGCAGACAATCATGAGCAATCCGCCGATCGTATCCTCAATCATGCGCGGTATCGTCACCCCGCTCAGCATGGACGACAGCATCGAAGCAGTCGAATCGGTGATGAAGGCAAGCCGCGTTTCCTCGGCCCCGGTCTATGATACGGACGGCGCCATTCTCGGCATCATCACAGCCAACGACCTGATCAAGTTCCAGACCATGGGCAAGGACCCGAAAGCGGTCAAGGCCTGGGAAATCTGCACCTATCGGCCGATCGAGGTCACGCCCGATACGCCGGCCACCGAAGTGGCGGAACTGATGCTCACACACCAGGTGCATCATGTCGTGGTCATGGACAACGAAGCACTGATGGGCATCGTTTCCGCGCTCGACTTCGTCCGCCTGTTCCTGCAGCAGGAGCAGGCCACGCTGAGCTGATCGCTCGTTCCCGGAGCGGGTCCCCGGCACCCATGATCGGCTCCCGGTCCGGGCGGCGGAAGTTCTGATTTTTCTCTTCTCGAAGCCGAAGCCGCGGGGCGCTCTCCGCATGCGCCGGTGCTCGCGCTCGTCCCCACATCGCCTTTCCCACCCGCCGTCTTCCTGCCTGCCTAAGGCCGGTTGCCGGTCGTGCGCTGATATGCCGCAAAGAGGCGCAAGCCCGGCGGGTTAGCATGAAATATTGCCAATGAATAAGCCGCTCCCGCGCCAACGGCCCCATCCGGAATACAGAGAGAACGCGCATGCCGCTTGGATATCAAACGATTACCCTCCATCTGCTCGCGGCACTGGTCGCGGGTGGTGTTATCGGGCTCGAGCGCAGTTTCCATGGTCGTCCGGCCGGCTTCCGGACCCACACCCTGGTTTGCCTGGCTTCCGCGATGCTGATGCTGATCACGCTGTTCGAATGGAAATGGCTGCCACCGCATGCGCCGGACACCATACGTACCGATCCGACCCGGATGGCGCAGGGAATCATGACCGGCATCGGCTTTCTTGGCGCCGGCGTGATCTTCAAGGAAGGATTCAGCGTACGCGGGCTGACTACCGCTGCATCGATATGGGTCACTGCCGCGATCGGCATCCTGATCGGAATCGGCTTCTACTTCCCCGCCGCGCTGGCTACCGCGTTGACCTTGGGCACGCTGTCCGCGTTTCGGTGGATAGAAGCATGGATGCCCAGCCAGTCCTATGCGCATCACACTCTCTGCTTCGAGCGCGACAGCGTATTGCCGGAAGCGGAAGTGAGGAAAATCCTGGGCGGACATGGTTTTGATGTCTCGAACATGAGCTATCGCATTACCGATGACGGCACCTCCTTCGAATACCGGATGGTGCTGCAGACCGGCAACGAACAATACATCTCGGCTTTGGCCGCGCACCTGCTGCAGCTACCGCAGGTGAAATCCTTTCGCCTCTCGCCTACCGGGGATTAGCTGGTTTGATGCGATGGGCTCCGCTACCCATGCTGTTCACTGGTGTATGCTGTTCTCGGGCGCCTTGCAGGCCAGGCCGGCCGAAAACCCTGCATCGGGAATCGCGATCCAATTCCACCGATTCATAAAGGAAAGATCAGACATCATGAACAACCCTATCAATCCGCCCTCATCG
>CBIHOK010000242.1:0-4505 GCA_966211575.1 uncultured Noviherbaspirillum sp.
GAACTGCAGGGCCCGCGACAAGAACCTGACCCTTCCGATCGCGCTGGGCGCGTTCGCGATCCTTCTTGCGACCATCTATCTCGCGCCCGGCGCCCGCATCCTGTATGTCCCGTTCTCGTTCATCATCGTCGCCTACGGCATGTATCGGCTGTCGCAGCTGCACATGCTGCTGCTGACGGCGGTCGCGCTGGTCGGCTACGGCCTGGTGATCGGGCTGCAGTGGATGCGTTTTCCCGACTCCGCCGTGAGCAGCCTGGAGGCGCTCGAATGGCTGACTTTGGCGGTCACTCTGCCGGGATTCGTGTTGTTGACGGGGCGCGTGCGGCGCCTGCATGGCGCGCTTTACCGGGCCGGCCTGAAAATCCGGAATATCGAGGAAAGCGCGCGCCGCGACCCGCTGATCGGCTGCTATAACCGGCGCTACATGATCGCGGTGCTGGAAGAGCAGAAGCGGATCGCCGACGACTATGGTCATCCGCTCTGCCTGGCGGTGATCGATCTGGATCATTTCAAGAGCATCAACGACAGCGTCGGCCATCTGGCCGGCGATGAGGTGCTGCGTACCTTTGCCCGCATCGCGCAGGACAGCGTGCGGCAGGAAGACGTATTCGGCCGCTACGGCGGCGAGGAATTCCTGCTGGTTTTGCCCGGCACTCCGTTGCTGGCGGCGCTCAATACCGTCGAACGCATCCGCCATGAAGTCGAAGCCCATAACTGGCAAGGGCGCCTGCAGAAGGCGGTGACCGTGTCGATCGGCCTGACTCAGTACATTGCCGGTGAATCGGTGCTCGACCTGTTCTCCCGGACTGACACCGCGATGTATCTGGCCAAGCGTGGCGGCCGCAACCAGGTGGTGGTCGAGGAGCCCAGCGGCGAGCTATGGCGCGCCGCCGACAATTGAACGTATCCGGCTTGCTTTTCCATGCGGTGGTGGTATTTTGGCACTGAGCGGCGCGTTCCGGCCGCGCGGTTTCCTGTTTGCGACTCTTTTGCAACTGTATCAGCGACGTATCCATTACTCCTAAAATGACCGCGCTACGCAGCCTGACCGCATTGATCGTCGAGCCGCAATCCGGCATGCGCGCCAATCTCCACAACATGCTGAACCTGTGCGGGATTACCAAGATCGACCACGCGGTCAGCTCCGGCACGGCGATCCGCCCGCTGAAAAACAAGTCTTACGACCTGATCCTGTGCGAGTATGACCTGGGCGATGGCCAGGACGGACAGCAACTGCTCGAAGACCTGCGTCACAACAAGCTGATCCCGTTGTGGACGATATTCATCATCGTCACCGCGGAGCGCGTTTATGAAAAGGTCGTCAGCGCCGCCGAACTTGCTCCCACCGACTACATCCTCAAGCCGTTCACCGCGGACACGCTGCTGGACCGGATCGCGCGGGCGATCGAAAAGCGCACCGCCTTCCTCCCGGTATATCACCTGATGGAACACGGTGACCTGGCGGAGGCGATCGAGGTCTGCAGGCTGGGCCAGGAAAAGCACCGCAAGTACGCCACCGATTTCATGCGGCTGCGGGCGGAGCTGCACGTGATCCTGGGCGAGGCGGCCGAGGCGGAAGCGATCTACCAGGAGCTGCTGGAGACCAAGGCGGTGGCCTGGGCCCGGCTGGGCCTGGCGAAGACCTTGTTCATGCAGGGCGAATTCGGCGAAGCCGAACAGTTGCTGGCGGCGCTGGTGGAGGAAAACAGCAAGTACATGGATGCCTACGACTGGCTGGCCAAGACGCACGAGGCAGTCGGCCAGTTGCCGGAGGCGAAGGACGTGCTGGCCGATGCGGTCACGATCTCGCCCCATGCGGTGCGGCGCCTGCGCAAGCTGGGCGAGGTCGCGCTGGAGGCGGGCGACCTGGAAACCGCGGAGCGCTCGTTTCAGAAGGTGGTGACCAAGGCGAAATATTCCGAATTCCGCGACCCCGAAGACCATGTCCGGCTGGTGCGCGCGCTGGTCAGGAAAGGAAGCACGGATCAGGCGGCAACGGTGATCCGCGACCTGGAAAAATCGCTCGCCGGTTCGAGCAAGACGCCGGCCTGCCGCGCGGTCTCGTCGGCGCTGCTGCATACCGAGTTGGGCAATGCCGAGCAGGCTGCCGCCGAACTGGCGGCAGCGGTCGCCGCCTGCCGTGAGACCGTGGGGCTGTCGAACGATCTGAAGATGGAGCTGGCAAAGAGCTGCCTGCAACACAACCTGGATGATGGCGCATCGGAGGTGATGCGCGACGTAATGAGCAATGTGGCCGATGATGCTGCGCTGGCCAAGGCGATGGCGGTATTCGAGCAGGCCGGACGCAAGGAGCTGGCGGAAACGGTTGCCAGTCAGAGTCGGAGGCAAGTCGTCGAGTTGGTCTCGTCCGGCGCCGAAAAAGCCAGGCTGGGCGACTTCCGGGGAGCGGTCGAATTGATGGCTGCCGCCGTGCACAAGCTGCCGGAAAACCCTCAGGTGGTGTTCAACGCCGCAGTGGCGGTACTCAAGTATCTGGAAAACCTGGGCTGGGAAAACAAGCTGGGCGAACAGGCGCGCATCTATATCGAATCCGCCCGCCGGCTCGACCCGGCGAATCCGCGGCTGGTCCCGTTAACCGCGTTATACCAATCCATCCTGAAAAAATACGGGATACGGCAAAGCGCCGAGGCGAAGTCCTAATCGGCTTGAAGCAGCGCCGCCAGGTTTTCCGGAGGGCGAGCGATCACTGCCCGCTCGCGGTACACGACAATCGGCCTTTGCAATAGCCGGGGGTGTCGGGAAATTGCTTCGAGCAGCGCCATTTCATCCGCCTTCGCCAGTTCCAGTTCCGCAAACTCAGGCTCGTTGTCGCGCACCATTGCGGCGGCGCTCACACCCAACAACGCCTTCAGCGAAACGAGTTGGGCCAACGACGGCGGCGTCTCCTGGTAATCGACTACTTCAAGCGGCAAGCCGTGCTCGGCCGCAAACGCCTCGGTCAGCGCCAGCGCAGCACGTGATTTGGAACAGCGGGGATTGTGATAAATCGTCAGCATGGCGGTCGAATGCTCCCTGGCAGTTGGCAAACCGGAATTGTCGCATCCTCCGGGTGAGAATGCATACGGCGGAGTCCGAACGACCGGTTCCTGTCCATGGTCCGCCAGGGAGCGCCCGATCGCTGTTTCGGGCGCGGCGCGAATCCATCGCGTTTATACTCGATGCTGCAACCATCCCCGCTGCAGTTGTGCATACCACTCTCGACCATCAACCATGTCCGACCAGAACGACCAGAACGATCGCAATCCCCGTCCCGTCAACCCACCTATCGTCGATGCCCCCAGCCGTCCGGCCCCGTCGGCCGACGCCGAACCAAGCCCGCGCCCGTCACGCTACTTCGGCGCGCATGAAACGCCTTGGTCGATTACCCAGAGAGTAGTGTCGGCCCGCTTCCGCGCCCTGTCGAACAGTGTCATCAAACGCATCGCCCAGCGCACGCTGAAAATCGGCGTATCTGCCCGCATTTTCCATCCCGAGGCAGGGGCCAAGGGCCTGCGCAGCAAGACGCTGCAATATCTGGAAGAATCGATCGCGCAATGGGTCATGTCACGCGATGTGCTGGTTTTCATGATTCCGACCGTCAATAACAATGGTCTATTGCATCCAAGCAATATCAGGCTGCGTGATTACGCGAAAAACCTGGATGGACTGGTACTGCAAGGAGGCGCCGATGTGGCGCCGCAGACCTATTCGGAACTGGCGACGCGTCCCGAGTGGGGCGGCGATCGCGCGCGCGACATGTACGAACTGGAACTGCTGCACGAATTCGTCGAGGCCGGCAAGCCGGTGCTTGGCATTTGCCGCGGTTGCCAGCTGATCAACGTCGCATTCGGCGGCACCCTGTACCAGGACATTGCGTCCGATGTGCCGACCGCCATCGAACATGTGAATGACTTGTACGATAGCCATTACCACGAAATCCGTTTTCCGCCCGGTTCCACGCTGGCCGGCATGTTCCCGCAGCGCCCGCAGGCGCTGGTCAATTCCATCCATCACCAGGCGGTGAAGGACCTGGGGCGCGAGCTTAGCGTCGAAGCCTATTCCGGCCCGGACAACATCGTCGAGGCAGTGCGTTACAAGAAAGCCAACTTCGTAATGGGCTTGCAGTGGCACCCGGAATTCCATCGGCCTGGCAGTCCCGAATTGCTCGATTGCACCCCGATTCTCGACTCTTTCCTGCGCGCAGCGCGCGACACCCGGTTCTGAAACCCGGTCCCCATCCCTTTGTTCGCTTGGGCGTCCAGGCAAGTATCGTAGGCATCAAAATTTGTTGACAGCGGGGATTCCTTCTACTATAGTTTGGGGTTCCCTGCGGAGGGGTGGCCGAGTGGTTAATGGCAGCAGACTGTAAATCTGCCCTCTTGCGAGTACGCTGGTTCGAATCCAGCCCCCTCCACCAGCAGGAAAAATGGTAATGCGGCTGAAGTTGATGGTCCTTGCGGGTGTAGCTCAATGGTAGAGCTGAAGCCTTCCAAGCTTATGACGAG
>CBIHOK010000243.1:0-4261 GCA_966211575.1 uncultured Noviherbaspirillum sp.
CACTGCATCCCTTCTCGCCCGAACGCACCTGTCAAATAAACACTAAACAGGCTCTCATATCGATCGAGCGTTTCGAAAGCCTTTCCATGCCGGGCAAGGTTTTGTCGCTGTCGTTCTGGCGCGACGAAGAAGCGGTAAAGCAATGGCGCACGCTGGAAGCGCATCGCCAGGCGCAGGTACGGGGACGGGAATCGATCTTCGAGGACTACCGCTTGCGCGTGGCGCAGGTAGTGCGCGATTACGGCTTGCACGAGCGCGAACAGGCACCGGACGATTCGCGCGTCCGGCATAGTGAATGACAAGGTGATGTCTGGTGGCCCGTCGGGGCGTTGGCCGAAATCAAGGTCCGGGCTTCATCTGAACTGACTCGCCTGCTTCGTTCAGCGCCCCAGCCCCAATTCCTTCAGACGCTTCTCCTGCCGCCGCGTCAGCCGCTCGATATCGGCAATATCCGCCGCCGACAGCTTCGGCCCCGGCTTGCGCACGGCGGCCGAGACAATCGCGCCGCGCTGCGCCAGGATGTGCTTGCGCACCGCCAGGCCGACCACCGGCTGCTGCTCGTAGCGCGCCAGCGGCAGGTAGGCGTCGAAGATGTCGTGCGCACGCTCGACGTCGCCGGCCGCATGTGCAGCACAGACGCCGACCATCATTTCCGGATAGGCGAAGCCGGTCATCGCGCCGTCGGCGCCGCGGCTCAGTTCTTCCGGCAGGAACAGGCCGCCGCCGTTGCCGGTGAGGATGGCAATGCGCCGCAGTTCGCCGCGCTCGCCGGCAGCGCGCACCGTCGACAATTTGTTCAGGCCCGGGCAGTCTTCATGCTTGAGCATCACGCAGTTCGGCGAATTCTTCAGGATGCCGAGCAGCACCGAGTTCGATATTTTCACGCCGGTGGAGACCGGATGGTCCTGCAGCACCCACGGCACGTCCGGGCCCAGCGTTTCGTTGACCATGTCGAAATAGGCGAGGATCTGCTCGTCGGTGCGCACGCTAGGCGCCGGGGCGATCATCACGCCGGACGCGCCCATGTCCATCACGCTTTGCGTCAGCTCCTTCATCGGCGCGAAGCCGGCCGAGGAAGCGCCCACTACCACCGGCACGCGGCCGTTCACGCGCGCCAGCACCCGCTTTGCGAACGCGCGCGATTCCTCGGCGGTGAGCTTGGTCGCTTCGCCCATGATGCCGAGGATGGTGAGGCCGTTGACGCCGTGTTCCAGGTAGAAATCGACCATGCGGTCGGTGCTGGCGAGGTCGAGCGCGCCGTCGTCCTTGAACGGGGTGACGGTGATCAGGTAGACGCCCTTGGCGGATGTGTCCAGCTTGTTCATGTTGGTCTCCTTGGGAGGATGAAGTTTCACCACGGCGAACACGGCGGGCACGACGAAAACCCGCTACGCAGAGACTACGCGCGCAGCCATACGGTGCTGATCGTCGTGTTCGCCATGTCCGCCGTGGTTAACCCCGAATCAGGAAGCCTTGTTCGCTTCCTTGTATGCCTCGTAGCGCGCCTTGTTTTCGGCATTCGGCGGATACAGCCCGGGCAGCGCAGCGCCCTTGCCCACTTCCTGCAGCACCCAGCCTTCGAAGCGTTCCTGTTCAGTAGCCTGCGCGATCACTTCATCGAGCAGCCTGGCCGGAATCAGCACTGCGCCGTCGGCATCGGCCACCACCACGTCGTTCGGGAATACGGCGACGCCGCCGCAGCCGATCGGCTCCTGCCAGTTCACGAAGGTGAGCCCGGCCACCGAGGCCGGCGCGGCGGTACCGCGACACCAGACCGCCAGGCCGGTGCCGGACACGCCTTCGATGTCGCGCACCACGCCGTCGGTCACCAGGGCGGCCACGCCGCGTTTCTGCATGCGCGAGCACAGGATGTCGCCGAAGATGCCGGCATCGGTCACGCCCATTGCATCGACCACCGCAATGCAGCCGGCCGGCATCGCCTCGATTGCGGCCCGGGTGGAGATCGGCGACGCCCAGGACTCGGGCGTTGCCAGGTCTTCGCGCGCCGGCACGAAGCGCAGCGTGAAGGCGCGGCCGACCTGGCGCTTCTGCTTCGGATCGATCGGGATGGTGCCGCGCATCCAGACGTTGCGCAGGCCTTTCTTCAGCAGCACGGTGGTCAGCGTCGCGGTGGAAATGCCGGACAGCGTGCGGACGATTTCCGGATCGAGCGGGAGGGATTCGGTGGTCATCTGGTATTCCTCTTGGGTTCGTTGAAGTGGCTTGCCGGGAGCAAACTACACGCTGGCGATCAGGCCGCCGTCGATGCGGATCACCGAGCCGGTCACGTAAGCCGCCTGATCGCCGGCCAGGAAAGTGACGACCGCGCCGTATTCATCCGGCTTGCCGTAGCGGCCGACCGGGATCGAGGCGGCGCTTTCGGCCGCCACCGACTGGACGTCGCGCCCTTCGCGCTTGGCTTTCTGTTCGTCGAGGAAGGCGATGCGCGGGGTCGCGATGCGGCCCGGCAACACGATGTTGGCGGTGATGCCGTCGCGGCCGACTTCGCGCGCCAGCGTCTTCGACCAGCCTACCAGCGACATGCGCAATGCATTCGAGATGCCGAGGTTCGGGATCGGCGACACCACGCCGGACGAAGTGCTGGTAATGATGCGGCCCCACTTCTTCGCCCGCATGCCGGGCAGCGCGCGGTCGGTGATTGCGATCACCGACAGCACCATGGCCTGGAACTGCTTGCTCCACAATTCCGGCGGCTGGCCGGAAGCGGTGGTCGGCGGCGGGCCGCCGGTGTTGTTGACCAGGATGTCGACACCGCCGAAGCGCTTTTCGATTTCGCCGAAATGGCCTTCGATGCTTGCCAGGTCGGACAGGTCCCAGATCAGCGGCAACACCTGCGTGCCGCCGGCTTCCAGTTCCTTCGCCTTCGCGCCGAGCGCGTCCGCGTTCACGTCGGCCACCACCAGGTTCGCGCCTTCGGCTGCCAGCCCCTGCGCGATCGCGCCGCCGAGCCCGCCGGCCGCGCCGAATACCAGCGCGGTCTTGCCGCGTAGTCCAAGATCCATGATTCCAGTTCCTTGTTGGTTTGTGATTGTCGTCCGCCACAGCAGTTCGGATGCCGGCGGCGCCCGCGCGGTTCCCGCGGTCCCCGACGCAGCGCGCCCGCTCCGCGCTCGGGCGGGAATCGGACGAATTGATTATAAGCAGCGAAAGATTTAATATGAAACGAATAATTTCCTCGCTTAGCCTCAATAATTTCGATAATGATCCGCAATCTCCGCACCTTCATCACGGCCGCCGAACTGTCGTCGTTTTCCGCTGCGGGAGCACGTCTCGGGCTGACGCAATCGGCGGTCAGCACCCAGATCCGGCGGCTGGAGGAAGAGTTCGACTGCCTGCTGTTCGAGCGCACCGGCAAAGCGGTGACGCTGAGCGATGAGGGCCGCAAGCTGCTGCCGGAAGCCGAGCACATCGTGCAGCGTTACCAGGCGATGAAGCAGCGCGGCAAGATCGAGCAGAGCGCGCCGATCGACCTGGGCGCGATCACCACCGTGCAGTCGACGCTGCTGCCACGCGTGCTGCACGATTTCCGCCACGCATTCCCGGCGATCCACGTCAACATCGTGCCCGGCATGTCGATACGCCTGCTGGAGCAGGTCGATGCGCGCGAACTCGACATCGCGGTCATCATCAAGCCGCGGCTCGGGATTCCGGCCGATCTGAAATGGATCACGCTGATGCGCGAACGCTATGTCGCGGTCGCGCCCGAGGGAGCGCCGCGCAAGCTGAAGGAAGCGCTGACCGCCCTGCCCTTCATCCGCTACAACCGCGGCTCGCATGGCGGCCAGCTTGTCGACCGTTTCCTGAAGCGGCACGGACTATGGGTGCGCGACGGCATGGAACTGGACGAACCGGGCGTGATCCTCGGCATGGTCAGCGAAGGCCTGGGGTGCGCAATCATCCCCGGCCAGCTGGTGCCGCTGGCCAGCACGCCGGGCGTGCAGGTGCTGGACCTGCCGGGCAAGCCGCTGCTGCGCGAGATCGGGATCGTGGTCAGGCAGTCGGCGCTGAAGCTGCCGGCGGTAGCGGCGCTGATCGACAGCTTCGAGCGCGAAGTGGCGGCGCGCTATCCAGAGGCAAGCGGCCCGGCGCGGGTTTGACGTCGCTGGACGCGCAAACGATACTCTAACGGCCATGGCGAATTGAATACGCACTCCGTAGTTTGCACCCTCTCCCCCACCCCCCGCTCCGCGCCCCACGGTTCGGCTTGCAAGCCGAACCGGCTCCGGCAGCGCGAACCGGT
>CBIHOK010000244.1:0-4162 GCA_966211575.1 uncultured Noviherbaspirillum sp.
AGTGCCGCTCGCGCACTGCCGTACTGCATCGCGACTCCGGCCAGCACTGCCGCGTTCACTCCCAACAGCGAACGGAATACCACCCCGATATTGCAGCAATCCGGAATCACGATTCCGGTTGGAGCACTGGCGGGAATGGAAGTTGGCGGCATGGCGTCGAAGGGCGGGCGGCGGGCAGTCCCCGCGAGCGTCCCTTGTTTTATAATCCGGTATTCAACGGAAACCCAATTATGACAGCACAACTCTCCAAAAAAAGCGAGGCCTGGTCGGCCCGTTTTTCCGAACCGGTGTCAGATCTGGTCAAGCGCTACACGGCCTCCGTGTTCTTCGACAAACGCCTGGCCGATGCCGATATCCAGGGCTCGCTGGCGCACGCGGAAATGCTCGCGCACCAGGGCATCATCAGCGCCGCCGACCGTGCCGACATCGAGCGCGGGATGGCGCAGATCCGCGACGAGATCGCCGCCGGCAAATTCGAGTGGCTGCTCGACCTGGAAGACGTCCATCTGAACATCGAGAAGCGTCTGACCGAACTGGTAGGCGATGCCGGCAAGCGCCTGCATACCGGGCGCTCGCGCAACGACCAGGTGGCGACCGACATCCGCCTCTACCTGCGCTCGGCGATCGACGACATCCTCGCGCTGCTGCGCGAGCTGCGGCTGGCGTTGCTCGATCTGGCCGAGCAGCATGCGGAAACCATCCTGCCCGGCTTCACCCACATGCAGGTGGCGCAACCGATCACCTTCGGCCACCACATGCTGGCCTATGTCGAAATGTTCGGCCGCGATGCGGAACGGATGGCAGATTGCCGCAAGCGCGTCAACCGGCTGCCGCTGGGCGCGGCCGCGCTGGCCGGCACTACCTTCCCGATCGACCGCGAACGCGTCGCGAAAACCCTTGGCTTCGACGACGTCTGCCGCAACTCGCTCGATGCCGTATCGGATCGCGATTTCGCGATCGAGTTCTGCGCGGCGGCGGCGCTGGTGATGACCCACGTGTCGCGCATGTCGGAAGAACTGGTGATCTGGATGAGTCCGCGCGTCGGTTTCATCGACATCGCCGACCGCTTCTGCACCGGCTCGTCGATCATGCCGCAAAAGAAAAATCCCGACGTGCCGGAACTGGCGCGCGGCAAGACCGGGCGTGTCAATGGTCATCTGATCGGCTTGCTGACGTTGATGAAGAGCCAGCCGCTGGCCTACAACAAGGACAACCAGGAAGACAAGGAGCCGCTGTTCGACAGCGTCGACACCGTCACCGACACGCTGCGCATCTTCGCCGACATGGCGCGCGGCATCACGGTGAAGCCGGATGCGATGCGGGCGGCGGCGCTGCAGGGCTACGCCACCGCGACCGACCTGGCCGACTACCTGGTCAAGAAGGGTTTGCCGTTCCGTGATGCGCACGAAGCCGTCGCCCTCGCGGTGCGTACCTGCGTCGACCGCAACTGCGACCTCAGCGATCTGACGCTCGACGAGATGCGCCGTTTCTCCGGCCTGATCGATGCCGACGTGTTCGAGGTACTGACGCTCGAAGGCTCGGTCGCGGCGCGCAACCATATCGGCGGCACTGCGCCGGCCCAAGTGCGCAACGCAATAGCACGCGCGCGCGCCGAACTCGCCTGAATGTCCCCTGCGCTGCGATCGTTCTCGGCCAAGATCGCAGCGCGGGTATTCCACTCATCCTTCGGATGCCGATGCGGCACGCCGATTCCCGCCGCGCATTTCGCGCTCCCGCCGTCAGCGCATGTCAATTAAAGACGGCAATTCCGTCGTCCGTCTTTGCTTCGCTTGCCCGCTGCGTGTTTTCACGCATTCGCGAATACGAAAAAGCACGTAGAAATTCGGTGAAATTCAGCAGCTATTGCGTCGCAGCATGAAAAGAGTTGCCCTCGCAATCGCTTGCTATTCGCACGCCTGTTGAAATGTCATATACTGCCCCGAGCCTTGGCTACCCCCTCATCGGAAACACCGGCCGCGCATAAAAAGCAAGCGGATCGGTTTCAGGTTTTTTCATAACGGAGACACACCATGTCCTTCTTCCTCTCGATATCGAGAATCATTGACACGATCAATGAAAAGATCGGGCTCGCCGTCAGTTGGGCGTTGCTCGTCGCAGTCCTGATATGTAGCGGCAACGCGATCGTCCGCTACGGATTCGACACCAGCTCCAATGCCTGGCTCGAGATCCAGTGGTACCTGTTCTCTGCGATGTTCCTGCTCGCCAGCGCTTACACGCTGCGCCAGAACGAACATGTGCGTATCGACATACTCGCCAGCCATTTCTCCAAGCGTACGCAGGTCTGCATAGATGTCTTCGGCTTCATGTTCTTCCTGTTGCCGATGGCCTGCATCATTCTCTATTACTCGGTGCCCTATGCCCTGATTTCGTACCGCGAACAGGAAATGTCGAGCAACGCCGGTGGCCTGATCGTCTGGCCGGCCAAGATCCTGATTCCGATCGGTTTCGTGCTGCTGGTAATGCAGGGCATCTCCGAATTGATCAAGCGCATCGGTTACCTGAAAGGCGTGGTCGATGCCAGCGAATTCGATAAGCACGCCGTCACGCCCGAAGAAGAAGTCGAAGCCTTGCGTTCGGCCCACATAGCTAAATAACTGATCTGCGGAGACATAATGGAGCACTTTCTGATTGCGAACATGGCGCCGGTAATGTTCGGCGCCCTGGTCATATTCCTGCTATCGGGCTTCCCGGTCGCGTTTTCGCTGGCGGCCAACGGCCTGTTCTTCGGCTTTCTCGGTATCGAATTCGGACTGCTGACGCCGCAGCTGCTGCAGGCGCTGCCGAACCGGCTATACGGCATCATGTCCAATGACACGCTGCTCGCGATTCCGTTCTTTACCTTCATGGGCCTGATCCTCGAACGCTCCGGGATGGCGGAGGATCTGCTTGACACGATCGGCCAGCTGTTCGGACCGATCCGTGGCGGCGTTGCCTACGCCGTGGTGTTCGTCGGCGCGCTGCTGGCTGCGACCACCGGCGTGGTGGCCGCATCGGTAATCTCGATGGGTCTGATTTCGCTGCCGGTGATGCTGCGCTATGGCTACGACAAAAAGCTGGCGACCGGCATCATCGCGGCCTCCGGCACGCTGGCCCAGATCATCCCGCCATCGCTGGTGCTGATCGTGATGGCCGACCAGCTTGGTCGTTCCGTCGGCGACATGTACAAGGCTGCGTTCATTCCGGGCTTCACGCTGACCCTGATGTACACCGCCTACGTGGCGGCGGTATCGATCTTCCGCCCCAAGGCGGCGCCGGCGCTGCCGCTGGAAGCGCGCAACCTGCGCGAACCGAATGGCAAGAGCGGCGTGGTATCACTGCTGGTCCTGCTGCTCGTCGCGTTCGGCAGCGCATTCGCATTCCAGTCCTATTTCCATGGAACCCACCCGCAGACTCCGTCTGACGAAGCCGGCATCTATGCGGGCACTGTCGGTATCGCCGTCGCATTCGTGCTGGCCGCACTCAACCGCAAACTGAAAATCGGCCTGCTCTCGCGCATGGCGGAAAAGGTGGTGTTCGTGCTGATCCCGCCGCTGGCACTGATTTTCCTGGTGCTCGGCACTATCTTCGTCGGCATTGCAACGCCGACCGAAGGCGGTGGCATGGGCGCGCTCGGTGCGCTGGTGCTGGCCACGCTGAATCGCCGGCTGTCGTTCGACCTGCTGAAACAGGCAATGAACTCGACCACCAAGCTGTCCTGCTTCGTGGTGTTCATCCTGATCGGCTCCAGTGTGTTTTCGCTGGTCTTCCGCGGCGTCAATGGCGACCTCTGGGTCGAACACCTGCTGACTTCCCTTCCCGGAGGCACCGCCGGCTTCCTGATCGTGGTCAACCTCCTGTTCTTCGGACTGGCGTTCTTCCTCGACTTCTTCGAGCTGGCGTTCATCCTGGTGCCGCTGGTCGGCCCGGTGGCGGACAAGCTCGGCATCGATCTGATCTGGTTCGGCGTCTTGCTGAGCGTAAACCTGCAGACCTCGTTCATGCATCCGCCGTTCGGATTCGCGCTGTTCTACCTGCGCTCGGTGGCGCCCAAGGAAGTCAAGACCTCCGATATCTACTGGGGCGCAATCCCGTTCGTGCTGATCCAGATAATCATGGTGTCCCTGATCATTATCTTCCCCGGCATGGTTTCGATCGCGCAGAA
>CBIHOK010000245.1:0-4052 GCA_966211575.1 uncultured Noviherbaspirillum sp.
AACCGCCGGCCCACCTGATCGACTGGCAGGGCCAGGACTGGACGCCGGAAAGCGCGAAGGAAAGCGGCCGCAAGGCAGCGCATCCGAATGCCCGTTTCACGGTGCCGGCCACGCAGAACCCGGTGGTCGACCCGGCCTGGGACGATCCGGCCGGCGTGCCAATCTCGGCCTTCATCTTCGGCGGCCGCCGCTCCACCACGGTGCCGCTGGTGACCGAGGCGCGCAACTGGGTCGAGGGCGTCTACATGGCGGCGACCATGGGTTCCGAAACCACTGCCGCCGCCGCGGGCAAGATGGGCGTGGTGCGGCGCGATCCGTTCGCGATGCTGCCGTTCACCGGCTACAACGTGAGCGACTACTTCCAGCACTGGCTGAACATGGGCAAGAAGATTGCCGCATCGCCGGCCGAGCTGCCGAAGATCTACTGCGTGAACTGGTTCCGCACCGACGAGAACGGCAAGTTCGTCTGGCCGGGTTTCGGCGACAACATGCGCGTGCTGAAATGGATGCTGGACCGTATCGAAGGCAATGCCGGCGGCGTCGAGCACATGTTCGGCATCAGCCCGGCCTTCAGCGATCTGACCTGGGACGGCCTGGAGTTTACCGAGGAACAGTTCGCGAAGATCACCTCGATCGACCGCGAAGCATGGGAAGCGGAATTCAAGCTGCACCACGAATTGTTCGACAAGCTGGCGCATCGTCTGCCGTCCGAGCTGAAGTCGACCAAGGCGCACCTGGAGAAGCGGCTGAGCGCCTGATGATGTAGGACATACCCCGCATTGCGGGGAAAGCACAAGAGCGCGACAGGGCAACCTGTCGCGCTTTTTTTCATTGCATTTTTCACCGCCTGCCTGTGATCAGGCCCGGGCGATCGAATGGCGAAGCGCGGCCGCGCTGCTCGCGCGCCTCGCCGAAAGAAGAGGCCGCCGGCTTTCACAACACCCCGGTTTCTTTCACCGATCCACGCGCCGAACTCCTGTTACCAGGCAGTTACACGCTTGCGTGAGTTCAAGACTTTTTCACTTTCCCCGCCAATCGCGCCGATCTCCCCGCATGGGGGGCGCTCCGTTTGTCACGCCTCAAGGGCAACATGCTGCACGCTCGTTAGATTGATTGCTACCCGCACTTGCAAGGGAGACATTGCAAGTGGGGAACGAACAAATCCGTCAATCTATTGGAGAGGACCATGCTTCGACGCCTGCATCTTAAATTAATTCCGTCCCTCGTTTTCCTGGCCCTCGCCGGATGCGGCGGTGGCGGTGGGGACAACAGCACAACCTCAGGCACCGCCCCTGTCGACAGCAGCACCGGCAGCGCCGGTGACACCGGCAGCGCTGGCGGCACCGGTGATACCGGTGGCACGCAGACTTCCCAGACGACGCTGGCCGCGGCCACCACGCTGGCCGACGGCGCCACGGTCGGCAGCGCTGCCGTGACAACCGACACCAGCAGTGCCGCGCCCAATGGACAGGCAGTGGGCACGTTGAGCTGCGGCCAGCCGGGCGCCAGCTACACCTATACGCACCTGTCGATCATCCAGGATGGCGTCCAGCTGACACTGCCGGCCGACATCGGCGTCGTCGCGCCGACGGATGCCAAGCAGACCGGTTGCGTCTACCCGCTGCATACCGACGACGCGTCCGGCAAGATCCGCGTCGACGCTACCGCCACCGCACCGACGCTCGGCCAGTTCTTTGCGGTCTGGGGCCAGCCGCTCTCCAGCACCAGCGTGGCCGGCCTCAGCAATCGCACCGTCACTGCTTACGTCAACGATAACGGCACCTTGACCAAGGTCAGTGGCGATCCGTCCGCCATTGCACTCACGCCCAATCGCGAAATCACGCTCATCTCCGGCAATGTCCCGTCGCAGCTACCCACCTATACGTGGAATGCAGTGCCGCCGCTGGGTACCGATGCCGCCGATAAGATCACGTTGAACGATACGAAGGTGGGCACCGTGACGCAATGGGCGGACGGCGATACCGCGACCGGTGGCCAAGGCGACCCGGTGCAAGGCCCCTCCAACCTCCTGACCTGCGGCGTGATGAGCGAAGACTTCCATATCCACACCCATCTGGCGGTATTCAAGGATGGCCAGATGCTGGTGGTGCCGCAGCACATCGGCATTCCGCAAACGGTGGATATCAACGGCAACACGTCCGACAAGTGCAATTACGATATCCATACCCATGATCCGAGCGGTGTGCTGCACGTCGAAACCCCGACCGCGAAGAATTTCACACTGGGCGACGCGTTCGCGGTCTGGGGGCAACCGCTGTCGACAACCAATGTCGCCGGCCTGACCGGTCAACCGATCAGGTTCTTCATCAACGACAATGGCGATGTGCGCGAGTACGTTGGCGATCCGGCCCAGATCCCGCTGCGCTCGCACCGCGCGATCACGATCCAGGTCGGCACGCCGGTGGCAAAGCTGCCTACCTACGTCTGGGATAGCGAACCGACGCAGTAACCGCCCCACCCGGCACGAGGTGCAACCTGCCTCGTGCCGGAGCGGCACCGGCGATGAGCGGCGAAAAGAAACGTTTCATTACAATTTGAATATTGCCCTATGGAAATGTTGTGCGAGAATGGGTATGTTGCCGGGGTAACCGGCCTGTCGATTCACTTACCTCGCGCAGATCATGGCCTCCCTTTCGCCGGACCCGTTGTCGTCGCCGGAATTCTCGTTGCCGGAATCCGCCGGCATATTGCAGGAACTTGTTGAAGTTGCATCGTCCGCCACCAACAAGCAGATCGACGCGTTCGTCACCCGGCTGGCCGACGCCTTGCTCGGCCGTTCGGCCGAAGCACTCGCCGATGCCGCCGAAGCACGCCGCTGCATGGATGCCGCGCAGCTGCTGAAAAAAAACCGCTATCCGTTCTACTACGCGCTGTCCGAAAGGCTGGCTGTGCTGCTGCAACGCGAAACGCGGCGCCTCACCGGTTCGTCAGCGGCCTCCGAAACCGAATTGGCGACACCGCCCGAGTTGCCGCCGGAACTGGAAATCGACCGCAAGCTCTGCCTGATCCGCAGCGGCCGCGCGATCGAAGCCGAACACACCGAACGCCTGAATGCATTGGGGGCGCGTATCGGCAGCCTGCTCGGTCGCGACACGCTGATCCTGCCGGAAAACCCGTTCCGTCCCGAAGTGTTCCTGAATGCGATCGACGAAAGCTGGCGTTGTTTTGCGCCGGACAGCGCGATGGCGGCGCTGGTGTTCCGCCTGTTGGGGCCGGAGCTGTGCCTCGATCTCGGTCCGATCCTGCATGCGCAAAACCAGTTGCTGATTCGGCGCGGCGTGCTGCCGGTACTGCAGCCGCACCAGGGGGAACAGGGGGACGACGCCGTTGCCGGCAGTAGCGGCGTTGACACTGATGCGCCGCTCGCAATTGCCGACCTGCCGCTGGGCGAACAATTGCGCCGCCTGTTTCCTCGGCAACCGGAAACGCCTGCCGGCCGCAAGGGCGACCGTCCGTTGGCCGATGATCTGCCGCCATTGTTCGGCGACACGCAATTGCAGGCCACCGTATCGCGCGAGCAATTGTTCGCCTACCTATCCCAAGTGCAGCGCAACGGACCGGACCCGCAACAGGCGACCGGGGCAGAGATGCGCTCGCTGCTGGCGCAAGCCAGGCAATGGGCGCCGGACGGCGCACTGGCCCGTACCGATGCGCAAACCGTCGACCTGCTGATACCGGTATTCGAAGCGCTGCTCGGCAACCAGGCGATCCCGATCGAAATCCGGACCCTGCTCGCGTCGCTGCAGATACCGGTGCTGAAGGCGACGCTGCTCGACAACGAATTCTTCTTCCAATCCATGCACCCGGTACGGCGCCTGCTCGATCTGCTGGCGCAGCTCGGGGCCGGCTGTAACCGCCGCAGCGGCCCCAACGACCCGCTTTATCAAACCGTCCTGCGCAACGTGAAGCGCATCCAGTCCGACCAGCGGCCGGAGTCGTTCGCCGATGCGCTGGCCGATATCGAGGCGTACGCCGCGCAACAGGAAACGGCGGCGGACGGCATGCTGGCCGCCGGCATCAGGCAGGCGCTG
>CBIHOK010000246.1:0-4043 GCA_966211575.1 uncultured Noviherbaspirillum sp.
GCGCGGCGTCCCATGCGTTGGCGAAATTCCGCAGCGTCAGCGGCGCGCCCAGTTCCAGCCGGGTGGCGAATTGCGCCGGATGGAAGGCGGTCCATACTGCGTAGATCAGCGGCAGCAGCCATAGTATTCCGAGCACCCAGGCAGCGCTCGTTTCCAGCACGCGGCTGCGGCCGCCGAAAGGATCGATCGGGTTCATTGGTAGTGGGTGTTGCGGTCGAGAATGCGGAATTTGACGATGGCGATCAGTGCCAGCAGCGCCAGCAGCACTACGGTGAGCGCGGCGGCATAGGCCGAATCCCAGAAACTGAAACCGACTTCATAAATGTAGTAGAGCAGCAGCGCGCTGGCGTTGTCCGGTCCGCCCTTGGTCATCACGACGATATGGTCGACCAGGCGGAAGGAGTTGATCAGCGCGTTGATCAGCACGAATAGCGTGGTCGGCATCAGCAGCGGAAACTGTACACGCCGGAAATACTGCCAGCGCGAGGCGCCTTCCAGCGCGGCGGCCTCCCCCAGTGTCGGTGAAATCTGCTGCAGCGCGGCCAGGTAGAAGATCATGAAGAAGCCGGCTTCCTTCCAGATTGCCACCACCATCAGCGCGCCGAGCACGGTGTCCGGATTGCCCAGCCAGTTGTGCGACGGCAGGCCGAGCGCGTGCGCCACCTGCTCGAGCAGGCCGTACTGTGGCGTGTAGAAGAACAGCCAGATGTTGGCCACCGCGATCATCGGCAATACCGTGGGCGTGAAATACGCGAGCCGCAACGCGCCGCGCCCGGCCAGCCGGTCGCTGACCCAGAGCGCCATCATGATCGCCAGCGCGATCGACAGCGGAATCGTCCACAGCGCGTACCAGAGGTTGTTCGTCAGCGAGCGCCAGAATACCGGGTCGTCGATCATCAGCGCGTAGTTTTCCAGGCCGACGAAGACCGCTGGTCGCGTACCCTTGGGGGTGGAAAGGAAGCTGTCCCGGATGGTCGCCAGCGCCGGATAGTGGGTGAACGCGATCAGCAGCACCATGGCCGGCAGCAGCAGCAGCCAGGGAATGACGGAATGGGAGGAGCGGTTCATCGAATGCCTTTTACGATCGTGGCGGCGGCCGGCGGACCCCGGCCGCCGCCCTGCCCCGCGTCAGCGCCGCGAAGCGCGCAGGATGCGATCGGCTTCGCGCTGCGCGTCCTTGAGCGCGGCTTCCGGCGTCTTGGCGCCGGTCAGCGCTGCCTGCAGGTTGTCGTTGAGCGCCTTCGTCACGCGCTGGTTGTCGTGCGTGGACAGTTCCGCGACACCGTATTGCAACTGATCGCGCGCGACCGCCGCGGCCGGCACTTCCTGCACATATTTCTTCATCTCCGGCGTCTCCCATGCATCCGCGCGCGTAGCCACGTAGCCGGTGGCGATGCTCCATTGCGCGGTACGCTGCGGCTGCGTGGCCCAGCGGATGAATTTCATCGCCGCCCGCTGCTGTTCCGGCGTGCTCTTGTTGAATACATAGAAGTTGCCGCCGCCGGTCGGGCTGCCCCGGTGCTTGTGAGCGGGCAGCATCGCGACGCCGAACGGGAAGGTGGCATTGGTCCGGATATTGGTCAGGTTGCCGGTGGTGGTCCAGATGATTGCCGCTTTCTGCTCAAGGAAATCCTTGGGTGTCGTGCCCCACTCCACCACGCCGCGCGGCGCCACTTTTTCCTTGGCTCCCAGGTCGACCCAGTAACGCAGCGCCTCGACCGCGCCCGGCTTGTCGAAGTAGGTCTTGGTGCCGGCGGTATTCATCAGCAGCGTATCGTTCTGCGTTGCCAGCGCCTGGAACATCCAGTACGGGAATCCTGTCGACGGAATCTTGATGCCCCATTGCGTGACGTTGCCGCTCGCATCGGTCTTGGTCAGCTTGTGTGCGTAGTCGACCATCTCGGCCCAGGTCGCCGGCGCCTTGTCGGGATTCAGCCCGGCCGCCTTGAACAGGGACTTGTTCCAGTACATCACGATGGTGGAGCGCTGGAACGGAATGCCCCAGGTCTTGCCGCCGGTCTGGCTGTTGTCCATGAAACCCTTGAAAAAGCTGCCCAGCCATTTTTTGTCGTCCGCGCTGGAAGCCAGCTTGTCGACCGGGACGATCGCGTCTTCATCAATCAGCGTGAACAGGTCGGTCGACAGCAGCACCGCCAGTTGCGGCGGCGTGCCGCCCTTGTAGGCGGTCAGCGCCTTGACCAGGCTTTCCTGGTAGGTGCCGGCATAGACCGCCTTGATCTTGATATCCGGATTTTCCTTTTCAAAATCGGCGACCATGCTGTCGATGGTGTGCGTGACCGGACCGCCGACCGCGACCGGATAGTAGAACGTCAGTTCGACCGGATTGGCGGCAAATGCCGGCGTCGCGCCGACAGCGGCAAGTACCGCAAGGCTTGCGGCGGCTTTCAAGAGGATTCTGCGCATTTCTGTCTCCTTGGGGAAAATGATGGGCCGGCATGCTTCCGTCTACGCGGAATTGCGCCGCAGGCCTGTTTCGGCGTCAAAAAAATACTGGTCTTTCGCATCCCATCCGAGCTGGATCAGGCTGTCCGGCGCCAGTGCAAGCTGCCCCGGCGCACGCACCAGCAACGGGACATTTCCGATGGTCGCGCCGACAATGGTGTCGGCGCCGAAATATTCGACGTGCCGGACCTTCGCTTCCACGCCGCGCTCGACGATGCGGATATGTTCCGGACGCACACCGAGCTCCAGTTCTTTTGAGTGTGAGGCGCAGACGGCAGGCCCGACGCAACCCTCGACGACCATGCCGCCGGCTCCGTTCACCAGCGGCAGGATGTTCATTGGCGGCGTGCCGATGAAGCGCGCCGCGAACACTGACGCCGGTTGCGCATAGAGTTCCGCCGGCGGCGAGTTCTGTTCGATATGGCCGTCTCTCAGCAGGATCACCTGGTCCGCCATGCTCATTGCTTCGGTCTGGTCATGCGTCACATAGACCATGGTGATGCCGAGCTGCTGCTGCAGCGCGCGCAGTTCGCGCCGCATTTCCTGGCGCAACTGCGCATCCAGATTGGAAAGCGGTTCATCCATCAGGCATACCGGTGTTTCGGCGATGATCGCGCGCCCCAGGGCAACCCGCTGCTGCTGACCACCCGAGAGCTGGCTGGGACGCCGGTCGAGCAGATGGGCCAAGCCGAGGATGTCGGCCACGCGCTTCAGGCGCGCATCGAAATCCTTGGCCGGCTCCTTGCGCACCCGCACGCCGAACAGGATGTTGTCGCGCACGCTCAGGTGCGGGAACAGCGCATACGACTGGAACACCATCGCGATCTTGCGCTGCGCCGGCGGCAGATGCGTGACGTCGCGTCCGCCGATATGGATGCGACCCGACGATGGCGTATCGAGCCCGGAGATCAAGCGCAGGGTGGTCGATTTGCCGCAGCCCGAAGGACCGAGAAGAACCGCGAAGCTGCCCGCCCGAACATGGAAATCGATGCCCTTCACCGCTTGCGCGGCCCCCCAGTTCTTTGTGACGCCCTGCAGAGTGATCTCTGCCATCGAGGGTCTCCTTCTTACTCTATTTTTTGGGAAACAGATGAGTGCAATGGCTGCTGAACGATTGCTCAATATATCTGCACATGTGTGCAACTCTATTCGCTTTCGTTTTAGAAAGCAACAGGGATTGCGTGCAAGGCGCATCCGTATTAGTTACTTTGTCAAGAATGCACATATTCTCAAATGCATTGCACAAATGTGCAATGCGCTTTATAGTTACATCTATTCACACCCCTTGAGCAAATGTGCAAGCGGGGAAAATTACCTTGAAGCAAATGAGCAACAAGTAGGCAGCGTGTAAGCAGCAAGCAAACGGAAACCTGAGAACACCACTATGCGAGTCCCCCCAGAAGTTGATCTGCTTGTCGTCGGCGGCGGCATCAATGGCGCCGGTATTGCGCGCGATGCAGCCGGGCGCGGCCTGTCCGTCGCGCTATGCGAGCAAAACGATTTTGCCGGCGCCACCTCGTCCGCTAGCACCAAGCTGATTCACGGCGGCCTGCGCTATCTGGAGTATTACGAATTCAGGC
>CBIHOK010000247.1:0-4017 GCA_966211575.1 uncultured Noviherbaspirillum sp.
TGATAGAAAATCAGCTTTCACACTATAAAATATTAATGTTGCACAAATGTACAGATGATGGCCGATTCCGTTCGTATCGATAAGTGGCTGTGGGCCGCGCGATTTTTCAAGACCCGTTCTCTCGCGACCGACGCGGTCGACGCCGGCAAGGTGCGCGTCGGCGGCGAGCGCATCAAGCCGGCGCGTGGCGTGAAGATCGGTGACACGCTCGACATCGACAATGGATCGACCGAATGGGAAGTGGTGGTGTGCGAGCTGGCCGAGAAGAGGGGCTCGGCCACGGTGGCGCAGGGACTAGACCGGGAGACCGAAGCGAGCATTGCGCGGCGCCAGCAGAAGGCCGAGCAGCGCCGGCTTTTCCGGGAGCCGGGCGAAAGCATCAAGGGCCGTCCGACCAAGCGCGACCGCCGCCTGCTCGATCGCTCAAGGAAATGAAGGACTTGTAAGCGGATGCGAGATATCCCGTTTTTCTGCACCGCACCACTAGAACTGTCCCTCTAAGTTCTCGTTTGACATTTATACTGCTGTAGATAATAGTACGAGCGTTCGCTTCAGTTTGCTCGTACCGATTCCTGAATCTTTTTACGAGGCATTACCGTGGCTACCAACATGACCGAATCGACAACCAAATTCATGCGCAAAGGCGAACTCACGCGCGCCGCCATTCTCGACGTGGCGCTCGAACTCGCCAGCCGCAACGGCCTGGAAGGGCTGACGATCGGATTGTTGGCGGACAAGATGAACATGAGCAAGTCCGGCGTGTTTGCGCATTTCGGTTCGCGCGAAGACTTGCAGATCGAAGTGGTGAAGCTGTATCACCACCGCTTCGAACAGGAAGTGTTCTATCCCAGCATGAAGGAGCCGCGCGGCTTGCCGCGCCTGGAAGCGATGTTCGATCGCTGGGTGAAACGGGTTTCGGTCGAGATTGCCTCCGGGTGCATCTACATCAGTGGCGCGGTCGAATACGACGACCGGCCGGGCGCGATCCGCGAAGAACTGGCCGGCATGGTGCGCGCGTGGAAAAACGCGCTGCGCCGCTGCGTGGTGCAGACGATAGAAATGGGACACCTGTCGAGCGAAACCGATCCGGATCAACTGGTATTCGAGATGTACGGCTTAATCTTGGCGCTGCACCACGACGCCCGTTTCCTGAAATTGCCTGGCAGCGTGAACCGTGCCGAAGTCGGATTCGAGCGCCTGATGAACAGCTACCAGAGGCAGCAGCCGGCCGGGCAGGACACGGCCGAAAAAGCTGTTGCGAAGCAGAACACCAAATCCGCTGCCAGAAAATCAGCCTAATCTGTTGGAGAAAAACATGGGTCAATACATCGCTCCGTTGCGTGACATGCAGTTCGTGCTGCACGAACTGCTGAACGTCGAGGATGAGTTCAAGCAATTGCCGAAGCACGCGGAAATCGACAAGGACATCGTCAACCAGGTGCTGGAAGAGGGCGGCAAGTTCGCGTCCGAAGTGATCTTTCCGCTCAATCACAGCGGCGATCGCGAAGGCTGCCACCTCGACAAGGAAACCCACAAGGTGCAAACGCCGAAGGGTTTCAAGGAGGCATACCAGCAGTTCGTCGAAGCGGGCTGGCCCTCGCTGTCCTGCGACCCGGAATTCGGCGGCCAGGGCCTGCCCGTCACGATCAACAATTCGTTCTATGAAATGCTGAACTCGGCCAACCAGGCATGGACCATGTATCCCGGCCTGTCGCATGGCGCCTATGAATGCCTGCACGAGCATGGGACGCCGGAACAGAAGGCGATGTACCTGCCGAAGCTGGTGTCGGGAGAATGGACCGGCACCATGTGCCTGACCGAGCCGCATTGCGGCACCGACCTCGGGATGCTGCGCTCGAAGGCGATACCAAACACTGGGCAGGCGGACGGTTCTTTCAGGATCACCGGCGGCAAGATCTTCATTTCGGCCGGCGAACACGAAATGTCGGCCAACATCATCCACCTGGTGCTGGCACGGCTGCCGGACGCGCCTTCCGGCACCAAGGGGATTTCGCTGTTCCTGGTGCCCAAATTCATCCCCAATGCGGATGGCACGCCGGGCGAACGCAACCAGATTTTCTGCGGCGCGATCGAAGAGAAGATGGGGATCCACGGCAATTCCACCTGCCAGCTCAACCTCGACGGCGCCACCGGCTGGCTGATCGGCGAAGCGAACAAGGGTTTGAACGCGATGTTCGTGATGATGAATGCAGCACGCCTGGGCGTCGGCATGCAATCGCTCGGCCTGACCGAAGTCGCCTACCAGAACGCGGTGGTCTATGCGAAGGACCGCCTGCAGATGCGCAGCCTGACCGGTCCCAAGGCGCCGGACAAGCCGGCCGATCCGATCATCGTGCACCCGGACGTGCGCCGCATGCTGCTGACCGCGCGCGCGTATGCGGAAGGCGGCCGCGCCTTCAGCTCGTACGTTGCGCTGCAGATCGATCGCGAACTGAATCACCCGGACGAGCAGGTGCGCAAGGAAGCGGCCGACGAAGTTGCGCTGCTGACGCCGATCATCAAGGCCTTCCTCACCGATAACGGCTGGACTGCGACTTCGGAGGCGATGCAGGTGTACGGCGGCCACGGCTACATTGCCGAATGGGGGATGGAGCAGTTCGTGCGCGATGCGCGCATCAACATGATTTACGAAGGCACCAACACGATCCAGTCGCTCGACCTGCTGGGACGCAAGATCCTGATGGACAACGGCGCCAAGCTGCGCAAGTTCGGCGACAAGATCAAGGCTTTCGTCGAAGAGCATGGCACCGACGAGGCGATGTCGGAATTCATCACGCCGCTCGGCGACATCGGCGACAAGGTCGGCAAGCTGACGATGGAAATCGGCATGAAGGCATTCCAGAACCAGGACGAAGTCGGCGCCGCCGCGGTGCCTTACCTGCGCGTGGTCGGCCACATGGTGTTTGCGTACTTCTTCGCCCGGATGGCGAAGATCGCGCTGGACAAGCAGGATGCCGGCGACAGCTTCTACAAGGCCAAGCTGGCGACTGCGCGCTTCTATTTCGCGCGGCTGCTGCCCGAGACCGCGATGCTGATCCGCCAGGCACGTTCGGGTTCCGCCAGCTTGATGGCGCTCGACGCGGATCTGTTCTAACCCGCTTACCGGCTCGCTCCTTCCCCCTTTAAGGGACGGCGGGGATGGGGGTAGCGAGTCTCACGATGCAGCTCCATATCTCGAGCGCACTACCCCCACCCTAACCCTCCTCCTGCAAGGGGGAGGGAACCTTCACTGCGGAAAAAAGGAATTCTCATGTCCAATTTCATCGTCAAGAAAGTCGCCGTACTCGGCGCCGGCGTGATGGGAGCGCAGATCGCCGCCCATTGCGTGAACGCGAAAGTCCCGGTCGTATTGTTCGACCTGCCGGCGAAGGAAGGTCCGAAGAACGGCATCGTGCTGCGCGCGATCGAAAATCTGAAGAAGCTCAGCCCGGCGCCGCTCGGCAACAAGGATGACGCCGCGCTGATCCAGGCTGCCAACTACGAAGACAATCTCGACATTCTCCAGGATTGCGACCTGATCATCGAAGCGATCGCCGAACGGATGGACTGGAAGCACGACCTGTACAAGAAGGTCGCGCCGCATATTGCGCCGGACGCGATCTTCGCGTCCAACACCTCGGGCCTGTCGATCACCGCGCTGTCGGAAGGTTTCGACGCCGACCTGAAAGCGCGCTTCTGCGGTGTGCACTTCTTCAATCCGCCGCGCTACATGCACCTGGTCGAACTGATCCCGACCGCCGCCACCCGCCCGGAAATCCTCGACCAGCTCGAAGCCTTCCTGACCACCACGCTCGGCAAAGGCGTAGTGCGGGCATTCGACACGCCGAACTTCATCGCGAACCGGGTCGGCATCTTCGGCATGCTGGCAACCATCCACGAAGCGGAAAAATTCGGCTTGCCGTACGACGTTGTGGACGATCTGACCGGCGCCAAGCTGGGCCGTGCCAAATCCGGCACCTTCCGCACCGCCGACGTGGTCGGCCTCGACACCATGGG
>CBIHOK010000248.1:0-3966 GCA_966211575.1 uncultured Noviherbaspirillum sp.
GATTGCTTGGTAGTATCGCGTGTTGCGTATATCGGCATTTCTATAGGCGGCATACCGGCGCCGCTATATTTTGCTTCAATAAGTTACTGTAAGTTTTGCTGATAAAAATATTAAACATCAATAAACGGAAGAGACATGGACACTCGCCTATCCCTGCGGCAGATCACGAAGCGATATCCGTCCGTGACAGCCAATGACGGGGTCGACCTGGACGTGCGTCCGGGCGAGATCCACTCGATTCTCGGCGAGAACGGCGCCGGCAAATCGACCCTGATGAAAATCATTTACGGCTCGGTGAAACCGGATGCCGGCCAGGTGTTCTGGAACGGCCGCGAAGTGCACATCGCCAATCCGTCGGCCGCGCGCCAGCTCGGCATTGCGATGGTATTCCAGCACTTTTCGCTGTTCGATACGCTCACCGTCGCGGAAAACATCGCGCTCGGCCTGCCGCCCGACACCCGGCTCGACGAACTGAGCCAGCGCATCGAATCCACTGCACGCCAGTACGGGCTCGACCTGGAGCCGCAGCGCCATGTGCACACCTTGTCGGTCGGCGAATGCCAGCGCGTGGAAATCGTGCGCGCGCTGCTGGCAAAGCCGCAACTGCTGATCCTCGACGAACCGACCTCGGTGCTGACTCCGCAGGCGGTCGAAAAGCTGTTCGAGACGCTGCGCAAGCTGGCGTCCGAAGGCTGCAGCATCCTGTACATCAGCCACAAGCTCGATGAAATCCGCGCGCTGTGCCATGCATGCACGGTGATGCGCGGCGGCAAAGTCACCGGCATCTGCGATCCGACCCGGGAAACGGCGGCCGGCCTGTCGCGCCTGATGATCGGCAGCGAACCGCCGGCGGTGCACGCGGCCGCGCGCCAGCCGGGCGAAAAAATCCTGTCGGTCAACCAGCTCTCGCTGGCAAAAAGCCATCCGTTTGCGACCGCGCTCGACCACATCAGTTTCGATTTGCACGCCGGCGAGATCGTCGGCGTCGCCGGGGTCTCCGGCAATGGCCAGCAGGAATTGCTGGCGGCGCTGTCGGGCGAAGATCCGCGCGCGGCGCCGGATGCGATCGTGCTCAATGGCGAAGCGATCGGCCGCATGAATGCGGCGCGCCGCCGCAAGCGCGGCCTCGGTTTCGTGCCCGAAGAGCGGCTGGGACGCGGCGCAGTGCCCGAGCTTTCGCTCGCGGACAATATCCTGCTGTCGCACCAGACCCGCGCAACCGTGCAGCACGGCCTGATCAAATTCGGTGCGATCCAGCAGCTGGCGGCTTCCATCATCGCGCGTTTCAAGGTCAAGGCCGGCGGCCCGCAGGCGAGCGCGGGCAGCCTGTCGGGCGGCAATTTGCAGAAGTACATCGTCGGCCGCGAAGTGGTGCGCGAGCCCAAGGTGCTGATCGTCGCGCAGCCGACCTGGGGCGTGGACGTGGGCGCCGCCGCGCAGATCCGCGCGGAGCTGGTCGCGTTGCGCGATGCCGGCTGCGCGCTGCTGGTCATTTCGGAGGAGCTGGATGAATTGTTCGAGATATCGGATCGCCTGATGGTGATTGCCAAGGGCCGCATGTCGCCGTCGATTCCGCGCGCGCAAGCATCGGTCGACCAGATCGGGCAGTGGATGAGCGGATTGTGGGACAAGGGCGCCGGCGCGCCGCAGCGGGAGGCCGCCCATGCTTAAGCTGGAAAAAAGAGCGAATCCTTCGCTGCTGATGTCATGGCTGTCGCCGCTGCTGGCAGTGCTGTTGACTGCCGTTTGCGGCGCGATCCTGTTCCTGTGGCTGGGCAAGAATCCGTTGGCCGCGCTGTCGGTGTTTTTCCTGGAGCCGATCAAGGACTTGAACGGCTGGTCCGAGGTCGGCGTGAAAATGGCGCCGCTGCTGCTGATCTCGGTCGGGCTGGCGATCTGCTTTCGCGCCAACGTGATCAACATCGGCGCCGAAGGCCAGCTGGTGATGGGCGCGATTACCGGCGGCGCCGCGGCGCTGTATTTCGATCACGGCAGTGGCGGTCCGTTGCTGCTGACGCTGGTGCTGATCGCCGGCATGCTGGGCGGCATGGGCTGGGCGGCGATCACCGCATTCCTGCGCGACCGCTTCAATGCCAATGAAATTCTGGTCTCGCTGATGCTGGTGTACGTTGCGCAACTGCTGCTGAGCCTGCTGGTGCATGGCCCACTGATGGATCCGGAAGGCTTCAACTTCCCGCAGTCGCGCATGCTGTCGGATGGCTTCCTGCTGCCCATCGTGCTGCCCGGCACCCGGCTGCATCTCGGTATCGTGCTGGCGCTGGCCGCGTCGCTGCTGGGTTGGGTATTCCTGTCGCGCAGCTTCGGCGGCTACCGGCTGCAGGTGGGCGGGCTGGCGCCGGCGGCCGCGCGCTATGCCGGTTTCTCGTCGCAGCGCGCGCTGTGGACCTCGCTGCTGATCTGCGGGGCGCTGTCCGGGCTGGCCGGCGTGGGCGAAGTGCTGGGCCCGATCGGCCAGCTCACGCCGTCGGTCTCGCCCGGCTACGGCTTTGCCGCGATCATCGTCGCCTATGTCGGGCGGCTGCATCCGATCGGCGTGATCTTTTCGAGCTTCATCATGGCGCTGTTCTACATCGGCGGGGAACTGTCGCAGTCGCGCCTGGGCATGCCGAACGCGATCACCGGCGTGTTCCAGGGCATCCTGCTGTTTTCGCTGCTGACCTGCGACGTGCTGATCCACTACAAACTGAGCTGGAGAAAGACATGGATTCCCTCGCGCCCCTGATCGCCTCGTCGATCAATGCCGGCACGCCGCTGATGCTGGCCGCACTCGGCCTGCTGATCAATGAAAAGTCGGGCGTGGTCAACCTCGGCGCCGAAGGCATGATGCTGATGGCGGCCGTGGTCGGCTTTGCCGCCACCGTGCACAGTGGCAGCGTCACCGTCGGTTTCATCGCCGGTGCCGCGATCGGCATGCTGCTGGCCGGCTTCTTCGCCTGGCTCACGGTCTGGCTCGGCACCAACCAGTATGCGACCGGACTGGCGCTGGCGCTGTTCGGCGGCGGCGCCTCCGCCTACATCGGCATCGATTATGTCGGCCAGAGCCTGGACAACCACAAGTTCGCGGTGCCTTACCTGTCCGACATCCCGTTTCTCGGCACCGCGCTGTTCCGGCAGCATCCGACGGTTTATTTATCGATGCTGCTGTGCGTCGGCATCGCCTGGTTCCTGTACCGCACGCGGGCCGGCCTGGTGTTGCGCGCGGTCGGCGAATCGCCGTCGTCGGCGCATGCGCTCGGCTACAACGTGCGCCGCATCCGCTTGGCCGCGCTGCTGTTCGGCGGCGCCTGCTGCGGCCTGGCCGGCGCCTTCCTGTCGCTGGTGTACACGCCGCTGTGGGTCGAAGGCATGACTTCCGGACGCGGCTGGATCGCGCTGGCGCTGACCACCTTCGCCACCTGGCGTCCGGCGCGCGTGATGATCGGCGCCTACCTGTTCGGCGGCGTCACCATCCTCACCTTCTACCTGCAGGGAATCGGGGTATCGATCGCGTCGCAGCTGTTGTCGATGCTGCCCTACCTCGCGACCATCGTGGTGCTGGTGCTGATCTCGCGCAATGCGAACTGGATCAAGCTGAACATGCCGGCTTCGCTCGGCAAGCATTTCAGTCCGCACTGACGGTCTGCGCCCGCCGCGTTTACCGCTTTTCCACTACTTTCTTCCGGCCCTTCGTTCCCGCTTCCCTGTCCGCTTGCGGACAGGGAGCCGGAGCGCGGCTGCGCGCCGGAAACCATCGACAAGGAGGGTTTCATGTTCGATCGTCCGCGGCTGTTTGCCGCGCCCATGCTTTGCCGGCCGCTGTTAATAATGACACTGTCGCTGATCATGCTGTCGCTGGCGATGCTGGTTTCGCCGGCCGCGTTCGGTGCGCAGCCGGCGCCGCTGAAGATCGCCTTCGTCTACGACGGCCCGGTCGGCGACGGCGGCTGGACCGACGCGCATGAGCTC
>CBIHOK010000249.1:0-3835 GCA_966211575.1 uncultured Noviherbaspirillum sp.
GCCACTACCCCCTCAAGATAGCGTGTCTACCAATTTCACCACGTCGGCCAAAGACATATATTTTACCTTGTTTTGCATGCCCTGTTCAATGAGCATTTGGGCCAAATCAAGGCGCAAACCAGCCAAAATGCTAGTTATTTTGGAATTTCGCCGGCCTGACCGGTGCCAGCGCCGGTCGAACCCTTTGCAGGCGCTTTCGCCGCTGCGGCGGCAGGCGCATTTTTGCCGCTCTCCGAGGCACCGGTCGCCGGCACGGAAACCGGAGGAAGGTTTTCCATGACCCCGCCACCGCTGGCGCCGCCGCGGGTACCGCCGAAATATGCGAGAGCAAGTGTTGCGCCGAAGAAAATAGCAGCAGCAACGCCGGTCGACTTGGACAGGAAGTTGGACGACCCGCTCGCGCCGAACAGACTGCCGGAGGCGCCGGACCCGAAGGCAGCCCCCATGTCGGCGCCCTTGCCATGTTGCAGCAGCACCAGGCCGATGATCACCAGCGCCGAAATTACCTGAATCACGATGATGAATGTGAACAAGGTGTTCATTGAATAGCTTCCAATCTAAAGGTTAAGAACCGGGGCATTCCGGTTCGGTTATGTACGGGCGTTGCGAATGATTGCAAGGAAGTCGGCCGCCTTGAGCGATGCACCGCCGATCAAGCCGCCATCGATGTCGGGCATCGCCAGCAACTCCTCGGCATTGTCCGGCTTCATGCTGCCGCCATACAGGATTTGCGCCGAGTCGGCCGCCGCGCTCTTTGTGCGCAGGCGTTGCCGCAGCATTGCGTGAACTTCCTGCGCCATTTGGGGAGTGGCAGTCTTGCCGGTGCCAATGGCCCACACCGGCTCATAGGCAACGACGATGCGCGCGACCTGATCCGCATTCAACGCCGCCAGCACAGCATCGATCTGTCGCGCCACTACCGTTTCGGTCTGCCCGGATTCGCGCTCGGCCAGCGACTCGCCCACGCATACGATCGGAATCAAGCCAGCTTGCAGCGCCCGCGCCGTCTTCGATGCAACGAGCTGATCGCTTTCGCGATGATAGGAACGGCGCTCCGAATGCCCGACAATGACATAGCGGCAACCGAAATCCGCAGCCATCTCGCCGGAAATCTCGCCGGTATAGGCGCCTGCCACATGCTCGGAAATATCCTGGCCGCCCCACGCCACGGCGGAACCGGCCAGCTCGGACTGGCATTGGGCAAAATAGGCCGCGGGCACACAAACCGCAATGTCGCACTCGGCGTACGTCAATCCCGCCTTGATTCCTTGCAGGAGAGCCGCGTTGGCAACCAGGTTGCCATTCATTTTCCAGTTACCGGCAATAAGTTTGCGACGCATAGGGATAAAGAATTGCAATAACCCTTCATTTTAGCGCGCCGCAACATTGCAGGTCAAACTGCAAGCTGACGATCCGCTTTTTGACTCTGACCGGCTCCCGTTCGTTCCCCCACGCTCCCTGCTTCCGGCGCAAGCCGGGAAGCGCGGAAACGGCTTACACCAGTGTCAGGACAATTTTCCCGATATGCGTACTGCTTTCCATCAACGCATGTGCCTGTGCCGCCTGTTCCAGCGGGAAATTGCGATAAATCACGGGCTTGACTCTCCCCGACTCCAGCAAAGGCCACACATGCTCGCGCAACTTCGCGGCGATATCCGCCTTGAACGTGATCGGACGCGGACGCAACGTCGAACCGGTAATGGTCAGGCGCCGACGCAGTACCTGACCCAGATCGACCGTCCCTTTCGCGCCGCCCAGCAGCGCGATTACGACGAGCCGGCCGTCATCGGCCAGACAATCGATTTCCCTTGGCAGATACGGTCCGCCCACCATGTCGAGAATCACATCCACGCCCTTGCCGCCGGTTACCTGCTTTGCAGCTTCTGCAAAATCCTCAGTCCGGTAATTGATTGCCCGTTCAGCTCCCAATTTTTCGCAAGCCCGGCATTTTTCATCAGACCCGGCAGTGGCGAATACGCGGTGGCCGAGCGCGGATGCAATCTGGATTGCCGTCACGCCGATGCCCGACGAGCCTCCCTGGACCAGCAAGCTTTCGCCCCTGCCCAACCGGGCGCGATCGAATACGTTGCTCCAGACCGTGAAGTACGTCTCCGGAAGGGACGCGGCTGCGATCGCATCCAGGCCGGCCGGGACCGGCAAACACTGGGCCGCCGGGGCAGTGCAATACTCGGCATAACCGCCTCCCTGGATCAGCGCGCACACCATGTCGCCGACGGCAAAACCGCTGCCCTCCACTTCTCCGCCGACGATCTCCCCGGCCACTTCCAGGCCCGGCAAGTCGGAAGCACCCGGAGGGACCGGATAGTGGCCCAAGCGCTGTAGCACGTCAGGGCGGTTGACGCCCGCGGCATGCACCTTGATCAGCACCTCGCCGGCCTTCGGCTGGGGCATCGGACGCTCGCACAACTGCAATACGTCGGGAGGGCCGGGCCGGGTAATCTCGATTGCTTTCATTGCAGACCTCGGATGAATGACAAAGGGGGCATTTTACGACGAGGGAGAAGCGCTTGCCGGAAGGCTTGTCAAGGGCGGAACGGAGAGCCCGGAAAAATAAACAATTTGTTTCCGTGCTTACAAATCAAGTGGGAACTTAATCAACAGCCGCCATTTCCAATGGGCAATATCACCCATCGAGACCAAGGACATGGAGCTCCTCAATATGGCCGTCACACCCGCTCGAAACAAGCACGCTGGACACTGCTCGACGATCTCGCCTGATAATCTCAGCCTTGCACTGGAGAGTTCGCGCCAGATCGCCTATGACTGGCAGATTGCGACCGACGAGCTTCATTTCAGCGGCGATTTTGCCGAGAATCTGGCCGGCATTCCGCTCGACGCCGGCAACACCTGGCGCTCAACGGCAGTAGCTGCCCTCCTTCATCCGGATGATCGCGAGCATTTTCGCAACAGGCTGCACTGCGCCCTGAAAGGAAACGGCAATGGCGAAAGCACTTTTTATCAGATCGAAATACGTCTGCTGGATGCCGTTCTTGGCTGGCACTGGGTGGAAATCCGCGGCACGGTAGTCGAACGTACGACCGATGGCCGGGCGTTGCGCATGGTAGGAACGTTTTCGGATATCGAGGAACGCAAGCGGTCCGAAGAAAGAATCCGCCGCCTCGCCTACTACGATGGACTAACGTCGCTGCCGAACCGCTTCCTGTTCCGCGAATATCTGGACCTGGCGCTGAAATCGGCAAAACGGCACGGGACAAGCTTCGCAGTGCTGTTTCTGGATCTCGACAGCTTCAAGGAGGTCAACGACACCCTCGGACATACGGCTGGCGACCAGGTATTGCAGGAAGTGGCCGGCCGATTGCGCGGAACGCTGAGAAGCACCGACAAGATCGCCCGCATGGGAGGCGACGAATTCTACGTGCTGATAGAGGAAACCGGCGAACGTGCCGGCGTGGGCGAAGTGGCGCAGAAGCTACTGGATGCAGCTGCGGCGCCAGTCATCGTCGGCGGCACCACATGCTCGCTGAGTGCGAGCATCGGCATCAGCTTCTTTCCCTGGGACGGTGGCGACGCGCAAACGCTGCTCAGGCATGCCGACGACGCGATGTATCGCGCAAAGAATCGCGGCAAGAACGGCTACTGCTTCCATCTATCGCCGCTGTCGCCGGTGTCGGAAGCGACGGCGCACGGGCATGATTCACCGGCCGGCAACGGGCAGACAGCGCAACGGCGCGCATAGAAGCGATGCCGGCCGGGCCGGCCATTGCCGCGCTTGCCGCACAAGACAGAACGCCGTCCGGGGGGGTGCCACGGACGGCTTTCCGTTTGCGGCCCGGAGTTCCGGGCCGACGGCCTC
>CBIHOK010000250.1:0-3762 GCA_966211575.1 uncultured Noviherbaspirillum sp.
CTGCGCCTGGTATCCGACCGGTTTCCGGGGCTGCGCGACCCCCAAAACAGTTCATAACACCCTCTAATGCGCGTCTGATCGAAGGGCGGCATCATGGGCCGCGCGAAAAGACATTTCCCTCCGGGTTCGAAGGGACTGTTAAGTTAATGCGTCGCACCATTTTGGTCAAGTGAAATTCAGCCAATTCCTTTTGAAATCAAGCGTTTTCGGCAAAAAATGCCCACAATAACGACCTTTTTTGCTAGCATGCGCACAGTTTTGAACAAACTCTCTCGGCAGCTCCCGGCTGGCACATGCCGCGGCAGTCAGACAACAGCTCGCCGCAATGCATGGCAACCGACAAAGAACTTTCCGATTTCCTGGAAAACGTGGAGCGACGTGCCTTCAAACAGGCAGCGTTTGCAGTCCGCAAGGATGAAGCGGCGCTCGATATTGTTCAAGATGCAATGATCAAGCTCGCTGAAAAATACGGGGACAAGCCGGCGGCCGAATTGCCGCTGCTGTTCCAGCGGATACTGCAAAACACGATCCACGACTATTTTCGCCGCGAAAAGGTGCGCGGAAGCTGGATCAGCCTGTTTTCCGGGATGGTAAGCGACAGCGACGATCATGATAATTTCGACCCTCTGGAAACCTTCGAGGCCGAACAGGGGTCGCAGGCTGCGGAATCAAGCGCCGACAAGGTCGAACGGGACCAGGTGCTGGCAGTGATCGAGCAGGAGATACAGAAACTGCCGACGCGTCAACGGGAAGCCTTCCTCATGCGTTATTGGCAGGACATGGATGTCGCTGAAACGGCCGCCGCAATGGGGTGTTCGGAGGGTAGCGTCAAAACCCACTGTTCGCGCGCGACGCACAGCCTGGCCCAGGCACTGAGAGCCAGAGGAATTACCTTATGAATACCAGAGAACTGAATTTTGCCTACAAGGTCAGGCATGCACTGAACGAAAGCGCGGAAAATCTTCCGGCAAGCACCACCGACCGACTGGCAGCAGCGCGCAAGACCGCGCTTGCCCGCAAGAAGAAGGAATGGCCGATTCGCATCATGGCCACGCCGCGCGTGCTCGCCGGCCACGCGGGCAATCTGGTGGACGACCACTTGCCCTGGCTGGCGCGCATGGGCCTGGTGTTGCCGCTGATTGTGGTGGCACTCGGGTTGACCGGGATTTATCATCATGAAAAGCAACGCCGCATTCGCGAAACCGCCGAGATCGATGCGGCAGTATTGTCGGACGAATTGCCGCTGTCAGCCTACCTGGATCACGGATTCAATGCCTATCTGGCGAAGCGAGTCGACTGACATGCGAAGCAGTAAAGCCCTGCCCCCCGCCCGCAATCTGCGGGCGGCGTTTTTTTCGGCGCTCGCATTGATGACCGCACTTTCTTCCCTATCCTTGCCCGGATTTGCCCAGACACCCGCAGCGCGGCCCGCGAATGCCGGAAAGAGCACCGCGGCAACCCGCTTGCATACCGCGGCGGAACCGCGCTGGAGCCAGCTCACGCCGGCGCAGCAAAAGGCTTTGGCGCCGCTGGCTTCGGAATGGGACAGGATGGACGGTTTTCGTCGTCGCAAATGGCTAACGATCGGCAACCGTTTCTCGTCGATGAAGCCGGATGAACAGGAGCGTCTGCAAAAACGGATGGACGAGTGGGCCAAGCTGACTCCCGAACAGCGCCGCCTGGCGCGCGAAAGCTATGCGCGTGCCAAGCGCCTGAACCGGGCGCAGAAATCGGCGCAGTGGCAGAAGTACCAGCAACTACCGGAAGAACAGAAACGCAAGCTGGCCGCAGCTGCATCGCGCAAGAAGCATGTTGCGGCCATACCCACGCCGGCCCAAGCCCGGAATCACAAGACGCTGCCGCCCATCAAGTCGGCGCCGAAGCGAATGCTCGAACGCTCCGTCACGCCGGGCGCAGCGAGCGCATCGGCCATCGAACCTTCCCCCTCCATCCAGAAATAGACGATCACATTGACTATCCCCACTCTGACCATCCCCACTCCGTCCCTGAAGCGCCGACTGGCCAGCATGCTATACGAATCAATGCTGCTGTTTGGCGTGTTGTTCGTATCAGCCTTGTTGTTTTCCACCCTGCTGCAACAAAGGAATGCACTGCATCTGCGCCATTATCTGCAGGAATGGTTGTTTCTCGTGGTGGCTGTCTACTTCGTCGGTTTCTGGACCCACGGCGGACAGACGCTGGCGATGAAGACCTGGCATTTGAAACTGGAGTCTCGTGACGGCGGGAAAGTGGGGCTGGCACGTGGGCTGGCCCGCTTCCTGCTGACATGGCTCTGGATCATTCCGGGGCTGGCGCTGGCCTGGGAATTCGGTGCACGCCACTGGATGCTGACTTTGTTTCCGATTGCCAATGTCCTGCTGTGGGCATTGACGATATATCTGGATCCGCATCGACAGTTTCTCCACGACCGCCTCGCCGGCACCCGGATCGCCAGCACTGTCCCGGTCCCGCAGCAGGTACCGCGCTCAACTTCGTCCGGCAACGCTTGAAGCGACCGAATATGTCGGACTTCCGCCCGCGCGCCCGCGCAACCGCGATTGGATGCCGCCGCCGCGGCGGATAGGGAACGGTGTTCACCGTTGCCGATATTCCGCAGCCATCCATGATCGCCCGCCTCACCCGAATACTGCTTCTGCTCCAGCTGCTGGCGACCGTGGCGCTGGCCCGATTCTGCGTGATTCGGCTGCAGGTGCCCGCAATGGCGGCGCTGCCTCTCGCTCTTGGCGGCATCCTGCTGCTGCGCCTGCTGATCGTCGCACACAATTTTGCGACCGCATGGCACTATCGCAGCAAAACGCCGCCTGCGTGCCGCCTGGACTGGCGCCGCGCATGCGCCCTGTTTTTCGGCGAGTTCGGAGCCTCGATGCTCGCTTCATCCTGGCTGATGCCATTCCGCGCATTTTCAACGGTTGCCGTCCCTGCTCCGCGCACCCGGCCCGTGCTGCTGCTGCATGGCTATGCGTGCAACAGCGGCTATTGGCGACCGATGAGCGAGATATTGCGAAACGCCGGCATCGCTCACCGCGCGATCAACCTGGAACCGATCGCGAGCGGCATCGACGACTATGTGCCGCTGATCCATGCGGCGGTCGAAAACATGTGCCGCGAATCGGGTTGCCGGCACATCGTCATCGTTGCCCACAGTATGGGAGGGCTGGCCGCCCGCGCCTACCTGCGGGCGCATGGAGAGGCCCGCATCGCAAAAGCGATCACGCTTGGCACGCCGCACCATGGAACGGCGCTCGCGCGCTTCGGTATCGGAATCAACACCGCGCAGATGCGCTGGATCGCGAGCGAACAGGAAGGATTGGCGAGCGAATGGCTACGCGAACTGTCGGCCCAGGAAGAGAAGTCGCGCTACCGGTTGTTCGTCTCCCTCTACTCGCATCACGACAATATCGTTGCGCCGCAAGCGTCGTCGCATCTGGAGGGTGCCACCAACATCGAATTTTGCGGTATTGGCCACGTCGCACTCGGTTTTCATCCGGCGGTACAGCAGTGCGTGATCCGTGAAATTCTGAAGGCCGCGGCATTGCCTTTCGTGCCTGCCGGCTAAGAACCTATCCCAGTAGGAAATGGCCCCGCGCCGGCCCGTGTTCGGTCGCAGTGCAAGGCGCGGAGCCCGCCGCGTGGTCATCCACGCAAGGGACTCGCAACACCGCAATGCGGCCGAACACGGGCCGGCCCTCCGGGTTGGGGGGGGAAAGGCCCCCCGCCCGGGGTGGGGGGGGTTTGAGTAGT
>CBIHOK010000251.1:0-3754 GCA_966211575.1 uncultured Noviherbaspirillum sp.
CGGAGGACAAGGTTGGTGCGATGGCCGACACCAGCGTGAGCTTCTGCTGCAAGGCGGAGGACAAGGTTGGTGCGATGGCTGACACCAGCGTGAGCTTCTGCTGCAAGGCAGAGGACAAGGTTGGTGCGATGGCCGACACCAGCGTGAGCTTCTGCTGTAAGGCGGAAGACAAAGTCGGTGCGATGGCTGACACCAGCGTGAGCTTTTGCTGCAAGGCGGAAGACAAGGCCGCGCGCGCGGCAGTCCCGGCCTGAACCGCCGTTTGCTGGCCTCGCCGCCGCCGCGGCTGGCCAGCTTTCGGTACTCTCACCGCGGTGCGGCGCCCGCCGCACCAGGAACGAATTCATCCGCGCGTCCAATACCCCGGCTGCGCATAGGTTTCCTTCAGCATGTCGATGAAGAACCGTATCTTGGCCGGCAGGTGTCGCTGCTGCGGATAGACCGCCATGATGTCGTAGTTGTCCAGCGCATAGTCGTCCAGCACCGTGATCAGGGCGCCGGACGCCAGCTCGTTCTGGATTTCCCAGGTCGAGCGCCACGCCAGTCCCAGGCTTTCGCAGCCCCAGCGATGCAGCAGTTCGCCGTCGTTGCAATCGAGATTGCCGTTGACCTTGATGGTGACCGGCTTGCCGTTCTGCTGGAAGTACCAGCCGCGCTGCTGGCCGCCCTGCAGGTTGAATGCCAGGCAGTTGTGCTGTTCCAGGTCTTCCAGCGTGCGCGGGATGCCATGCCGCTCGAAGTATTGTGGCGTGCCGCACACCACGCGCCGGTTGCCAGCCAGCTTGACGGCGACGAAGTTGGGGTCGATCGCACCGCCGATGCGGATCGACAGGTCGTAGCCTTCGCGCACCAGGTCGACCACGCGGTCGGTCAGGTTGAAGGAAATGCGCACGTCGGGATTCTCGGCCAGAAAGGCCGGCGCATGCGGCGCCACGTGCTTGCGTCCGTAAGCGGCCGGGGCCGATACCACCAGGTGGCCGGTCGCCTTGTGGCGGCCTTCGGAAATGATTTTCTCCGCGTGGTCGAGTTCGCCCAGCAGCTTGCGGCAATGGTCGAGGAATACCGTGCCTTCCTCGGTCAGCGTCAGGTGCCGGGTGGTGCGGTGCAGGAGCTTGACGCCCAGCCGCTTTTCCAGCGCGTCGATGCGCCGGCCCAGCATCACCGGCGTGATGTGCTGTTCGAGCGCGGCACGCGCCATGCTGCCCTTGTCGACCACGCTGACGAAGGCTTCGATCTGTTTGAACTTGTCCATGTGCGCTGCCCGTTACGACCTTGGTTTTCTGCCTGATTTCCGATTATTCCATACCTGGAGTATCGAATAAACAGATTATTTATGTTCTTATCAAACCAAAGCTTTGCCTATAGCATTTCCCCATCGAATTTCACATCTGGCATCCGGAGGAATGATGGCAAAAATGACGGCAGCGGAAGCAGCGATCCACGTGTTGGAAAAGGAAGGCATCGTGCAGGCGTTCGGCGTGCCCGGCGCCGCAATCAATCCGTTCTACGCGGCGATGCGCAAGCGCGGCAGCGTCGCTCACGTGCTGGCGCGCCACGTGGAGGGCGCGGCGCACATGGCGGAAGGATACACCCGCGCGCGGGCCGGCAATATCGGCGTCTGCATCGGCACCTCGGGGCCGGCCGGCACCGACATGATCACCGGACTGTATTCGGCCCAGGCCGATTCGATTCCTATCCTGTGCATCACCGGCCAGGCGCCGCGCGCACGGCTGTATAAGGAAGATTTCCAGGCGGTCGACATCGAGTCGATCGCGAAGCCGGTGACTAAGTGGGCGGTCACCGTGCGCGAGCCGGCGCTGGTGCCGCGCGTGTTCCAGCAGGCGTTTCACCTGATGCGCTCCGGCCGTCCGGGCCCGGTGCTGATCGACCTGCCGTTCGACGTGCAGGTGGCCGAGATCGAATTCGACCCGGACACCTATGAGCCGCTGCCGGTCTACAAGCCGGCCGCGACCCGCGCCCAGATCGAGAAGGCGCTGGCGATGCTGAACGAGGCCGAGCGGCCGCTGATCACTGCCGGCGGCGGTATCATCAATGCCGATGCATCGGCGCTGCTGGTCGAGTTTGCCGAGACGGTCGGCGTGCCGGTCATCCCCACGCTGATGGGCTGGGGCACGATTGCCGACGACCATCCGCTGATGGCCGGCATGGTCGGGCTGCAGACCAGCCACCGCTACGGCAACGCCACCATGCTCGAATCCGATTTCGTGCTCGGCATCGGCAACCGCTGGGCCAACCGCCACACTGGTTCGGTCGAGGTGTTCACCAAGGGACGCAAGTTCGTGCACGTCGATATCGAGCCGACCCAGATCGGGCGCGTGTTCGGTCCCGACCTCGGCATCGTGTCGGATGCCGGCGCCGCGCTGAAGCTGTTCGTCGAAGTCGCCAGGGAATGGCAGGCGGCCGGCAAGCTCAAGGATCGCCGCAGCTGGGTCGCGCAATGCCAGGAGCGCAAGCGCACGCTGCTGCGCCGCACCCATTTCGACAATGCGCCGATCAAGCCGCAGCGCGTGTATGAAGAGATGAACCGCGCATTCGGCCGCGACACCTGCTATGTCAGCACGATCGGCCTATCGCAGATCGCGGCCGCGCAATTCCTGCACGTGTACCAGCCGCGTCACTGGATCAACTGCGGCCAGGCCGGCCCGCTGGGCTGGACCGTGCCGGCCGCGCTCGGCGTCTGCGCCGCGGATCCGGAGCGGCAGGTGGTGGCGATTTCCGGCGACTACGATTTCCAGTTCATGATCGAGGAACTGGCGGTGGGCGCCCAGTTCAAGCTGCCTTACCTGCACGTGGTCGTGAACAACTCCTACCTGGGCCTGATCCGCCAGGCCCAACGCGGCTTCGACATGGACTATTGCGTGCAGCTCTCGTTCGAGAACATCAACGCGCCGGAACTGCACGGCTATGGCGTCGATCACGTCGCGGTGGTCGAAGGGCTGGGCTGCAAGGCGATCCGCGTGACGCGACCGGAAGATATCCAGGATGCGTTCGGCCAGGCGCGCGCCTGGATGCGCGAGCACCGGGTGCCGGTGGTGGTTGAGATCATTCTCGAGCGGGTGACGAATATCGCGATGGGCACCGAGATCGACAAGGTCAACGAGTTCGAAGACCTGGCCGAAACGCCGGGCGATGCGCCGACCGCGATCGTATTGCTGGATTGAGGATACTGGAGAAGACATGACGAAACTTGCAGCAAACCTGACGATGCTGTTCAACGAGCATCCCTTCATGGACCGCTTCGAGGCCGCCGCCCGGGCCGGCTTTCGCGGCGTGGAATTCCTGTTCCCCTATGCGTTCCACGCAGACCAGATCGCGGACCGGCTCAACACCTACCAGCTCGACCTGGTCCTGCACAACCTGCCGGCCGGCAACTGGGAGGCGGGCGAGCGCGGCATCGCCTGCCATCCGGACCGGGTCGGCGAATTCCAGGAAGGCGTGGGCGAAGCGATCCGCTACGCGAAAGCGCTGGGCGTGAAGCAGCTGAACTGTCTAATCGGGATCCGGCCGCAGGGCGTGGACGAAGACACGATGCGCAAGACCGTGGTCGAGAACCTGCGATTCGCTGCCGACATGCTGAAGGAAAACAGGATCCGGCTGCTGATCGAGCCGATCAATACCTTCGACATTCCGGGCTTCTACCTGTCCGGCACGCGCCAGGCCATCGACCTGATCAAGGACACCGGATCGAGCAACATCTACCTGCAGTACGACATCTATCACATGCAGCGGATGG
>CBIHOK010000252.1:0-3731 GCA_966211575.1 uncultured Noviherbaspirillum sp.
CGAGACAAAGAAAGTGAGCGGCTGCCGGGCCGCCCCCGGCTACTCACCACGAAGCGCAAGCCCCAAAATTCACCAACCAGCTGCGTTCAAGAACAACCCCAGCCTACCCCGGCCGCTTCAACGCCCGCCACCCGATATCCCGCCGATACTGCGCCCCATCGAAATGAATCCGCTCTACCGCATCGTACGCATGCTTCTGCGCCATCCGCACGCTATCCCCCAGTCCCACCACGCATAGCACGCGCCCGCCCGCCGTCTGCAATTTGCCGTCGATCAGCCTGGTACCAGCATGAAAGGTAACGCTATCCGCGCTTTGCTCCGGTATCCCGGTAATCACGTCGCCCTTGCGCGGCGCATCCGGATAACCCGCCGCGGCCATCACCACGCCCAGCGCGGTGCGGCGATCCCATTCGAGCTCCACCTTGTCGAGCGTGCCGTTGACCGCGTGTTCCATCACGTTGACCAGGTCGGTCTTCAGGCGTGCCATGATCGGCTGGGTTTCCGGGTCGCCCATCCGGCAGTTGAATTCCAGCGTCTTCGGATTGCCCTTGGCATCGATCATCAGGCCGGCATACAGGAAACCGGTGAACGGAATCCCGTCCTTGGTCATGCCGAGCACGGTCGGGTTGATGATTTCGCGCATGATGCGCGCGTGCAGCGACGGCGTGACGATAGGAGCGGGCGAGTAGGCGCCCATGCCGCCCGTGTTCGGGCCTTCGTCGTGGTCTTTCAGGCGCTTGTGGTCCTGGCTGGTGGCCAGCGGCAGCACGTGCTTGCCGTCCACCATCACGATGAAGCTCGCTTCTTCGCCGTCCAGAAATTCCTCGATCACGACGCGCGCGCCCGCATCGCCCAGTTTGTTATCCGACAGCATCATGTCAACCGCCGCCAGCCCTTCTTCCACCGTCATCGCCACCACCACGCCCTTGCCGGCTGCGAGGCCGTCGGCCTTGATCACGATCGGGGCGCCTTTCTGCGTGATGTAGCGGCGCGCGGCTTGCAGGTCGGAGAAGGTCTGGTAGTCGGCGGTCGGGATCCGGTGGCGCTTCATGAACGCCTTCGCGAAATCCTTCGAGCTTTCCAGCTGCGCGGCTTCACGGGTGGGGCCGAATATCTTCAGGCCGTGCTCGCGGAAGATGTTCACGATGCCGGCCGCCAGCGGCACTTCGGGACCGACCACGGTCAGCCCGATGTGTTCCTTCAGCGCGAACTGGGCCAGCCAGGTCGGATCGGTGATGTCGACGTTCTTCAGCCGCCCGTCGAGCGCGGTGCCGCCGTTGCCCGGGGCCACATAGACCATCTGGATGCGCTCGGATTGCGCAAGCTTCCAGGCCAGTGCGTGTTCGCGACCGCCTGAACCGACTACGAGAATT
Organism: uncultured Noviherbaspirillum sp.; assembly: GCA_966211575.1. Taxonomy (GTDB): domain Bacteria; phylum Pseudomonadota; class Gammaproteobacteria; order Burkholderiales; family Burkholderiaceae_D; genus Noviherbaspirillum. Next base: position 1,374 of record CBIHOK010000252.1, read on the forward strand.
TTCATGGAAAGATTGGTGCCCTGTCAGAAGTGCGGCGCTGAACCCGCACGGGTTGCGGGCGCCGCGGCCCGCCCAGCTTGAATCCGGTACTGCGAGTGCCGATGTTCGCTCATTCCTCGATCACCGCGTTGCTGTACACCTCTTGCACGTCGTCCAGGTTTTCCAGCGCATCCAGCAGTTTCTGCATCCTGGCCGCGTCGTCGCCGGTAAATACCGTTTCGGTCGACGGCTTCATCGTCACTTCCGCCATTTCCGGCTTGAAGCCGGCTTTTTCCAGCGCTTCGCGCACCGCGGAAAAATCGTGCGGCGCCGTCAGCACTTCGATGCCGCCCTCGTCGTCGGTGACCACGTCTTCGGCGCCGGCTTCCAGCGCCGCTTCCATCAGCGCGTCTTCGTCGGTGCCGGGCGCGAACAGCAGCTGGCCGCAATGCTTGAACAGGAACGCGACCGAACCCTCGGTGCCCATGTTGCCGCCGAACTTGGAAAACGCATGGCGGACTTCGGCCACCGTGCGCACCCGGTTGTCGGTCAGGCAATCGACGATGATCGCCGCGCCGTTGATGCCGTAACCTTCGTAGCGGATTTCCTCGTAGTTCGCGCCTTCCAGGCCGCCGGTGCCGCGCTGGATCGCACGGTTTACGTTGTCTTTCGGCATGTTGGCGTCGGCCGCCTTGTCGACTGCCAGCCGCAGGCGCGGATTGCTTGCGATGTCGCCGCCGCCGAGGCGGGCCGCGACCGTGATTTCCTTGATCAGGCGCGTCCAGATCTTGCCGCGCTTCGCATCGGTCGCGGCTTTCTTGTGCTTAATATTGGCCCATTTACTGTGTCCAGCCATCGCAAGTCTTTCCAGGAGTGAAGGTGACGAGGCCGCGGCACTGATTCCGGACACGAAGGGTCCGAAATAGCTGGTTCCGCGGCCGGAAATCAATCTACAATTTTACCATATCGCCCCCTCTGAAAATCTCGTCACGATACCCTCCGACAATGCCGAATCCGCTCCCGATCGCTGTTAGCGGCGACAAGGAAATTGCCTTGTTGCCAAGCCTGGTCAATCGCCATGGCTGCATCACCGGCGCCACCGGCACCGGCAAGACCGTCACCTTGCAAGTCATCGCGCAGGCGCTGTCCGGCATCGGCGTGCCGGTCTTCATGGCCGACGTCAAGGGCGACCTGTCGGGACTGGCCGAGCCGGGCTCGCTGACGCCCAAGCTGAAGGAAAGGCTGGCTGCGCTCAAGCTGCCGGTACCGCAATGGGCCGGCTGCCCGGTCACGTTCTGGGATGTGTTCGGCGAAAAAGGGCATCCGGTGCGCGCCACCGTATCCGACCTCGGGCCGCTGTTGCTGGCGCGCATGCTCAACCTGAACGAGGTGCAGCAGGGCGTGCTGCAACTGGTGTTCAAGATCGCCGACGACCACGGCCTGTTGCTGCTCGACACCAAGGATCTGCGGGCGATGCTGCAGCATGTGGGCGACAACGCAGCCGAATTCCAGTCCGAATACGGCAACGTTTCCGCTGCCAGCGTCGGTGCGATCCAGCGCGGACTGCTGACCATCGAAGAGCAGGGCGGCGACCGCTTCTTCGGCGAACCGATGCTCAATCTCGACGATTTCATGCAGACCGATGGCAACGGCAAGGGGGTGGTCAACATCCTCGCCGCCGACAAGCTGCTCGAATCGCCGCGCCTGTACGCGATCTTCCTGCTGTGGATGCTGGCCGAGCTGTACGAGCGCCTGCCGGAAGTGGGCGATCTCGACAAGCCCAGGCTGGCATTCTTCTTCGACGAGGCGCACCTGCTGTTCGACGAGGCGCCGAAGCCGCTGCTGCAGAAGATCGAACAGGTGGTGCGGCTGATCCGTTCCAAGGGCGTCGGCGTCTACTTCGTCACCCAGAATCCGATCGACATTCCCGACACCGTGCTTGGTCAGCTCGGCAACCGCGTGCAGCACGCATTGCGCGCCTACACCCCGCGCGACCAGAAGGCGGTGCAGGCTGCGGCCGAAACGTTCCGTCCCAATCCGGCAATCGATACCGCGCAGGCGATCACCGAGCTGGGAGTGGGCGAGGCGTTGGTATCCTTCCTCGACGAGCACGGCCGCCCGGCAATGGTCGAGCGCGCGTTCATCGTGCCGCCTGCTTCCCGCATCGGTCCGGTAAGCGAGGCCGAGCGGGCGGCGATCATCGCCAGTTCGGTGGTTGCCGGGGTATACGAGAAGACCGTGGACCGCGAGTCCGCCTACGAAAAGCTGAAAGGCCGGGTCGCGGCGCGCATGCCGGACAGCGAACCGGTGCAGCCCGCTGCACGCGACGGTGCCGCGCCCGGAACGCCGCCGGCACAAGACGCCGGCCCCTCGATCGGC
>CBIHOK010000253.1:0-3677 GCA_966211575.1 uncultured Noviherbaspirillum sp.
CTCTGGCGGAACCTCCTCGCAGTTACAGTGCCGGCAGCTGGGGGCCGGACGCCGCGCTGGCACTGCCGGTACGCCAGGGCCTGAGCTGGATCGAATAGCGCGCCGCCGGTCAAGTGAGCGGGCAGGGCGGCGACTCTGTTTATAATCGCAGCCCTATGAGCATCGATCTTCCCCTCCGGCGCAAGCATTCGCTGCGCGCCCTGAACACGTTCGGCATCGACGCGCTTGCCGCCGCTTACCTGCAGGTGACATCAATCGACATGCTGCGTGCGGCAAGGGCCGATGCCAACCTGGCAAGCATGCCCAGGCTGGTGCTCGGCGGCGGCAGCAACCTGTTGCTGACGCGTGATTTCCCGGGCCTGGTGCTGCACATGTGCAGTACCGGAATCGAGCAAGTCGGGGAAGACGACAGCGCGGTCTATATCCGTGCCGCCGCCGGCGAGAACTGGCATCGCTTCGTGCTGTGGACGTTGCGGCAGGGGCTGGGCGGGCTGGAAAACCTGTCATTGATTCCGGGCAGCGTGGGCGCGGCGCCGATCCAGAACATCGGCGCCTACGGCGTGGAGCTGCAGGACCGTTTCCATTGCCTGACCGCGTTCGACTTCGATAGCGGCGACATGTTCGAGCTGGACCGGGCCGGCTGCGCTTTCGGCTATCGCGACAGCGTGTTCAAGCATGCGTGGCGCGAACGGGCGGTGATTCTCGACGTGACTTTCGCATTGCCGAAAGCGTGGCAGCCGAACCTGCAGTATGCGGAACTGGCACGCGAGCTGGAAGCGGCCGCCATTGCCGCACCGAGCGCGCAGGACATCAGCGATGCGGTGATCGCGATCCGCCGCCGCAAGCTGCCCGACCCGGCGGCGATCGGCAACGCCGGCAGTTTTTTCAAGAATCCGCTGGTATCGGCGAGCCAGCGCGATGCGCTGCTGGCCCAATATCCGCACATGGTGAGCTATCCGCAAGCCGATGGCCGCTACAAGCTGGCAGCCGGCTGGCTGATCGATCAATGCGGCTGGAAGGGCCGGAGCCTGGGTGCGGCCGGCGTCTATGAAAAACAGGCGCTGGTGCTGGTGAACCGGGGCGGCGCGCGGGGCGCCGACGTGACGCGGCTGGCTGCCGCGATCCAGTCGGATGTGCAGGCCCGCTTCGGTGTACGGCTGGAACCGGAGCCGGTCTTCGTGTAGTGCCGCTTGGTCTGGGTCCGTCGGGCTAACGCCGATCTACAAAAAAATTCCCGCGCGAGCGGGAATTTTTGTGCTTCCGAGAACGGCCGATTTGAAAAAGACAGTCGGATCAGGCCGGCAGATAGTGGCAGACGTAATCCAGGGTTTCCAGTGTTTCGATATCGAAGCTCGCGTTGCCCGGCACGTCGAAGCTCTGGCCGCCTTCGTAGGTCTTCCATTCTTCTTCACCCTTCATCCGGATGCGGCATTTGCCGGCATTCAGTTCCATCCGTTCCGGCGCGCCCGTGCCAAAGGTCAGAGAGGACGGAAAGATCACGCCGATCGTGACCTTGCTGCCGTTCCCGAGCAGCACCGTGTGGGACACGCATTTGCCGTCGAAATAGAGGTTGGCCTTGGTGACGACGGAGACATTATCGAATTGTGTGGTCATGGAGTAGTGCCTGATAGAGGAGAAGTTTTCGTTATTGGTCGCTGTTCTTGCCGAGGCGCGGCAGCGCCACCGACGGATTGGCGGACAGCAGGCCGGCCTTGCCGTAGATGCCGAGCTTGTCGCGGGTGTCGGTGATGTCGAGGTTGCGCATCGTCAGCTGGCCGATGCGATCCTGCGGCGTGAACGCGCCCTCGCCCTTTTCCATGGTCAGGCGGTCCGGGTGATAGGTCAGGTTGGGCGACTCGGTGTTCAGGATCGAGTAATCGTTGCCGCGCCGCAGTTCCAGCGTGACTTCGCCGGTGATCGCGCGCGCCACCCAGCGCTGCGACGCTTCGCGCAGCATGATCGCCTGCGGGTCGAACCAGCGGCCCTGGTACAGCAGGCGTCCGAGCTTGTGGCCGTTTTCGCGGTATTGCTCGATGGTGTCTTCGTTGTGAATGCCGGTCACCAGGCGCTCGTAGGCGATGAACAGCAGCGCCAGTCCGGGGGCTTCGTAGATGCCGCGGCTCTTCGCTTCGATGATGCGGTTTTCGATCTGGTCGCTCATGCCGAGGCCGTGGCGGCCGCCGATGCGGTTCGCTTCCAGCATCAGGTCGACCGCGTTCGCAAAGGTGACGCCGTTGAGCGCGACCGGGCGGCCTTCCTCGAAACGCACGCTGACTTCCTCGCGCTTGATCTCGACGTCGTCGCGCCAGAACGCGACGCCCATGATCGGTTCGACGATCTTCATGCCGCTGCTCAGGTGTTCGAGGTCTTTCGCCTCGTGCGTCGCACCCAGCATGTTGGAGTCGGTCGAATACGCCTTCTCGACCGACATCTTGTAATCGAAGCCGGATTTGATCAGGAATTCCGACATTTCCTTGCGGCCGCCGAGTTCCTGGATGAAGCGGTCGTCGAGCCAGGGTTTGTAGATCCTCAGCGCCGGATTCACCAGCAGGCCGTAGCGGTAGAAGCGCTCGATATCGTTGCCCTTGAAGGTACTGCCGTCGCCCCAGATGTCGACCTGGTCTTCCTGCATCGCCGCGACCAGCATGGTGCCGGTCACCGCGCGGCCCAGCGGCGTGGTGTTGAAGTAGGTGATGCCAGCGGTGGAGATATGGAAGGCACCGCTTTGCAGGGCGGCGATGCCTTCGGCCACCAGCTGCTCGCGGCAATCGATCAGGCGTGCCTGTTCGGCACCGTACAGCTTCGCCTTTTTCGGGATCGCGTCGTAATCGGGTTCGTCGGGCTGGCCGAGGTTGGCGGTATAGGCATACGGAATCGCGCCTTTCTGGCGCATCCAGTGCAAGGCTGCGCTAGTGTCGAGCCCGCCGGAAAAGGCGATGCCCACTTTCTGATTGACGGGGACGGACTGGAGGATGGTCGACATGATTTCTGCTTGATGTGCTTGAAAGGGGAGGATAAGTAGGGAAAACGATCAACGAAGAGCGGCGCTCAGCCGAGCCTGCCCAGCAGCAGGTATTCGAGCAGCGCCTTTTGCACGTGCAGGCGGTTTTCGGCTTCATCCCACACCACCGACTGCGGGCCGTCGATTACTTCGGCGGAGACTTCCTCGCCGCGGTGGGCGGGCAGGCAGTGCATGAACAGCGCATCGGGCCGGGCCCGCCTCATCTTCTCGGCATCGACGATCCAGCCGTCGAACGCTTTCAGGCGCGCCGCGTTCTCTTCTTCGTAGCCCATGCTGGTCCAGACGTCGGTGGTCACCAGGTCGGCGCCGTCGCAGGCGTCGGCGGGGGCGGTGAACACCGTGTAGTTCGCATTGCCCGGGGCGACCAGCGTCCGGTCGATTTCATAGCCCTTGGGAGTGGACACGTTGACATGGAAGCCGAACACCTGCGCCGCCTGCAGCCAGGAATACAGCATGTTGTTGGCGTCACCGATCCAGGCGACCGTCTTGCCGGCGATCGAGCCGCGGTGTTCGATGTAGGTGAACACGTCGGCCAGCACCTGGCACGGATGGTGTTCGTTGGTCAGGCCGTTGATGACGGGCACGCGCGAATGGGCGGCGAAGCGCTCGATGATGTCCTGGCCGAAGGTGCGGATCATGATGATGTCGCACATGC
>CBIHOK010000254.1:0-3654 GCA_966211575.1 uncultured Noviherbaspirillum sp.
CGTTGTCGCCGAACTTGATTTCATCGGTGACCACCGTGTCGTTTTCGTTGATGATGGGAACAACGCCCAGGCGCCACACGGTAAACAGCGTGGAACGCGCGTTCAGGTAGCGTTCGCGGTCGGCCAGGTCGGCATGCGTCAACAGCACCTGGGCGGTGCCGAGGCCGAATTTCCGGAAGCTGGATTCGTATATCTGCGCCAGGCCCATTTGCCCGACCGCGGCGCAGGCCTGCAATTCGTGGACACCGGTGGGCCGCTTCTCGAAGCCGAGCCGCTGCATCCCCTCCGCGATCGCGCCGGAGCTGACCAGCACGACTTCCTTGCCGAGCGCGCGCAAGAGGGCGATCTGCTCCGCCCATTTGGCGATGGCGTTTGCATCCAGTCCCTTGCCGTCGTTGGTGACCAGCGACGAACCGACCTTGACGATCAGACGGCGCGCGTTTCGAATAACCGAGTCCATAGCTTTCCCGTTGCGGCGGCTGATGGCGCCACCCGGCAGAATTATTCCACGACTTTGAAGCGAGGGTCGTCCGGGTCGATCGACGCGATGCCGCGCACCTCCGCCACCACCCGCGTTTCTTCCGCCCGCTGCTCGTGCTCGCGCTGCTCCGCCAGGTAATCGTAGACGGCGGTAACCAGGTCTTCACAGCCGTCGCGGGTCAGCGCCGAGATCTCGAACACCCGCCCCTTCCAGCCGAAGCGCTTGAGAAAATCCTTTACCCGCTTCGCGCGCTCCGCTTCCGGCACCATGTCAAGCTTGTTCAGCACCAGCCAGCGCGGCTTGGCGAACAAGCTTTCATCGTACTTCTTCAGTTCCTTGACGATCGCCTTGGCTTCCTTGACGGGATCCACCGTATCTTCGAACGGCGCCAGGTCGACGATATGCAGCAGCAGGCGGGTACGCTGCAGATGCCGCAGGAACTGGTGACCCAGGCCCGCGCCTTCGGCGGCTCCCTCGATCAGCCCGGGAATGTCGGCGATGACGAAGCTCTTTTCATGGCTCACCCGCACCACGCCCAGGTTGGGATGCAAGGTAGTGAACGGATAGTCGGCGACCTTCGGCCTGGCGTTCGATACCGCGGTAATCAGGGTCGACTTCCCGGCATTCGGCATGCCGAGCAAGCCGACGTCGGCCAGGACTTTGAGCTCCAGCTTCAGCTCCCGCTGCTCGCCCGGCTTGCCATCGGTCTTCTGGCGCGGCGCCCGGTTGGTGGAAGACTTGAAATGGATGTTGCCCCAACCGCCATCGCCGCCCTTCGCGAGCAGCACGGTCTGGCCATGCTCGGTCAGGTCGGCGATGATTTCGCCGCTGTTGTAGTCGCTGATCAGCGTCCCCACCGGCATGCGCAGCATGATGTCGTCCGCACCCTTGCCGTAGCAGTCGGAACCGCGCCCGTTTTCGCCGTTGCGCGCCTTGTGCAGCTTCGAGTAGCGATAATCGACCAGCGTGTTGATATTGCGATCCGCCACTGCCCAGATGCTGCCGCCCTTGCCGCCGTCACCACCGTCGGGTCCGCCGAAGGGCCTGAACTTTTCACGGCAAAAAGACGCCACGCCGTTGCCGCCGTCGCCGGCAATGACTTCGATTTTTGCTTCGTCGATGAACTTCATTTTTGCCGCCAGAAAAGTAACGCTGAAAACCCAGGTGACGCTGAAAACTAAAAAGGCCCTACCAGAGGCAGAGCCTTTTGCTTGAAGGCTTTCGCCTTTTGCTGTGCGTCGTCAGCAGTATCGTCAGGCCGGCACGACCATCACCGTGTGGCGCTGCAACGCGCCCTTGGTGGTGAACTGCACCTTGCCGTCGATCAGTGCGAACAGCGTGTGATCCTTGCCCATCCCGACGTTCTCACCCGCATGCACGCGCGTGCCGCGCTGGCGAATGATGATGCCGCCGGCGTTGATGCTCTGTCCGCCGTAAACCTTGACGCCCAGTCGCTTCGACTCGGAATCGCGACCGTTGCGGGTAGTACCGCCGCCCTTTTTGTGTGCCATTTCAGACTCCTTGGTATCCGGTTAGCTCGTTCAACGATCAGGCGTTGATCGAGACGATTTGCAATTCGGTGTAATTTTGCCGATGGCCCTGGCGCTTCTGATAGTGCTTGCGGCGGCGCATCTTGAAAATCTTGACCTTATCGTGGCGACCGTGCGCCACTACCGTAGCCTGGACCTTGGCACCTTCGACCAGCGGCGCACCGAACTTGATGGTGTCACCAGCGCCCACTGCGAGCACTTGATCGAGAGTGATTTCGGAACCAATGTCAGCCGGTATCTGTTCTACTTTGAGTTTTTCGCCAGCAGCAACCTTGTATTGTTTGCCGCCGGTTTTTATGACCGCGTACATGTGAAACCTCATCGAATGTATTTAAGGAATTTTCCCCGATTCACCTGATCCAGCCGGAATTGAGAAAACCCCTGATTATACATGGACTTAGCAGCCACGTCAAAGTATGCGAGCAAGATCAATTCCGGCGTCGTTTCCCGATCCCGGTCACGGCGGCGGAAACACACCGATGCTAATCTGATTCGCTTGTCATCGTATAATCGCCGCAACTTACGATTTTTAGCAGGTATTCCCTTGTCTGCAGCCTTACAACCCGCTGTGCAAAACGCCCATTTTCTGTCTGTCGCGGACGACATGAACGCGGTCAACGCGGTAATCCGCCACCAGCTGCATTCCGACGTTCCGCTGGTCAACCAGATTGCAGAATACATCATCAGCGCCGGCGGCAAGCGGATTCGCCCCCTGCTGCTGCTGCTGATCGCGAACGCTCACGGCTACCGCGGCCTCCACCATCACGAACTGGCGGCGGTGGTCGAATTCATCCATACCGCCACCCTGCTGCACGACGATGTGGTAGACGAATCTTCGCTGCGGCGCGGTCGGCAGACGGCAAACGCACTGTTCGGCAATGCAGCCTCGGTGCTGGTCGGCGATTTTGTCTACTCGCGTGCATTCCAGATCATGGTAAGGATCGGGGAAATGCGCGTGATGCAGATACTGGCGGACGCCACCAATGTGATCGCGGAAGGCGAAGTCATGCAATTGCTGAATATGCATGACCCGGACGTGACCGAGGAACGCTATCTGCAGGTAATCCGCTCCAAGACCGCCAAACTGTTCGAGGCCGCCGCGCAGCTCGGCGCGCTGATCGCCGGCGCCGACGAAAATGCAATCGAGGCCGCAGCCGAATACGGACGCTCGCTGGGAACCGCGTTTCAACTGATCGATGACGTACTCGATTATTCGGGCAATGCCGCCGACATCGGAAAGAACGTCGGCGACGACCTGCGCGAAGGCAAGCCGACGCTGCCATTGATCTACCTGATGCAACACGGCAACCCGGAGCAGCGCCAACTGGTTCGCGACTGTATCGAACAAGGCGACGTCCAGCATTTCGACGCGATCCTCGCCGCCATCACCACTTCCGGCGCACTGGATTATACGAAGCGCGAAGCGGAAAAAGCGGCGCAGCGCGCGGCCGAGGCGATCTCTTCCGCACCGGCTAGCATTTTCAAGGATTCCCTGCTACAATTATGCGCTTTCGCGGTCGACCGCAACCACTAAACGATATCAGCGTAAAGGTTGCGGACTTCCGAAAGCGGGGTGTAGCTTAGCCTGGTAGAGCGCTACGTTCGGGACGTAGAGGCCGGAGG
>CBIHOK010000255.1:0-3526 GCA_966211575.1 uncultured Noviherbaspirillum sp.
TGGAACTGCTGAACAATCCGAAGACCCAGGAACGCATCATGGGCATGATGCAGACCGGCAAGCCGGTGCGGAACTGAGCGCGCGCCATGGACGACATGCTGACGATGGGGAAACAGGCGCTGGCCGCACAGCCGTTCAGCGCGCTGGTCGGCGCGCGGTTGACGCGCTTCGATGCGGAATGCACGGAGCTCCGGATCCCGATCCGCGACGCCCTCAAACAGCAGCATGGCTTCGTGCACGGCGGCGTGCTCAGCTATGCGGCCGACAACGCGCTGACCTTCGCCGGCGGCGCCGCGCTCGGTCCCGGCGTGGTGACTTCGGAGTACAAGATCAACTATGTGCGGCCGGCGATCGGGCAGGAACTGATTGCGCGCGCGGTCGCGGTGCAGGCCGGGAAATCCCAGGCCGCCTGCCGTTGCGACGTGTACGTGGTGAACGAAGGCAAGGAAAATTTATGCGCAATCGCGCAAGGCACGATCGCCCGGCTCGCCGCTGCGCCGGCGGCTGAATGAACCAGGAGAATTTCGACATGAGCAAACAACTTCAAGACGCATACATCGTTGCCGCGACCCGCACGCCGATCGGCAAGGCGCCGCGCGGCATGTTCAAGAACGTGCGGCCGGACGACTTGCTGGTGCGCGCGATCCGGTCGGCGCTGGCGCAGGCGCCCGGGCTCGATCCGCAGCTGATCGAAGACGCGATCGTCGGCTGCTCGTTCCCGGAAGCGGAGCAGGGGCTGAACATGGCACGCAACGCGGTGCTGCTCGCCGGCCTGCCGAAGAGCGTCGGCGGCGCCACCGTCAACCGCTACTGTGCGTCCGGCATCACCGCGATCGCGATGGCGGCCGACCGTATCCGCGTCGGCGAGGCCGACGTGATGATCGCGGCCGGCGCCGAGTCGATGTCGATGGTGCCGATGATGGGTTATCACCCGTCGGTCAACATGCATGTCTTCAAGGACGAAAACATCGGCATGGCCTACGGCATGGGGCTGACCGCCGAAAAGGTCGCGCAGCAGTGGAAGGTGTCGCGCGAAGCGCAGGACCAGTTCTCGCTGGAGTCGCACCGGCGCGCGATCGCCGCGCAGGAAGCCGGCGAATTCAGCGATGAAATGACGCCGGTCGAAATCGTCGAGCGCTTTCCCAACCTGGCGACCGGCCAGGTCGACGTGAAGATCCGTACCGCGAGCCTGGACGAAGGCGCACGCCGCGACACCAGCCTGGAAAGCCTGGCGAAGCTGAAACCGGTATTCGCCGCCAAGGGTTCGGTCACGGCCGGCAACAGTTCGCAGACCTCGGACGGAGCCGGCGCGCTGATCGTGGTCAGCGAAAAAATCCTCAAGCAATGCAATCTGACGCCGCTGGCGCGCTTCGTATCCTTCGCGGTGCGCGGCGTACCGCCCGAGGTCATGGGCATCGGGCCGAAGGAGGCGATTCCCGCCGCCTTGAAGTCGGCCGGCCTCACCCAGGACCAGATCGACTGGTTCGAGCTGAACGAAGCGTTCGCCGCGCAATCGCTGGCGGTGATACAGGATCTCGGCCTCGACCCGGCCAAGGTCAATCCGATGGGCGGCGCGATTGCGCTCGGCCATCCGCTGGGAGCGACCGGTGCGATCCGCGCCGCCACCGTGATCCACGGCTTGCGCCGCCGCAACCTGAAATACGGGATGGTGACGATGTGCGTCGGTACCGGCATGGGCGCGGCCGGCATCTTCGAACGCATGTAGCGCTTGGGCAGGAAAGCCGACGGACGCGGCCGCACGCTGGCAAGCTGTGCGGCCTTTTCTTTCCGTCCGCTCCGCTCTTTCCGCTGCGGCGGCATGTTGGCCCGCATTCGGGCACAATCGAAGCACTGCAGCGGCACATTCAATCCGACAAGAATAGAGGAGACGTGATGGATATTCTTACCAGCAAGGCCAATGGCATCCTGACGATCGAGTTCAACCGGCCGGAAAAGAAAAACGCGATCACCGCCGCGATGTATCAGCTGATGGCCGACGCAATCAGGGACGGTGAAGGCGATCCGGCGGTGCGCGCGATGATCATTACGGGCAAGCCGGAAATCTTCACCGCCGGCAACGACCTGGATGACTTCCTGAAAACCGGCACCGGCGGTCCGGTGGCGGATCGCCCGGTCGCGCAGTTCATGCGCGCGCTCAGTACCGCGAGCAAACCCGTGGTGGCGGCCGTGGCCGGCAACGCAGTCGGCATCGGTACCACGCTGCTGATGCATTGCGACCTGGTGTACGCGGCGGAGAATGCAAAGTTTGCCTTGCCCTTTACCCAGCTCGGCCTGTGCCCGGAATTCGCTTCCAGCATGTTGCTGCCGCAGATGGTCGGCTATCAGCGCGCGGCGGAAAAGCTGCTGCTCGGCGAGGCGTTTTCGGCGCAGGAAGCGCACGACATGGGCCTGGTCAGCCGGGTAGTGCCGGTGGCCGAACTTGCTGCATTCGCGCATGCGCAAGCGGCCAAGCTGGCGGCGCTGCCGGCTTCCTCGCTGCGCGTGACCAAGCGGCTGATGAAGGAAGGACAGGAGGCAGCGGTGCAGGCGCGGATGCAGGACGAGAACCGGCACTTCGGCGAGATGCTCGGATCGAACGAGGCGAAGGAAGCATTCAATGCCTTCTTCGAAAAGCGCCGCCCCGATTTCAGCAAGTTTTCCTGAGCGGCCCGCGCATCGGTCGAATGATTTCGCAGTCGGCTCCCAATCGAATGGATGAATGAAGATGGGTTTGCAACTTCACCGCTTTCCGGACAATCGCCAGGCCGCGCAGGCGCTGGCGCAAGCCGTGGCCGACGAACTGCAGCAAGTCTTGCAGACGCAACCGCGCGCGTTGCTGCTGGTCTCCGGCGGCAAGAGCCCCTTGCCTTCTTTCCATGCGCTGGCCGCCCGGCCGTTGCCGTGGGAACGGATCGACGTGTCGCTGGTCGACGAGCGCGCGGTGCCGTCCGAGCATCCGGATTCGAACGGCCGCCTGGTCAACGAGCATTTGCTGCAGGAAGCGGCGCGCGCCGCGCGCTGGCTGCCCTTGGTGCGGCCCGGCGCGTCCGAAACCGGTTGGCAACTGGCCGAGGCTTGTGCCCGGAGGGCAAATGCCGATTCCGAACTGGCACGGCCGGCGATAGCGGTGCTCGGCGTCGGAACCGACGGCCATACCGCCTCGCTGTTTCCCGATTCCCCGCAGTGGCAGCACGCGTGCAGCAGCCATGACCGTTATGTCGCGGTGCAGCCCGGTGCCGCGCCGCATGCGCGCATCAGCCTGTCGCTGCATGCGCTGGCCGGAGAGCATGCCTGCTATCTGTGGTCCGGAGGTGAGGCCAAACTCGAGGTGCTGTTGCGGGCGGAAGCGGTTGCCGATGCCGCCCGGGCGGGAGCGGGGGAGGCTGCGCTTGCGGCGGCCGGGCCGCTGGCCCTGTTGCTGGCACAGCCGGGCTTCACGCTTAAGGTCTACCACTACGACGAATAACGGACACGAATAACGGACACGAATAACGGACACGAATAACGGACACGAATAACGGACACG
>CBIHOK010000256.1:0-3525 GCA_966211575.1 uncultured Noviherbaspirillum sp.
GCAGCGTCCAAGGTTTTATCCGCAGCGGCAGCGTTCCGCTCCGAATAGACCGCATACACGTGGACCGCATCCTCCCGTCCCTTGACGCGCTGCATGCCCTTGTCGACGAATGCGATGCCGCTTTCCTGCCGCTGGCAACCCTCGAAGGTGGCGGCGTTGACCAGGATGGGATTGCCGTCGAACTGCTTGGTCAGGTCTTCCAGGCGAGCCGCCACGTTCACCGCGTCGCCGATCACCGTGTACATGAAACGCTCCATCGAGCCGATCTGTCCGGCCACTACCTTGCCGGTGCTGATCCCGATGCCGGTCGCGATCGGCGGGTCGTCCAGCTGGCGCCGCCTTTCGTTGAGCACTTCCAGCCGCTCCTTCATCGCGATCGCCGCGCGGATCGCGCTGGCTTCGCTGCCGGCGCAGGCTTCCGGCGCGCCGAAGATCACGACGATCGCGTCACCGATGAAATTGTTCACGTAGCCGCCCCATGGCCGCACCGCTTCGGTCATTTCCTTCAGATATTCGTTGAGCAGCATCACGACATCGTGCGGGCTCATTTTTTCCGACATCGTGCTGAAGCCGCGAATGTCCGAGAACAGCACCGACACCCGCAGGTTTTCGCCGCCCAGCTTGAGTTCGCCGGTCAACAGCTTTTCCCGCACTTGCGGCGATACCATGCGGCCGAAGATGTCGCGTTCGCGCTGGCGTGCCTTGATGCCATCCACCATCGCGTTGAAGGTGCGCGCAAAATGGCCGAGCTCATCCTGGGTCGGCACCGGTACCCGGGCGTGATCGAGATCGCCGCGCTCGACCGCGTTGGCGGACGCGGTCAACGCCCGCAAGGGGCGGGTGAAGGTACGCGCGAACAGGATTCCGATCACGACGAAGATGGCGCCGATCAGCGCCACGCTGGTGCCCACCTCGCGGAACAGATCCTCCAGCGGGCGCGAATAGACATCCTCGCTTTCGCTGACCGCGACTCGCCAATCCTTGGTGCGCAGCGGCGCGAAGCCGGCGATCTCGGGCTTGTTGCTGACCGGCGAGAAATAGCGGGCGTGGTCCGGGAAGCGGGCGTTCAGCATGTGGTCGGCCAGTCTTTTCAGGTCGAAGCTCGCTATCCTGGTCACTCCCAGTCCGAAGCGCTTTTCATCGAGCAGCTTCTTTTCGAGATCGGCCGGCAAAGGCACCATGCTGTGATACAGCGCCTTCTTTTGCGGGTGATAGATGATGATGCCGTCTGCATCCACCAGGAAGCTGACCAGCCAGGGTTCCCGGTTGCGTGCATCCTCCAGGATCGAGGTCACCGCGCTGCCGCGCAGCTTCATCACCGCCACGCCCGCGACCCGGCCGGCGAGATTGCGCACGGGTGCCGAAAAATACATGCCGGGATTATTGCTGGCGGTCCCGACTTCCATGTCCGAGATATAGTCTCTGCCGCGGATCGCCGCCTTGTAGTAGTCGCGGAACGACAGGTCGCGGCCGACGTACTGCGGCTTGGTCGAGGCCAGCACCTTGCCCGCCGCATCGAGCACCATGAACAGTTCGGCGTCCTGGTTTGCGGTGATCAGGCGCGCCATCTTGTCTTCGACCCGCAACCGCTTGCTGGTGCCGGGCTGGCTGACCAGTTCGATCAGCTCCTGGCCCCAGCTGAAATAGGAAATCGTGTGCCGGGTATCGTCGATCAACTGGTCGACGCGGGCACCGGTGCTCGACGCCAGCTGCTCCAGTTCACCCGATTCGCGCTCTGCCGTCACCGAGATGCTGCGCTGCAGGCTGAGGTAAGACACGATCAGCATCGGCAGCAGCGACGCCAGCGCCAGCGCGAGTGCCAGCTTGACCGGAATCGACCAGCTTCCCGGATGAAGTTTGCGCAAGCCAGCAGCTTCCATCATTCCCCCTTGCATCGAGATTCCAGGGCGGCGCGCCCCGGCACCGGCATCACTGTCCGGCTTTGTGAATTATCGTGCTCCGCTTCGTCCGCTCGCTGCTTCACCCGCTTACGGATAGAAGTTGGCCGAGGAACGGGCAGCAGCCTCGTACACCGCAGGCAACCGTATGTTCCATTTCCTGATGCCGGACTCGCGCATCGCGACGACGAATTGGCGCGTCGACTGTATCGCGATCCGGCCGGGCTCGGTCCCATGCCGCATGATGCGCTCCGCCATCGTCATCGCCACTTCGCCCTGCTCATAGGGCGAGGTGCCGATCGCGAGGGTGCCGCCATCCTCCACGAAAAATGCATTGGTGCCGACCACCGGAACGGTGGAATGGGCATTGGTCCAATCCATCACTTCGGCAACCGGCACCAGCCGCTTGTCGCCCGTTCCGCGCTGGATCTTCCGATAGTTCGCGGTGACGATGAAATCGACATGATTGGCGCCGGCAAACGCCACCGCGTCGCGCCATTCGTCGAACGTCTTCGCGAAGCGGGAATCGAGCACCTGGATCGGAGCCCACGCAAAATTGCGGAAGTCTTTCTCGTCTGCCCGCACCGAATCCGAGGTATCGCCGAGGAACATGATGCGCAACGGACCCTTGTGCCCCTGCGCCGAAGCAATCAGCTGCAAGGTTTCCTTGAGCGCATAGAACGGCTTGCGCTCGAGGATTCCGGTCACGTTGGCGGCATGCTGGTAGCCGAATTGTTCCGGCGAGCCGTTCAGCCCGGAAAACACGATCTTCACATCGGGGCGGCCGGCGAAATACTTCATTGCATATTGCTGTGCATCGTCGTCGACAGCAATCACCACACTGGGCTGCCAGCTGTCGACCAGCTTGCGCACGGTCTTGCCGATGTTGACCTTGTAGTCGCTCCACGGATGGCGCTTGGTATCCATGTAGAACCAGCGCACCGAATAGTCGTTGCTGTCCTTGAGTACGCGCTCGATACCGACATCGACGTCGCGCGTCCATGGATAGGTATTGTCGTAGCTCTGCAGGATCAGCAGGCGGGGCTTGCTGGCATTGAACATCACCACGGTCAGTCCCAGCGCCGCCAGGAACACGAAGATGACGGCCAGCCGCAGTTTTCTCATAGCAGCCCCAGCGCCTTCCAGTAAGGCATCGATGCGAAGATCGCGGCGATCTTCGCCAGGTTGGCCAGCGCATTGAATCTCAGGAACAACGCCTCATCGTAGATCCGGCCTTTCGACGCCTGCCTGAACTGCAGGTAGTACGAGCACTGGTACGGGAAAAACCACATCTCGCCCATCAGCAGGATCACGAAGCCGACCACCCATGGATTGACGCCGTAGTGCACCGCGACCGGCATCAGGATGGTGGCCATGATGACAATGGTGGCGCTGATCGGCACCATCAGCCGGACCACGAAGATCACCGCGCTCAGCAGCACCACGAACAGGCTGAAATTGGTGTGCATGTACTCGCCCAGCCACGGCAGGCGGGACGCGATCAGCTGTCCCAGGCCGAGATAATTGACGGCGCTGGTGATGCCGACGATGCCGGCCAGGTAGATCAGGAACGGCCAGTCTATTCGCTCCCTGAATTCGTTCTTGTTGAGCGCGCCGAACAGGGCGA
>CBIHOK010000257.1:0-3440 GCA_966211575.1 uncultured Noviherbaspirillum sp.
ATCGTCCGGCATGCGCCGCAGCCCGGCGAATGGATACGCCGCACCGGCGAGGATATCCGCGCCGGCAGCGTCATCCTGCAGGCCGGAACCCGGCTGCGCCCGCAGGAACTGGGGCTCGCCGCATCGGTCGGCCTGGCGGTCTTGCCGCTGGTGCGTCGGCCGCGCGTGGCGGTGTTTTTCACCGGCGATGAACTGGCGATGCCGGGCGAACCGCTGAAGCCGGGCTCGATCTACAATTCGAACCGCTTCATCTTGCGCGGCCTGCTGGAAAACCTGGGCTGCGAGGTGAGCGATTACGGCATCGTCCCGGATTCGCTGGCCGCCACCCGCGCCACGCTGCGCGAGGCGGCCCACGGGCACGACCTCGTGATCACTTCGGGCGGCGTTTCGGTCGGCGAGGAAGACCATGTGAAACCGGCGGTGGAAGCGGAAGGTCGGCTCAATCTGTGGCAGATCGCGATCAAGCCGGGCAAGCCGCTTGCGTTCGGCGAGATCGATCGCGCGGCCGGCGGCGCGACTTTCTTCCTCGGCCTGCCCGGCAACCCGGTGTCCAGCTTCGTGACCTTCCTGCTGTTCGTGCGCCCCTTTTTGCTGCGGCTGCAGGGCGTGCGGGAAGTCGCGCCGAGGGCGGTGCAGCTGCGTGCCGACTTTGCGTGGCCGAAGCCGGACCGGCGCAACGAATTCCTGCGGACGCGCGTCAATCCGAACGGCCGCCTCGACCTGTTTCCGAACCAGGGATCGGCAGTGCTGACTTCGACGGTCTGGGGCGATGGCCTGGTGGACAATCCGCCCGGCACCGCCATCGCCGCCGGCGACGTGGTGCGTTTCCTGCCGTTCAGTGAATTGCTTTATTGAACTGTCGATCATGGATATCCAGCTTCGTTTTTTCGCCAGCGTCCGCGAGACTCTGGGAACCGGACAGGAAGCGCTGGCGCTGCCGTCCGATGTCCGGACCGTGGGCGAGCTGCGCGCATTCCTGCGCCGGCGCGGCGGCGTTTGGCAGCAGGCGCTGGCCGAAGGGCGGGCATTGCGGGTGGCGTGCAACCAGCGGATGGCGGATGCGGCAACCACGCTCGAAGACGGCGCCGAAGTCGCATTCTTTCCCCCGGTAACAGGAGGCTGAACGGCATGGGCATCCGCGTGCAAATCGAAGATTTCGATCTTGGCGCCGAAATTGCGCAATTGCGCAGCGGCGACGCCCGGGTCGGCGCCGTGGTGTCCTTTGTCGGTACCGTGCGCGACATGAACGATGGCGCCGGTATCAGCCGGATGGAACTGGAACATTATCCGGGCATGACCGAGAAGGCGCTGGAGGATATCGTCGCGCAGGCGAAGCGCCGCTGGGACATCCTGGATGCACTGGTGATCCACCGGGTCGGTCCGCTGCAGCCGCTCGACCAGATCGTGCTGGTCGCGGTGACTTCCGCCCATCGCGGCGAGGCGTTCGCCGCCTGCGAGTTCATCATGGATTACCTGAAGACGCAGGCGCCGTTCTGGAAGAAAGAGCACACGCCGCAAGGCGCACGCTGGGTCGACGCGCGTAGCGCCGACGAGCGGGCGCTGGAGAAATGGGGCCAGGAGCCCAAGCCGGGAGTTGGCGCATGAGCTGGCTGGCAGTTGCCCTGGGAGCGTCGGGTGGTGCATGGTTGCGCTGGGGCATGGGTCTCTGGCTGAATGTCCTGGACAGCCGTTTCCCGATCGGAACCTTGGCCGCGAACCTGGTGGGTGGTTACCTGATCGGGATCGCGGTAGGATTTTTCGGCACCCATCCCGGGATCGCGCCCGAATGGCGCCTGTTTGCGATCACCGGCTTTCTCGGCGGCCTGACCACCTTTTCCAGCTTTTCCGCCGAGTCGATGCTGTTGTTGCAGCGAGGCCAGTACGGCTGGGCATTCATCCATATTGCCGTCCATGTGATCGGTTCGATTGCGTTCTGCATCGCCGGTTTCGCCTCCTATCGGGCACTGGCTGGTTGAAGCGGCTGCTGCTCTTCCTATACTGAATCCGAAGCGCTTTCCCGCCGAACCGGGGACGGCCGCCGCGCCCGCGCCCGGATTCGCGCGACAGTTCCGTTGCCGAACGGCCCGGAACTCCCGTCGCGCGACATCTTTCTTTCAGCAAATGCGCATTCCTTGATCCGGCACCGCCTTGCCCGAACCGGCGACTGGGTAGGATCAAGGCGTTTTCTTGAAATGCAATCGGCCGCCCCTATGTTGATAGCAAGCTGAATTTACCGGAGTTGATTCCATGCGTCTCGACAAACTGACAACAAAATTGCAAGAGGCCCTGTCCGATGCCCAGAGCCTCGCTGTCGGCAACGACAACCAGTACATCGAACCCGTACACATCCTGACCGCGCTGCTGAACCAGGATGACGGCGGCGCCCGTTCGCTGCTGCAACGCGCCGGCGTCAACGTCGGCGGCCTGCAGGCTGCGCTCAAGGGCGCGCTCGAACGCTTGCCCAAGGTGTCCGGCACCGGTGGCGAAGTGCAGATCGGGCGCGATTCGGTGGCGGTGCTGAACCTGGCCGACAAGGAAGCGCAAAAGCGCGGCGACCAGTTCATCGCCAGCGAAATGGTGCTGCTGGCGCTGACCGAGGACAAGTCGGAAGCCGGCCGCCTGGCGCGCGAGCATGGCCTCGACCGCAAATCGCTGGAAGCGGCGATCACCGCGGTGCGCGGCGGCGGCAACGTCAATTCGCAGGAAGCCGAAGGGCAGCGTGAAGCGCTGAAGAAATACACGCTGGACCTGACCGAGCGCGCGCGCGCCGGCAAGCTGGACCCGGTGATCGGTCGCGACGACGAAATCCGGCGTGCAATCCAGGTGCTGCAGCGCCGCTCGAAGAACAACCCGGTGCTGATCGGCGAGCCGGGCGTCGGCAAGACCGCGATCGTCGAAGGGCTGGCGCAGCGCATCGTCAACGGCGAGGCGCCGGACAGCCTGAAATCGAAGCGCGTGCTGTCGCTCGACATGGCGGCGCTGCTGGCCGGCGCCAAGTATCGCGGCGAATTCGAGGAGCGCCTGAAATCGGTGCTCAAGGAAATCGCGCAGGACGAAGGCCAGACCATCGTCTTCATCGACGAGCTGCATACCATGGTCGGCGCCGGCAAGGCCGAGGGCGCGATCGATGCCGGCAACATGCTGAAACCGGCGCTGGCGCGCGGCGAACTGCATTGCATCGGGGCCACCACGCTGGACGAGTATCGCAAGTACATCGAGAAGGATGCCGCGCTGGAGCGCCGCTTCCAGAAGATCTTCGTGGACGAGCCGAGCGTGGAAGCGACCATCGCGATCCTGCGCGGCCTGCAGGAAAAGTACGAGGTGCACCACGGAGTCGACATCACCGACCCGGCGATCGTCGCCGCCGCCGAGCTGTCGCACCGCTACATCACCGACCGCTTCCTGCCGGACAAGGCGATCGACCTGATCGACGAAGCCGC
>CBIHOK010000258.1:0-3412 GCA_966211575.1 uncultured Noviherbaspirillum sp.
GGCTGCGGCGGTCTCATTAACCACATGAACGACCATTCGGGCGGGCTCGACGACATGCGGCGCAACGTGGATGCGTGGTGGCCGTATATCGAGGCCGGTATCGAGGCCGGCAACGAAGCCGGTATCGAAGCGATCGTGATGACCGCGTCCGGCTGCGGCGTCACGGTCAAGGAATACGGCCACCTGCTGGCGCACGATCCGGCTTACGCGGAGAAGGCCAGGCGCGTTTCCGAACTGACCCGGGACTTGAGCGAGTTGCTGCCGGCGTTCGAAGCCGACTTGCAGAAAAAGCTGCGCGGCCAGGCGGGAGGGCGCGTGGCCTGGCATCCGCCGTGCACCTTGCAGCATGGCCAGCAAATCCGCGGCAAGGTCGAGCAGGTATTGCATGCGATCGGCGTCGACGTTCAATTGTGCGAGGACAGCCACCTGTGCTGCGGCTCGGCCGGCACCTATTCGGTATTGCAACCCGAACTCGCCTACCGGCTGCGCGACAACAAGCTGGAGAAGCTGCGCGCGACCGGCGCCGATACCATCGTCTCGGCCAATATCGGCTGCCTGACGCATCTGCAATCCGGCACCGATACACCCGTGATGCACTGGATAGAACTGGTGGATCGGGCGCTGGCGGCTGCCGGGAATGGATGAACCGGGCATTCAAGACAGCGTGCTATGCAGACGGTGCAGGAATGCGCCAGCGAGCGGACGGATACGACAAAAGCATGAGGGGTGTTGCAAATACCCAACGCAGGATGCGAATGATGACGGTGATTTGCGGAGAAAGCGGCATGCCGCTCACAACCGGGTATCTTCCGGTTTCCCATGGTATTCCTGATCGATATGTCAGATATTGGAAACCACTATTGGAGTGATAACTCGGTGCTTCCTATACTGGGATCAAGCAAGTCAATCATCCCAAGGAGAATACCGTGCTCATCGCTCCCGTCATCGTCACCGGTTCAATCGCGCTTGTTGCCATTGTCGGCGCATTTGCATTCGACGCGCTGAAGAGCTGGAAGCCCCGCGCTGCCGCGCCCGCACCGAAGTAAAGCGCTGCGCGTTCGTCGCGCTCCCTCCCAGGACGTCGGCAGGGGGCGCTTGTACCCCTCCAGCGTATCCGGCCGGGCTCTTCTGAACCACGCCTTATCAGCATTCCAATCGTTTTCGCGGCCGCTTGTCCCTTCGCTGGACGGGCGGCCGTTTCCTATTTGGATAGTTTCTTATGGTCTGGCGAGCGCCGGTGCCGTGAGGCCGGTGTGGAAATTATGGGGAGGGTTTTGATATTCGCATTTCGAATGTCAGTCATGCGAAACCTCAATTGGAATAATAACTTGGGGCTCCCTATACTTGAATCCAGGAAGCAAGCAATTCATCTCGAAAGGAGTTCATCATGGTCATCGCCCCTGTCGTCGTCACCGGTTCCATCTCTTTGGTCGCCATCTGCGGCGCGTTTGTATTCGACGCACTGAAGAACTGGACGCGCAACGACTCCGCCGCCGGCAAGTAACCGATCAGGCAATCGCAACACCCGGCAACGGATACGGCTTGACGCGGCAATCCCGAATCAGGGAGCGCCGGCTGGGTCGGCCAGCAACACTTCCACGTCGTGTGCCAGCTCTTCAGGTTCGGTTTTCGGCGCGTAACGCCGGTACACCGCTCCATCCTTCTTCACCAGGAACTTGGTGAAATTCCACTTGATCGCTTTACTGCCCATGATGCCGGGCGCCGCCGTTTTCAAATATTGAAACAGCGGATGCGCGGTCGCGCCATTGACGTCGATCTTGGCGAACAGCGGGAAGCTTACCGCGTACTGGCTGCGGCAGAACTCCCCGATCTCTTCCGCGCCGCCCGGTTCCTGGTTGCCGAACTGGTTGCAAGGAAACCCAAGCACTTCCAGCCCTTGGCCGTGATAGCGGCGGTACAGGCTTTCCAATCCCTCATACTGGCCGGTGAAACCGCACTGGCTCGCGGTATTGACGATCAGCAGCACCTTGCCGCGGTAATCCGACAACTGCCGGACGCTGCCGTCGAGCGTCTCGGCGCTGAATTCGTATACGCCGCTCATACGATGCCGAGGTGCTCGGTGCCCTTGTTCAGGTCGCGGCCATGCGCTTCCTTGCCGTGCAGCTTGATCGCCAGCCGCAGGTCGTTGACCGAGTCGGCGTTGCGCAGCGCATCCTCGTAGGAAATCCGCCCGGTTTCATACAGGTCGAACAAGGCCTGGTCGAACGTCTGCATCCCGATTTCGCGCGACTTCTTCATGATCTCCTTGATCTCGTGCACATGTCCCTTGAAGATCAGGTCGGAAACCAGCGGCGAATTCAGCATCACCTCGACTGCCGCACAACGTCCCTTGGTGTCCTTCAACGGGATCAGCCGCTGCGAAATCATCGCTTTCAGGTTCAGCGACAGGTCCATCAGCAACTGGGCGCGCCGTTCTTCGGGGAAGAAGTTGATGATGCGGTCGAGCGCCTGGTTCGAACTGTTCGCGTGCATCGTCGCCAGGCACAGGTGGCCGGTCTCGGCGAACGCAATCGCGTAATCCATGGTTTCGCGGTCGCGGATCTCGCCGATCAGGATCACGTCCGGCGCCTGGCGCAGCGTGTTCTTCAGCGCCGTGAACCAGTCTTCGGTATCGACTCCCACCTCGCGCTGCGTGACGATGCAGTTCCTGTGCGGATGCACGTATTCGACCGGGTCTTCGATGGTGATGATGTGGCCGTAGCTGTTTTCGTTGCGGTAACCCACCATGCCGGCGAGCGTGGTCGACTTGCCGGAACCGGTGGCGCCGACCATGACGACCAGCCCGCGCTTGGTCATCGACACTTCCTTCAGCACCTCGGGCACGCCCAGGTCTTCCAGTTTGGGAATGGCGGTGGTAATGGTACGCAGCACCATGCCGACCTTGCCCTGCTGCACGAATGCCGAAACCCGGAACCGTCCCAGGCCGCTCGGGCTGATCGCGAAATTGCATTCCTTGGTCGCTTCGAATTCGGCGGCCTGCTTGTCGCTCATGATCGCGCGCGCGAGTTCCACCGTGTGGGTCGCGGTCAGCGGCTGGTTGGAGACCGGCGTCATCTTGCCGTCGATCTTGAAAGCCGGCGGGAAGTCGGCGGTGATGAACAAGTCCGAGCCGTTCTTGCCGAGCATCAGCCGCAGCAGATCGTGCATGAATTTGGTGGCCTGATCGCGTTCCATGATGGGGTCCTGGCGGTGGCGGGCAGAACGCCCGCGTTATCGAATTCTACCGCTTGCGTGGTGGCGGTTGGCGCAGACGGAATGCCAGCCCTGCTTCAGCCGGGGAAGTTTTCGGGGATCTTGGCTGCCGCGCGCGCGGTGGACGGAGCGATCACGTTGCGCCGCACCAGGTCGGTCAGGTTCTGGTCCAGCGTCTGCATGCCGACGTTGCTGCCGG
>CBIHOK010000259.1:0-3354 GCA_966211575.1 uncultured Noviherbaspirillum sp.
AGCTGCTGGTGGCGATCACCATCATGGCGATCATCGCGGTGCTCGGCTGGCGCGGACTCGACAGCATCGTCCGCGCCCGGCTATCGCTGAACGCGGATCTCGAACGGATGCGCGGCCTGCAGCTCGCGTTCGCCCAGATGCAGCGCGACTGCGAGCACCTCGCTCCCAGCACGCTGCTGCCCAATCGCGCGGCGCTGGCGCTCGAAGCAGGGCGTATCGTGCTGGTGCGCAGCGTGTTCGCCGACGGCCAGCCGTCGCGCCTGGAAGTGGTTGCGTATCAGCTCAAGGACGGCCTGCTCATCCGCCGGGAATCGGAATCCACGCGCGACCTGGGCGCACTGGATGCGTTGTGGCTATCGGTCAGTAGCGGCGGCAACGCAAGCCAGCCTGTGACATTGCAATCGGGCGTGGCCGACATGGCCGTGCAGGTATGGCTGAACGACGGCAAGGGCTGGCGTGACGGCGGCCCCGATGTGTCGGTCGCCACCACGACCGGCGCCGGCATCACCACCAACGGGCCGACCGGGCTCAAGGTGACGCTGCGGCTGCGAGGTCACGGCGGCCCGATGACCAAGATATTCCTGTTGGGGGCGGTATGAGGACGGACTGTCTGCGCAAGCGCCGGTGAGGCGCGGCGACCTTGACCGCGGTTTTGCCGTCGGCGCTTCCGACAACGGTCATCTTCAAGCTGCGTTCCGGCAGCACAAAATGCCCACCTTGCCAAAGTGGGCGTTTTTGTTTTCGCGTCGGGAAGTGAGGAGGAATGATTTACGGAAATCAGGTTAGCAGCTGCCCGAACCGCACCACTGTCACGCCGGGGCGCAACTGCCGCAGCGAGGGCATGACGAGGACGCAATTCGGATACGGGGTCTTCACCGGCTCTCCGTCGCGCCAGCCGATTACGGTTCCGGCTTCCGAAAAAGTTTCCAATCCGGAGTAGTTGCCGGCAAAATGGAAGTCCATGCTGGAAGCCACCACGGCTTCGGTAACACGCACCACCCGCGTTACGACGGGCCGGCGCTGGTACCAATCGGCCGGCAGATCCGTGGCTTCGATGGTCCCGTGCAAGGCGAGAAATCGCGCGATGACGTCCTTGGCGACGTCCACCGCGGATGCTTCCCAATGTTGGCCGCATTCGACCAGCAGGGCATTCTTCGGGCTGTCCGGATCGCCGAAGCCGGCATAATCGCGCACGCGCCGGCCTTCCGGGTGGCCCTCGTCGCTGATGATCCAGCCCGGGGCGCCCAGTTTGCGCGCCAGCGCAATTCCCTTTTCCAGCGGACCGCACACCGACAGCGGCGTGGAGCGTTCATGCATCGAGTGCAGGTCGAGCAGGAAGTCGGCGGCATCGAACACCGGGCGCATCTGGCGCGCGCGGCGCAGGTCCGACGAATCGCGCGACGCATCGTCGAGTACGGCCGCGGTCCAGACGCGGTTGAAATCCTGGTCCACGAAGCGCGACGCGTCCGGGTTGGCCGAATCGAAGCGCTGGTAGGCCTCGACGTTGGCAAATGAAAGCGTCAACTTGCCCTTGCGCGGGCGGATGCCGAGATCGAGCAGTTCCTTGACGGCGATGGCGCCGCAAACCTCGTTGCCGTGTGTGAGCGCATTGATCATCACCTGCGGGCCCGGGACACCGCTGTCGAAATTGAACACATACGGGATGCCGGTATTGCCGCATGCATAGGGGCGGATATCGGGGAAACCGACTTCGATCGGGTATTCGGGAAGTGAAGGTTTGAGGAGATTCATGGCAAAAATATTTTCAGAAGTCGCTGTCGCTCTTTAGGCCTTCTTTAGGCGCTTTCCACGGCATCGGCAATGGCTTTGCCCATTTCCGTCGTCGAGGCCTTGCCACCCAGGTCGGATGTGCGCGGGCCGTCGAGAAGCACCTTCTGGATGGCTGCCAGAATGGCGTCGTGCGCCTTGCGTCCGGCCTGGCCGGTGGAATCCAGGAAGTCCAGCATCATCGCACCGGACCAGATCATGCCGATGGGATTTGCGATGTTCCTGCCGTAGATGTCCGGCGCCGACCCGTGTACCGGCTCGAATAGCGAGGGGAATTTGCGCTCGGGGTTCAGGTTGGCCGACGGCGCCAGTCCCAGCGTGCCGGTGCAGGCCGGGCCGAGGTCGGACAGGATGTCGCCGAACAGGTTGGAAGCGACCACCACGTCGAAGCGCTGCGGCTGCAGCACGAAGCGGGCACACAGGATGTCGATATGCTGCTTGTCCCAGGCGACGTCCGAATAGCACGACGCCATCTCGGCCGCACGCGCGTCCCACCACGGCATGCTGATGGCGATGCCATTGCTCTTCGTGGCGACTGTCACGTGCTTGCGCTGCCGTTGCCGCGCAAGGTCGAAGGCGAAGCGCAGCACCCGTTCGGTGCCGTAACGGGAATGCACCGACTGCTGCATCACCACCTCGCGCTCGGTGCCTTCGTACATCACGCCGCCAACCGACGAATACTCGCCCTCGGTGTTTTCCCGCACGATCAGGAAATCGATGTCGCCCGGCCTGCGGTTGGCCAGCGGACAGGGCACGCCCTCGAACAGGCGGGCCGGGCGCAGATTGATGTACTGCTCGAACTCACGGCGGAACTTCAGCAGCGAACCCCACAGCGAGACGTGGTCGGGGACGGTGTCCGGCCAGCCGACCGCGCCGAAGTAGATCGCGTCCATGCCGGACAGTTGCGCCTTCCAGTCATCGGGCATCATCTTGCCGGTGGCGGCATAGTAATCGCAACTGGCCCATTCGATGCGGGTGTAGTTGAGCTGGATGCCGAAGCGCCGGGCAGCCGCGTCGAGTACGCGCAAGCCTTCGGGCATGACTTCCTTGCCGATGCCGTCGCCCGGAATGACGGCGATATTGTATGAATGCTTCATCGTGAAGATCGCTCCGTAACTGTAGGTAAAACACGCCCCCGGCCCTGGCATTGGGACGCGGGCGGGTGTGTAGCCCGATGTTAGGGCCGGAGGGCAGGAGGAAGTGGGTATATTGCGGTCGGCAAATAGGGGGGAATAGCTTTTTTGGGGGCTGCGCTTGGCATGTTGTGCGGCGCGGGTTGCGGCATGCGGCACGGCGGGGTGCCGCCAGCCGAAGCGGCCGGCACAGGAAATCGGGCAAGGAACTGCGCAGCTTCGGAGAGGAGGCTTAGTCTTCGTGGTGCGAAAACAGCTTTTCGATCGGATAGTGTTTCTTGACGAAAGGCGACTGGATCACGATGTAGCTGAAGTATTTCTCGATATTGACGCTCTGCCTGAGCACGTCCTCGGCGATGCTATGGTAATGGGCCACGCTGCGGGTGACGAACTTGAGCAGGTAGTCGAAGCCGCCGCTGACCAGGTGACATTC
>CBIHOK010000260.1:0-3336 GCA_966211575.1 uncultured Noviherbaspirillum sp.
GTTTAGGGTATAATTTGAATTTCCCGCACGTGCCGTCCGGCACATTCAGCAATGACCAAGTTTGTATTCGTCACTGGCGGCGTCGTGTCTTCCCTCGGTAAGGGAATCGCGGCCGCCTCTCTCGCTGCGATCCTCGAATCCCGCGGCCTCAAAGTCACTCTCCTCAAGCTCGATCCGTACATCAACGTCGATCCCGGCACGATGAGCCCGTTCCAGCACGGCGAAGTGTTCGTCACCGACGACGGCGCCGAAACCGACCTTGACCTCGGTCATTACGAGCGCTTCATTTCGGCGCGCATGAGGAAGGTCAACAACTTCACCACCGGCCAGATCTACGAATCGGTGATCCGCAAGGAGCGGCGCGGCGAATACCTGGGCAAGACGGTCCAGGTGATTCCGCACATCACCAACGAGATCCAGGATTACATCCATCGCGGCGCCGAAGGCTTCGACGTCGCGCTGGTCGAAATCGGTGGCACCGTCGGCGACATCGAATCGCTGCCTTTCCTGGAAGCAGCGCGGCAATTGAGCCTGCGCGCCGGGCGCAACGAAACCGCATTCGTGCACCTGACGCTGGTGCCGTACATCGCGTCGGCCGGCGAACTGAAAACCAAGCCGACCCAGCACAGCGTGCAGAAGCTGCGCGAGATCGGCATCTCGCCGGACGCGCTGCTGTGCCGCGCCGACCGCCGCATTCCGGACGACGAGCGGGCCAAGATCTCGCTGTTCTCGAATGTGCAGGAAGAGGCGGTGATCTCGGTCTGGGATGCCGACACCATCTACAAGATTCCGCAGATGCTGCACGACCAGGGGCTGGACCGCATCGTGTGCGACAAGCTCGGCCTGTCGCCGAAACCGGCCGACCTGTCGGTCTGGAACAGGCTGGTATATGCGCTCGAACATCCGAAGGCGGCAGTCACCATCGGCATGGTCGGCAAGTACGTCGACCTGACCGAGTCGTACAAGTCGCTGACCGAGGCGCTGCGCCATGCCGGCATCCACACCGAAAGCCGGGTCAACATCGAGTACATCGATTCCGAGGAAATCGAGGAGCGCGGCACCGCCACGCTGGAAAAGTACGACGCGATCCTGGTGCCGGGCGGTTTCGGCAAGCGCGGCGTCGAAGGCAAGATCGCCGCAGCCCGTTATGCGCGCGAGAACAAGGTTCCCTACCTCGGCATCTGCCTCGGCATGCAGGTCGCGCTGATCGAATATGCGCGCCACAAGGCCGGGCTGGCCCACGCGAACTCGACCGAGTTCGATCCGAACACCGAGCATCCGGTGGTGGCCCTGATTACCGAGTGGCAAAACCACGACGGCAAGGTCGAAAAGCGCGATGCCAATTCCGATCTCGGCGGCACCATGCGCCTCGGCGCCCAGACCTGCGCGGTCAAGCCGGGCACGATCGCGGCCGAAATCTACGGCAACGAAGTGACCGAGCGCCATCGCCACCGTTACGAAGCCAACAACCATTACCTCGGCCGGGTCGAGGAGGCCGGGCTGGTGGTGTCGGCCCGCACGCCGAGCGAAGACCTGTGCGAAATCATGGAATTGCCGCGGCACGGCGAAAACGGCCACCCGTGGTTCATCGGCGTGCAATATCACCCGGAGTTCAAGTCGACCCCGCGCGACGGCCATCCGCTGTTCATCTCGTTCATCAAGGCAGCGCTGGAGCACAAGCGCGCGGCATCGGAAAGGAAGGTCGCATGAAGCTGTGCGGGTTTGAAGCCGGTCTCGACCAGCCGTTCTTCCTGATCGCCGGCCCCTGCGTGATCGAGTCGCGCCAGATGGCGCTCGACACCGCCGGTCGCCTGAAGGAAATCACCGCCGGGCTCGGCATTCCGTTCATTTACAAGTCGTCGTTCGACAAGGCCAACCGCTCGTCCGGCTCGTCTTTCCGCGGGCTGGGCATGGAAAAGGGGCTGGAAATCCTGGCCGAGGTGAAGCGCCAGGTCGGCGTGCCGGTGCTCACCGACATCCACGAGATCGACGAGGTCAAGCCGGTGGCCGCCGTGGTCGACGTGCTGCAGACGCCGGCCTTCCTGTGCCGCCAGACCGATTTCATCCGCGCCTGCGCGCAGTCCGGCAAGCCGGTCAACATCAAGAAGGGCCAGTTCCTGGCGCCGCACGACATGAAGAACGTGATCGACAAGGCGCGCGCGGCGGCGGCCGAAGCCGGTCTCGAACAGGACAACTTCATGGCTTGCGAGCGCGGCGTCTCGTTCGGCTACAACAACCTGGTATCCGACATGCGGTCGCTCGCGATCATGCGCGAAACCGGTTGCCCGGTGGTGTTCGACGCCACCCATTCGGTGCAGCTGCCGGGCGGGCAGGGGACTTCTTCCGGCGGCCAGCGCGAGTTCGTGCCGGTCCTGGCGCGCGCCGCGGTGGCGGTCGGCATTGCCGGCCTGTTCATGGAAACCCATCCGAATCCGGCCGAAGCCAAGTCTGACGGCCCGAACGCGGTGCCGCTGGGACGTATCGGGGACTTGCTGTCGACACTGGTCGAACTCGACCGCGCGGTGAAAAAAGCCGGTTTCCTGGAAACCGATTTTTCGTGATCCTTTGCACTCTCCCTGTTGCAGGGGGAGGAACCACGTAACGAATTTTCTTTGATCTGGGAGAACTGAATGAGTGCAATCGTTGACATCATCGGCCGTGAAGTAATCGACTCGCGCGGCAATCCGACGGTCGAATGCGACGTGCTGCTGGAGTCCGGCGTGATGGGCCGCGCGGCGGTTCCGTCCGGCGCATCGACCGGTTCGCGCGAAGCGATCGAGCTGCGCGACGGCGACAAGAGCCGCTATTTCGGCAAGGGCGTGCTGAAGGCCTGCGAAAACATCAATACCGAAATCTCGGAAGCGATCATGGGCCTGGACGCGAACGAACAGGCTTTCCTGGACCGCACGCTGATCGACCTCGACGGCACCGACAACAAGGCGCGCCTCGGCGCAAATGCGACGCTGGCGGTATCGATGGCAGTGGCGAAGGCCGCCGCCGAGGAATCCGGTTTGCCCTTGTACCGCTATTTCGGCGGTTCCGCAGCGATGCAGATGCCGGTCCCGATGATGAACGTGATCAACGGCGGCGCGCACGCCGACAACAACCTGGACCTGCAGGAATTCATGATCATCCCGGTCGGCGCACCGAGCTTCCGCGAAGCGATCCGCTACGGCGCCGAGGTGTTCCATACGCTGAAGAAGATCCTGCATGACAAGAAGCTGACTACCGCGGTCGGCGACGAAGGCGGTTTCGCGCCGTCGGTGGAAAACCATGAAGCCGCGATCAAGCTGATCCTGCAGGCGATCGAGCAGGCCGGCTACGAGCCGGGCACGC
>CBIHOK010000261.1:0-3286 GCA_966211575.1 uncultured Noviherbaspirillum sp.
CCGCCAGCGGACCGTAGGTGATGTAGGTGTGGCCGGTGACCCAGCCGATGTCGGCAGTGCACCAGAAGATGTCGGAAGGCTTGATGTCGAAGGTCCACTTCATCGTCAACGCCGCCCACAGCAGGTAACCGGCGGACGCATGCTGCACGCCCTTCGGCTTGCCGGTAGAGCCCGAAGTGTAGAGGATGAACAGCGGATGCTCGGCATCCACCCACTCCGGCTCGCACTCGCCGGACTGTCCGGCCAGCACGTCGTGCAGCCACTTGTCGCGCCCTTCGACGAACTGGATGTTGCCGCCGGTGCGGCGGTAGACGACCACGTGCCGCAGGGTGTCGCAGCCGCCCATCGCGAGCGCCTCGTCGACGATCGCCTTGAGCGGCAGGCTCTTGCCGCCGCGGACCTGCTCGTCGGCGGTGATGATGGCAACCGCGCCGGCATCGATCACGCGCTCCTGCAGCGACTTCGCGGAGAAGCCGCCGAACACCACCGAATGGGTGGCGCCGATGCGCGCGCAGGCTTGCATCGCGGCGATGCCTTCGACCGACATCGGCATGTAGATCACGACCCGGTCGCCCTTCTGGATGCCGAGCGATTTGAGGCCGTTGGCGAACTGGCAGACGCGCTCGTGCAACTGGCGGTAGCTGATGCGGGTGACGGCGCCGTCGTCGGCTTCGAAAATGATCGCGGTCTTGTCGGCGTTGCCGTTTTGCAGGTGGCGGTCGAGGCAGTTGTAGGAAACGTTGAGCTGGCCGTCTTCGAACCAGCGGTAGAACGGCGCGTTCGATTCGTTCAATACCTGGGTGAACGGCTTGTGCCACTGCAGGTTCTCGCGCGCGTGGCTGGCCCAGAAGCCCTCGTAGTCGCGCTCGGCGGCAGCGCACATCTCCCTGTAGCTGTCCATTCCGGAAATGGTGGCGTTTTTGACGAAGTCCGCCGGCGGATCGAACACGCGGCTTTCCTGTTTCAGGGTTGTGAAATCAGACATGATTCCTCTTTTGATTTTCTTACGGAAAACAATATTGCAAGGAGTGAACCCTTCGCCACGGATAGCCCGCAGCTCAGCATCACGCGACAATGCGCAATACCGGGGTGGCATCGGTTTCGCAAGCGACCTGTGGTAACGAGCGGCCGCTCCCGACGGCCGGCTGCTCGTCCGGCTTGTCCAGCTTGAACACCGTGACCAGTTGCGACAATCTGACCGCCTGGTCGCGCAACGACTCGGATGCTTCGCCGGCATCCTCCACGAGCACGGCATTCCTTTGCGTCACCCCCTCTATCCGGCCGATCGCCTGGCTGATCTGGTCGATGCCCGCGGTCTGCTTCTGGCTCGCGACCGCGATATCGCTGACGATATGGGTCACACGCCTGACGCTTTCGACGATATCGCCCATCGTCTCCCCGGCCTGGCGCACCAATTGGGCACCGGCGTCGATCTGGCCGACCGAGTCGTCGATCAATTCCTTGATTTCCCTGGCCGCGCTCGCGGAACGCTGGGCGAGGTTGCGCACCTCGCTGGCGACGACGGCGAAGCCCCGCCCCTGCGCGCCGGCGCGTGCCGCTTCCACCGCGGCGTTCAAGGCCAGGATATTCGTCTGGAAAGCGATGCCGTCGATCACGCTGATGATGTCGACGATCCGCTTCGCCGAGGCATTGATCGATTCCATCTTGTGGACCACCTCGGCCACTACCGCACCGCCCCTTTGTGCATTTTCGGACGCGGAGATGACGACGCGGTCCGCGTTGCGGGCATTCTCCGCGTTCTGCTTGACGGTCAGTGCCATTTCGCTCATCGAGGAAGCGGTCTGCTTCAGCGAGGAAACCTGCTGCTCGGTCTGGTGGCGCAGATCCGCGCTGCCGGATGCAACCTGTTCGGAAGCTTCGTCGATCGCGTGCGTCGCCTGATTGATCTGTCCTATGGTCTGGGTAAGATTGCTTTGCATCCCGTGCATCGCCGCCAGCAGGCTTTCGCTGTCTCCCTCCTTGAGCGCGATCTTCGCAGTCAGGTCGCCGGCCGCAATACTGCGCACGATATGCGCTGCATAGCGCGGTTCGCCGCCGAGATCGCGGTAGATATTGCGTATCAGGAAATAGCCGAACAATGCCGCAGCCAGCGTCCCGAGCACGATCACCGCCACCGCGGTATTGCGCAGCAGCGCATAGCGGGCGGCAGCGTGTTCGTATTCCTCACGGGCGCCGTTGACTTGCAGCTTTCGCAAGGTTTCGAGCTGCTGCACGATGGCCGGAGCGAGTCCCTGCAGCTTGTCCTGCGCCACCTTTGCCGCCTCCACGTTGCCGCTGCGCAGGGCAGATGCGGCGGGACGCAGGCTCTCCGCATCCATCCTCGACCAGTCGCTCACCAGCTTCTCGGCCCGGCGCTTTTCTTCGGGTACGAGGGCAGCCGCCAGGTAGGTGTGCCAGGCCTTGTCGATCTCGGCCATGTTCCTCTCGATATGTTCCGACTCCGCCTTTACATCCACCATCGGGTCGACGATCGCCAGCGACAGGGAAAGCCGGTTATGCAGCAAAAGCGTATCGATCTTCGAGAGCTCTTCGAGCGCCAACGTCCGTCCCTCATAAACAGCCCTCAATCCGTCGTTGGATCCGTTCATGCCGTGCAAGCCCAGGATGCCTATGCCGGTTGCCAGTACCGACAGAAATGCGATCACCGCGATCAGGCGCGACTTGATGGTCATGTTCATTGGCGCTCCTCCAGGTGCGGGAATATCGATGCCGGATTATGCCGACCGGCGCACATCCGTCCGGTCGCCATTCAGTGTCGCACGGGGGGTGTAGCAGAAAATGCCGAATCCTTGTCAGCGGCACAATTTCCGGCGGTTTTGCGTCGCGCCTGCACAATCTAACGCCAGGCGATACTTACCGTGACCGGATACACGACGTCGTTGCGCGTGCGTGCCCCGAGCCGAAGTCGGGCAGCCCGCCGGACAGCATGGCAAGAGCGCCGCGTTCGAGGCCGATGGCAAAGCGGGATGGGCACTGCCGAGCCCGGTCAGCGCGGCCGCTGCCGGAGAGCGACATTCCGATATACGAAGGCCGTTCCGCCTGCTAACATGGCAGCGAGTTTCGGACGACTTCAAGAAAGCGGCGAAAAAGATGATGCCTGATGCGCTAAAACTGGACCGGATCGATATCCGCATTCTCAGCCATTTGCAGCGCAACGGCCGGGTCACGAACGTGGACCTGGCCGATGCCGTCGGCCTTTCCCCCAGCCCCTGCCTGATCCGGGTAAAGCGCCTGGAAAAGGCGGGCTACGTCACCGGATATGGCG
>CBIHOK010000262.1:0-3175 GCA_966211575.1 uncultured Noviherbaspirillum sp.
TCCTTTTCCGTTTTGGGACTCTTCCTTTTGGCAGCGTCAAAGCGGACTGTTTATACGGCTCGGCTTCGCCCTCGCGTGACTGCGCTCGCGCTGCGCGCTTTGCTCCCCTCTCCCATGAAATGGGAGAGGGGCCGGGGGAGAGGGTGCTTGCAAGAGCGGCAGAATCAATGCAAGCGGCGGAGCATCACCCCTCGAAATGCCGCAAAAAATCCAGCAGCACCTGCGCCGACACTTCCGCATCATCGGCAGTCATCGTCTCCAGCGGATTATGGCTGATCCCGCCATTCCCGCAACGCGTAAACAGCATCGCCACATCGGTGATCGCCGCAATCGCCATCGCATCATGCCCGGCTCCCGATGTCAGCGAGAACGACGGCAAGCCTGCACGCTCGACTGCTGCCGACAATTGCTTCATCAAGCGCGGCGCGCAAGGCACCGCCGGCGCTTTCATCAGCAATTCGCACTTCGCTTCGATATTGCGCCGTGCACAGATCGAATCGACTTCACGCAGGATATCGTTCACCGCTGCGTCGCGTGTTTCGTCGTCGGCTGCGCGCACATCGAGCGACAGGCGGCAGGCGCCCGGAATCACGTTGACCGAGCCGTGCGGAACCTGCAGCTGGCCAACGGTGCCGACCAGCGACGGCGCCTGCGCGCAGCGGCGTTCCACGTACAGGATGATTTCCGCGGCGGCGGCGGCGGCGTCCTTGCGCATCGTCATCGGCGTGGTGCCGGCGTGGCTGGCAACGCCGCCCAGGTTCAGCATGTAGCGGCAGCTGCCGGCGATCGAGCTGACCACGCCGACCGGCAGTCCGCGTTCCAGCAGCACCGGGCCTTGTTCGATATGGACCTCGACAAAGCCGAGCAGGTCTTGCGGATTGCGGGCGATGTCGGCGATCTTGCCGACGTCGTGGCCGGCGTCCTGCAGCGCGGCGCGCATCGTGATGCCGTCGGCGTCGGTCTTGTCGAGCAGACTCATGTCGAAGCGGCCGGCGATCGCGTTGCTGCCGAGGAAGGTGCTCTTGAAGCGCACGCCTTCTTCTTCGCAGAAGCCGATGATTTCGAGATGGAACGGCAGCCGTTCTCCGCGCTCATGCAGGTGGCGCACCACAGCGATCGGCAGCAGGATACCTTCGCGGCCGTCGTACTTGCCGCCGTTGCATACGGTGTCGTAATGCGAACCGGTCATCAGAGTCTTCGCATCGGGATTGTCGGACAGGTAGCGGCCGATCACGTTGCCGACTGCGTCGATCGCGATTTCCATCCCGGCTTCGCGCATCCAGGTCGCCAGCTGCACCGCGGTCTTGCGGTGGGCGGTGGTCATGTAGGCGCAGGTCAGGCAGTCGTCGTCGTCGCTCCAGGCGCCGATCACGTCCGCCCATTCCATGATGCGCTGGCCCAGTTCCGGCACGTGGCCGAACAGGTCGTTCAGGCGCAGCTCGGCGATGCGGTGGATCTGGCGCAGGTCTTCCGCCAGTTCGTCGGCGCGGCAATCCTTAAGGCGGCGGCTGAACGTGGCGATGATCTGTTCGCGCGTCAGGCCGTGGCCGGCCGGTCCCTTCACCGCGAGGATGAACGGGAAGCCGAACTTCGCGTTGTAGTCGGCGTTGAGCTTCTGCAGCGTCGTGAATTCTTCCGGACTGCAGCGGTTGAGCCCGGCCTTGGCCTGCTCGCCGGTCGATTCCTTCGTCAGCTCGCCGGCAATCGCCGCCTTGCCGGCCAGTTCCGGGTGCGCCCGGATCAATGCCAGTTGCTCTTCTTCGCCGGCTTGCTCGACCACGCTTTGCAGTGCGTGCTTGAGCGCGGCAAGGCTGGCGAACGGGCGCAGCCCGCTGGCGCGCTCCGGAATCCACGGCGAATGTTCGTAGATGCCGGACAGCAGCTCCACGAAACGGGAACTGTTGCAGTCATTCAATTGCTGAAGCGTGATCGTCATGGTTCTTCCTGGCTCATGCCTTGAACGGATGGGTGGCGCGCCAGTGATTGGCAATGTCGATGCGGCGCGTGATCCATACCTTGTCGTGCGCTTGCACGTAATCGAGGAAACGCGCCAGCGCCGCGGTCCGGGCGGGACGGCCGGCGAGCCGGCAGTGCAGGCCGACCGACAGCATCTTCGGCCGGTCCAGGCCTGCCGGGTCGCCTTCCCTGTACAGCACGTCGAACGCATCCTTCAGGTAGTCGAAGAACTGGGTGCCCGAGTTGAAGCCCTGCAGCGCAGCGAAGCGCATGTCGTTGCTGTCGAGGGTATAGGGCACGATCAGTTGCGGCGTGGTTGCGGGTTTGCCGTCGGCGCCGGTGATCGCCACTTGTTCCCAGAACGGCAGGTCGTCGCCGTAGTAGTCGGCGTCATAGGCGAAGCCGCCGTGCTCGGCCACCAGGCGCCGCGTGTTCGGCGAATCGCGGCCGGTGTACCAGCCGAGCGGCGGCTCGCCGGTCAGTTCGCGGATGATCTCGACCGCTTCCTTGATGTGCGCGCGCTCGGTCGCTTCATCCATATGCTGGTAGCTGATCCAGCGCAAGCCGTGGCAGGCGATTTCATGGCCGAGCTGGCGGAACGCGGCAACCGCTTCCGGATTGCGTTTGAGTGCCATCGACACGCCGAAGATCGTCAACGGCAGCTTGCGTTCCTCGAATATCCGCAGCAGCCGCCACAGGCCGGCGCGCGAGCCGTATTCGTAGAGCGATTCCATGCTCATGTGGCGCATTTCGAAAGCCTGGGCGCCGATGATTTCGGACAGAAAGGTTTCGGATGCCTTGTCGCCGTGCAGTACGCAGTTCTCCGCGCCTTCCTCGTAGTTGAGCACGAACTGGACCGTGATACGGGCGCCGTCCGGCCAGCGGGCATGGGGTGGGTTGCGGCCGTAGCCGATCAGGTCGCGCGGGTAGTTGTTGTAGGTGTGGTTCACGGATTACCTGGCGGTGGTTATTGTGGAGCGGAATTTGGTGGATTTACTATGCAAGATGGTAATGGGATGGCGGGGGCGGAGTATATGGGTTTGATGATAATGGTAGTGGGTGGTTGAATATAGATGAATAGTGGGGGGTGGGGGTTTTGTAAGTTTTTGCTTTGGGTGTTTTTGGGATTTGTGCTTCGTGGTGGCTTGCCGGGGGCGGCCCGGCGGCCGCTCACTTTCTTTGTCTCGCCAAAGAAAGTAAGCAAAGAAAGGCGACCGCG
>CBIHOK010000263.1:0-3084 GCA_966211575.1 uncultured Noviherbaspirillum sp.
ACATCGCGAACTCGATCCTGATCAAGATCAACCAGATCGGCACGCTGACGGAGACCTTTGCCGCGATCGAAATGGCGAAGCGGGCCGGCTACACCGCGGTGATTTCGCACCGTTCCGGCGAGACCGAGGATGCGACGATCGCCGATATCGCGGTCGGCACCAATGCGTTGCAGATCAAGACCGGCTCGATGTCGCGTTCGGACCGGATGGCGAAATACAACCAGCTGCTGCGCATCGAGGAAGACCTGGGCGACATCGCCAGCTACCCCGGCCGCGGCGCCTTCTACAATCTCCGATAATCACCTCGCGATCCTGCCGGCTTCGAGCCGGCAGTTTTGCAATTGTGCGGCGTAAAACTCTGCGATGCGTCTGATCACCCTGTGCCTGGTTGTCTTGCTGCTGCTGATCCAGTACCCGATGTGGCTGGGGAAAGGCGGCTGGCTGCACGTATGGGACATGGATCAGCAAGTCAACGCCGCGCACAGGAAAAACGACGAACTGAAGGCGCGCAACGCGAAGCTCGCTTCCGAAGTCGCAGACCTGCGCGACGGCACCGGGGCGGTCGAAGAGCGTGCGCGCTACGAGCTGGGCATGATCAAGGAGGGCGAGATCTTCGTGCAGGTGCTGAAACCCGACGCAAAGATCGCGCGCATCGCGAATCAGGATCGGGAACAGGCGGCGGCACCGGCCGCGCACTGAAATTCAGTGCCGCACGCCGCTGGCCGGCTGCGTCGCATCCCCCGGGTTTTCGGTTGCGAACAGTTGGGCGCAATCGACCTTGTCGAACGCGTAGTGCTGGCCGCAGAAATCGCAATCGATCGCCAGTTCGCCCAGCTCCGCCAGCGCCGACTCGACTTCCGCACGCCCCAGCATCTTCAGCATGTTACCGACCTTTTCACGGGTGCAACTGCATTGGAAGCGCGGATGACGGGGCTCGAACACCCGTATCGTCTGCTCCCAGAACAGGCGATGCAGTAGCGTGTCGATATCGGTTGCCAGCATCTCTTCGCGCCGCAGCGTCGAAGCCAGCGTAACCGTATGGTTCCAGGTGTCCGCGTCGTCTCCGGCACTGGCCGCGCTGCCGCCTTCGCGCGGCAGCTTCTGCAGCAGCAGGCCGCGCGATACCCGGCCGTCCGCGGCCAGCCACAGCCGGGTGTCCAGTTGTTCCGAGCGCAGCATGTAGTTTTCGATCACCACCGCGACCGAGTCGCCGTCCAGCGGCACGATGCCCTGGTAGGGCTGCTGCCCGGGCAATTTGTCTTTGGGATCGAGCGTGATCACGAAACGGCCGTTGCCGTGCGCATTGACCAGCTCCCGCAGCGTCGCCGTCTCGCCGATGGCCGCATCCCCGGCCAGCTTTGCGGTCGCCCGCAGGTGCAGCTCCGAATCGCATTCGACCACCAGCAGCCGCACCGGGCCGTCGCCGTGCATCTGCATCACGATCATGCCGTCGAACTTCAGGTTCGCGGACAGCAGCGCGGCGGCCGCGACCATTTCGCCGAGCAGGGTCTGCACTGCGGACGGATATTCCCGGCGCGCCAGGATCTGGCGCCAGGTGTCCGAAATCTCGACCAGTTCGCCGCGCACGTCCGCGCTTTCGAACAGGAATCGCTTCAGGGTATCCGTCATCAACCGATTCGCTTCAGGGATTGTTTGAAAAGCTGGCCGCGCTTCACGTAGTTTTCGGTATTGCGATGCATGCGCGCGACGTCTTCGTCGCTGAGCGTGCGCACCGCCTTCGCCGGCGAGCCGATGATCAGCGAATTGTCGGGGAATTCCTTGCCTTCCGTGACCAGCGCGCCGGCGCCGACCAGGCAGTTTTTCCCGATTTTCGCGCCATTCAGGATGACCGACTGGATGCCGACCAGCGAGCCTTCGCCGATGGTGCAGCCATGCAGCATCGCCTGGTGGCCTACCGTGACGTTGGGGCCGATGTTCAGCGGGAAACCGGGGTCGGTGTGCAGCACGCAGCTTTCCTGCACGTTGCTGTTGGTGCCGACCGAGATCAGCTCGTTGTCGCCGCGTATCGTCACATCGAACCAGATGCTGGCATTCGCCGCGATGCTGACCTTGCCGATGATGTTCGCGGAATCCGCCACATAGGCGGAAGGATCGATGTCGGGCGCATGCTCGCCCAATTGGTAGATGGCCATGGTTTTCCGTAAAATTCGTGTCCTCGAAGCCCACATTTTACCGCCCGCATGAACCCGTCGCTTGCTCCTGCCGCGCTCCCTGTCCCGCGAGAAATGCGGCGCGCCGCACTTTACTGGCTTGCCGAAACGGATGCGGCTGCCAAGGCGAACGGAGTCGAGCGCCTGGCATGCGCATGGCAGGAGGGCGAACTGGAGCTGGCCCCCCTTGTGCAACTGGTTTCGGACGCGCCGCTACCGGGGCGTCCGGCATTGCCGCCGCTGGTGCCGCCGCTGGCCGTCAAGCATCGCTCGATGCGCACCGTCGAAGGGCGCGCGGCGCTGATTCACGCGCTGGCCCATATCGAATTCAATGCGATCAACCTGGCGCTGGATGCGGTCTGGCGCTTTGCCGGCCTGCCTGCCGAATACTATGCGGACTGGTTGCGGGTCGCATCCGAGGAGGCCCGGCATTTTTCCCTGCTGACAGCGCATTTGCAGTCGCAAGGCTACCGCTATGGAGATTTCCCGGCACACAACAGCCTGTGGGACATGGCCGAAAAGACCGGCGACGACGTGCTGGCACGAATCGCGCTTGTTCCCCGGACGCTGGAAGCGCGCGGGCTCGATGCATCGCCGCCGGTACGCGCCAAGCTGGCGCAGGCAGGCGACCTGGAGGCTGCCGCGATCCTCGATATCATCCTGCACGACGAAATCGGCCACGTCGCGATCGGCAACCGCTGGTTCGGCTGGCTGTGCCGCGAGCGCGGGCTGGACCCGCGGGTTACTTATGCGATGCTTGCCGAGCAGTATCGTGCGCCGCCGTTGCGTGGTCCGTTCAACCTGGCGGCGCGGCGGGCGGCCGGTTTCAGCCCGGCCGAACTGGAAGCGCTGAGCGCGCACTCATGATGTAAAGTTGATTGAACGGAAACATTTAGGGGACATGCCCGTAAGT
>CBIHOK010000264.1:0-3059 GCA_966211575.1 uncultured Noviherbaspirillum sp.
GCTTTGATCCACGGTGAAGTACACCTGCAAGCCGGTATCGCGGACGTGGATGGCAATGCGCTTGCCATGCAGCGGCAGAAAGTCCTGTCGCTCGATCGGGCGTCTGAGTGCCAGATTCAGCAGGCGTGTGAGCACAAAGGAGGGCGGCAGCACGGGCAGCCGCGAGATGACGGCGGCTGCCACGACGGGAAAACGAAACTTCGGTATGTTCATGCATGCGCTCCTTTCATTGGTATGCGGAATGGTCGATGCCGGGGCGGCCATGCCAATAGCCATTGCAGGGTTCGGCGGGCAGGAGAGGGGAAAGCGCTTGCGCGGCCAGCGCGGCTGGCGTGGTTCCGTCAATGGCGGAGCGGAACAGCGCAACCACGTCGCCGGTATGTTCCGGCTGCGGGCTGATGCGCAGCACATCCGCGCATCCGCCCAGTTCTGTGAGTTCTTCCATGAGCGTATAAACGCTGGCCGATTGCGTCTGCGTGCCGTTGATCGCGAGAAAGGGCTGGCCTTCGCGGGTTTTCAGAACCATGCCGTACGGCGTTTCCAGGCAGCGGAAGCCGCAACTGTCCTTGGGCAGGTTGTGCCGGCGCGCGGTAAAGCAGCGCGCGGAAAATGCCAGCGGCAGGCGTCCGTAGGCAAACACTTCCGTTTCCATGTCCGGCGGAGCATGCGACAGCAATTCCTGCAGCAACTGGCGCGACATCTCGACCGGCATCACCCACCGGGTAGCGCCGGCTTCGGCCAGCAGTTCAAGCGTTGGCGGATTGTAGATGTTGATGTGCGGCCCGGCGACGAAAGGCTGGCCCTGCGCAAGGTGAACGGCGGCCATGTCGTTGGCCTCGATGCGGAAGCGACCGCTGGCGGTGAAGCGGCGCAGGGCTTTCAGATCGGATTCGGATTCGATCAGCGCCTGCGTGGAAAGCACCACTTCCTTGCCCGCTTCGGCCAGCATGTCCGCCGCCTGCAACCAGTCGTCGAAACGGAATTCGTGACGGCGCGAACACACGGTTTCCCCCAGATAAACGATATCGATCGGCCAGTCGGCCGCCTGCGCATAGAAATCCAGCAATTGCTGGCGAGGCCAGTAATAGAGGACGGGGCCAAGAGAGAGTTTCATCGGATAACTTTCCTTATTTCCAGGGGCGGTGATAGGCGCCGAGCGTGTGCTGCTGCCCTTCGGCAAGTTTGTCGAGCTGTGCCGCCCAGGCCGGTTGCACCGCGTAACGGTCGGCATTGCGATGAGCCGCGTCGATGGCGGCGCGCCATACGCGGGTCACCTGTTCGACATAGGCGGGACTGCGCTGGCGGCCTTCGATCTTCACCGCGGCGATGCCCATGGCGATCATTTCCGGCAGGAGTTCCAGCGTGTTCAGGCTGGTCGGCTCCTCGATGGCGTAATAGGTTTCGTCCTCGACTTCGAAGCGGCCTTTGCACAGCGTGGGGTAACCGGTTTTTTCGCCTTCGGCGTAGCGGTCGAGCAGGACGTTGTTGAGGCGCGATTCCAGGCCTCGCGGGGTCTGCTCCCAGCGCACCGCCTTGGCCGGGGAGCAGACCCCGGCGGTATTGGGCGATTCTCCCGTGGCATAGGATGACAATACGCAGCGACCCTCGACCATGACGCACAAGCCGCCGAATCCGAACAGTTCGATCTCCACCGGCGTGTTCTTCACCACGTTTTCCACCTGCGCCAGCGACAGCACGCGCGGCAGCACCGCGCGCTGGATGCCGAAGTGTTCGTGGTAATAGTTGATGGCTTCGTAGCTGGTCGCCGAGCCCTGTACCGAAAGGTGCAGCCGCAGGTTGGGGTAGGTGCGGCTCGCATAGCGCATGAGGCCTGGGTCGGCCAGGATGATGGCGTCCACGCCGGCTTCGACGCCTTCGTCCACGGCCTGCTGCCATTTCGACCAGGTGGCCGTCTGGGGGAAGGTATTGAGCGCCAGCAGTACCTTTTTGCCTCTGCTGTGGGCGTAACGCACGCCTTCCTGCGCGGATGCGGGCTCGAAATTGAGCCCGGGAAAGGCGCGCGCGTTGGTGTTGTCGCGAAAGCCCATGTAGACGCAATCCGCGCCATGGTCGATCGCGGTTTTGAGTGCCGGCAGATTGCCGGCGGGACATACCAGTTCAAGCGACATGCGATATCTCGTCAGAAAAGAAAGGGGTACCGGCACGCGCGCCCTGGCGCGTCCCGCGCTGCCGCAGTTCCTGCTCGATGCCGTTCAGCACATTCCACTTTTCCGCGCACCACAGGGGCGCGAGCAGGATGTCGCGCGAGGCGGTAGCCGTCACGCGATGGAATATCACGTCGGCAGGCGTGCGTTCGATAAGGTCGGCGGCGATGCGGATGTAATCCTGTTTGCCGAGTGTCTGATAGCCGCCCCGGCGCCATTGATAAGCCAGCATGGTGTGCTTCACCACATGCATCGGGTGCAGCTTGAGGCCGTCGACGCCGAGATCCAGCACTGCATCCAGCGTCGCGTGGTAATGGTGTTCGTTTTCGCCCGGCATGCCGATGATCAGGTGCGTGCAAAGGGGAATGCCGCATTGTCGGGCGGCGAGTGCGGTCTCGCGGTATTCGGCGAATGTGTGCCCGCGGTTCACCCGCTCCAGCGATTCGTCGAACGCCGATTGCAGGCCGAGTTCCAGCCATATCTCATGCCCTTCGTCGCGCAGCCGTTCGAGCAGGGTCAGCACTTCGGACGAAACGCAGTCGGGCCGGGTTCCGACCGAAATGCCGATAATGCCCGGCTGGGCGAGGGCGTCGCGGTACATCGCTTCCAGTTCCGCGACATCGGCATAGGTATTGGTATAGGCCTGGAAGTAGGCGATGAATTTATCGGCCCGGGTGCGCCGGCGGATTTTGTCCCTGGCTTGGGCAATCTGCTCGGTCACCGTCTGCTTGCGGCCGGCGGCCGGGCTGAAGGAAACATTGTTGCAGAAGGTGCAGCCGCCCGTTCCCTTGGTGCCGTCCCGGTTGGGGCAGGTGAATCCCGCGTCCAGCGCGATTTTGTGCACGCGCTCGCCGAACCGCTGGAGGGCGTGCTGTCCGTAGCTGTTCAGTCGTT
>CBIHOK010000265.1:0-3030 GCA_966211575.1 uncultured Noviherbaspirillum sp.
AGCTGGGCCAGTCGGTGACGATCGCCACCGGCTTCATCTTCATCGTCTGCGTGCTCGTGTTCCGCAGGGGGATCGTCGGCGAGATCATCGCGCATGCCGGCCGTATCCGTGCACGCTCACCGTCGCGGCCCGGTTTGCTCAATCCTTCGGCCGGCAAGCAATAGGCAATATTGAGCGTTACATAAAAGACGACAGTCAGAACGCTCAATCCCTCCCTTGCAGGGCGCGCATCCGCTTGCAAGCGGATGCCGTTCTGCAGGCAGACGGCATGCCGTCTGAAACCCCTGCGCCACCCCCGCCCTCTCCCGGAGGGAGAGGGTGAGAACAGACATACTTCGCTGTCGCGAATAATGTAAAGACCAATAGTGCGGCGGCATCCATTCAAGGATACGCAGCGGGCAGTCGATCAGAAAAACAGATAACGGCGCATCGAAGCCGTGCAATCACGGGCATCGCATCATCTACAGGGAGGAAGACATGCGTTTCATGTTCGATAAACTATTGCGCCTGGCCATCGTCTTGGCAGTGACCGCGGAAGCCTCGCTGTGCGCACGCCCCGCATTCGCCGAAAACGGCGTGACGGATACCGAAATCCTGCTCGGCCAGACCACGGCATTGACCGGACCGCTGGCGGAACTCGGCGTGGATTCGTCCACTTCCGCCAAGGCCTATTTCGACTACATCAACGAGCAGGGCGGCGTGCATGGGCGCAAGATCCGGCTGCTGACGCTCGATGATGCGTACAACACGGAGAAAGGCGTCGCGAACGCCAGGCGCCTGATCGAACAGGACAAGGTGTTCGCGCTATTCAACGTGATCAGCACGCCGACCAACATCGCGCTGCTGCCCATCATCACGCAGGCCGGCATTCCCAACATCGCGCCCTACACCGGCGCCGATGCGCTGCGCCATCCGTTCAACCGGCTGCTGTTCCATGTGCGCGCCAGCTATAACGATGAAACCGCGAAAATCGTCGAGCATCTCGGAATTCGGGGTATCGACCGGGTGGCGGTGGTCTACCAGAACAACGATTTCGGCAAGGCGGGCCTGGCAGGCGTGGAGCAGGCGCTTGCCAGGCGCAATCTGAAAGTGCGCGCTGCCGCACCGATCGAAACCGATGCTTCGAACGCCGCGGCGGCCGCGGCGGCGCTGGCGGCCAGCAGGCCGCAGGCGATCGTGATGATCACCGCCGGCAAGCCGTCGGCGGAATTCGTCAAGGCCTACAACAAGCTGGCTTCGGGCATGCAGTTCTTCACGATCTCGGTGATGGGCTCGCAGGCTTCGGTGAAAGCGCTCGGCAAGGATGGCATCGGCGTGGTGGTGTCGCAGGTCGGCCCGTTCCCGTTCTCGGCGACCAGCGGCATCGTGCGCGAGTATCAGCGGATCATGCAAAAGATGGGCGTGAAAAACCTGTCGTTCGGATCGATGGAAGGTTTCCTCGACGCCAAGGTGACGGTCGAAGGCCTGAAGCGAGCCGGTCGCAAGCTGACCCGGGAACGCTTCATCTCGGCGCTGGAGACCATGAATGACGTCGACTTCGATGGCTATGCGATTCATTTCAACAAGAACAGCCATGAAGGGTCGCACTACGTCGACCTGACCATCATTTCGCACGACGGACGGTTTCTGCGGTAAGCGATCGGAGAGCCGTCGGCCGAAGGCGTCAGGGGAGCCGGCAGCGGGTCACTCCCCGGCGAGGGCGTGCAGCGGCGGCTGCATTCCCAGCAGCCGGGAAAATGCCGAGCCGAGCGCGCTTTCGCTGCCGGTGGTGAAACCTGTCACCGTACCGTCTTTCCTTGCGCTCAGCAGGCCGCGTTCGGTCAGCAGCCGTACCAGCTGGCGGGCGATCGGGCCGCCGGTGTCGACCACCGTCACCGGCTGGCCGGCAATGCGGCCGGCGATCTCTTCGATCAGCGGACGCACGAACGGGTAGTGGGTGCAGCCGAGCACCAGGGTGTCCGCGCTCTCGGCGAA
This sequence comes from uncultured Noviherbaspirillum sp., assembly GCA_966211575.1. GTDB lineage: Bacteria > Pseudomonadota > Gammaproteobacteria > Burkholderiales > Burkholderiaceae_D > Noviherbaspirillum. The sequence goes on from CBIHOK010000265.1 coordinate 1,975, forward strand.
AAGCGGCGCCAGGTAGCGCTGCAGCAGGGCGGCGGTGGCGGCTGATTGCAGCTCGCCTTTTTCGATCTGGTCCACCAGGCCGACGCAGGCTTGCGGCACGAAGCGCACGCCGGTGGAAGCGGCGATCTGTTCGCGCAGCAACTGGAATTTCTCGCTCGCCAGCGTGCGCGAGGTGGCCAGCACGCCGACCGTGCCGGATTGCGTCAGCGCCGCCGCCGGCTTCAGGCCCGGCTCGACGCCCACTACCGGCAATTCCGGGTAGCGCGCCCGCACTCCCTTGATTGCGGCCGCGGTCGCCGTATTGCAGGCCACCACGATCGCCTTGACACGGTATTGCATCAGGAATTCGGCAATCGCCATCGAACGCGCCGCGATTTCCTGCTCTCTCTTGTCGCCGTAGGGCGCATTGCCGGAATCGGCGAAGTACAGCAAGTCTTCGCCGGGCAGCGCGGCACGGATGTGGCGCAGCACGGACAGGCCGCCGACGCCCGAATCAAAAACACCGATGGGGGCATCGGCTCCCATCGGTGTCGGAGTTTGCGGTGCGGAAGTCACGTGCCGCCTGCGGTGCTGTCGGCTTCGCTTACGCCGCGGTAACCGGGATCAGTTTGCCGGAAGCGATGCGCTCCTGCCATTCCTTCGGCCCGGTCTGGTGCACCGACACGCCCTGCGAATCGACCGCCACCGTCACCGGCATGTCTTTCACATCGAACTCGTAGATCGCTTCCATGCCCATGTCTTCGAAGCCGAGCACCTTGGCGCTCTTGATCGCCTTCGACACCAGGTAGGCCGAGCCGCCGACCGCCATCAGGTAGGCCGACTTGTGCTTCTTGATCGAATCGATCGCCACCGGTCCGCGCTCGGCCTTGCCGATCATCGCGATCAGGCCGGTTTTCTCCAGCATCATGTCGGTGAACTTGTCCATCCGGGTGGCGGTGGTGGGGCCGGCCGGGCCGACCACTTCGTCGCGCACCGGATCGACCGGGCCGACGTAGTAGATCACGCGGTTGGTGAAGTCCACCGGCAGCTTCTCGCCCTTGGCCAGCATGTCCTGGA
>CBIHOK010000266.1:0-3028 GCA_966211575.1 uncultured Noviherbaspirillum sp.
CGGCAATACCGCGACGCCGGAAGATTTTTTCTTCTCGACCTTCTGCGCCGAGCGCAGCCGCGACTGCGCCTGCTTGATCACGAGGTCGGCCAGCTTCTTGCCGTAATCGACGTGATGGTTCAGCCACAGCTCGAGCGCGGGCTTTACGAAGGTCGCGACCAGCCGTACCGCGTCGCGCGAATTCAGCCGTTCCTTGATCTGGCCCTGGAACTGCGGATCGAGTACCTTGGCCGACAGCACGAACGACACCCGCGCGAACACGTCTTCCGGCAGCAGCTTCACGCCCTTGGGCAGCATCGAATGCATTTCGACGAAGCTCTTGACCGCGCCGAACAGCCCTTCGCGCAGGCCGGATTCATGGGTGCCGCCGGCCGGCGTCGGGATCAGGTTCACGTAGGACTCGCGCACCACGTTGCCTTCCTCGGTCCATGCGACGACCCAGGCCGCACCTTCGCCTTCGGCAAAGCCTTCCGCGTCGGCGTTCGCATATTGCTCGCCTTCGAACAGCGGAATCAGCGGCTCGGCATGCGATGCCTGCGCCAGCGATTCGACCAGGTAGCCGCGCAGGCCCTGCTCGTATTGCCAGGTCTGGGTGTCGCCATTCTTCGCATTGACCAGCGTGACCTTGACGCCCGGCAGCAGCACCGCCTTCGAGCGCAGCAGGCGCTGCAGTTCGGCATTCGGGATCGCGGACGAGTCGAAGTATTTCGGATTCGGCCAGACGGTTACGCGGGTGCCCGATTTCTTGTCGTCCTTGCCGAGCGGGCGCGATTTCAGTTTCTGCACCACGTCGCCGTCGGCGAACGCGATGGTGTGCACTCCGCCTTCGCGCCAGACCGTGATTTCCAGGCGCGAAGCGAGCGCGTTGGTAACCGAGACGCCGACGCCGTGCAGGCCGCCCGAGAACGAATAGGCGCCGCCGGAGCCCTTGTCGAACTTGCCGCCCGCATGCAGCCGGGTAAACACGATTTCGACGGTCGGCACCTTTTCTTCCGGGTGCAGGCCGACCGGGATGCCGCGGCCGTCATCCTCCACGCTGACGCTGCCGTCGGCATTGAGCGTGACGAGGATGTTCTTGCAATAGCCGCCCAGCGCTTCGTCGGAAGCGTTGTCGATCACTTCCTGGATGATGTGCAGCGGGTTTTCGGTGCGGGTGTACATGCCCGGCCGCTGCTTGACCGGCTCCAGGCCTTTCAGGACCCGGATCGAGGATTCGCTGTAGTCGGATGCGGAGGATTTTCTGGTTGCCATGCAAATGAAACGGTGAGTGCGCGCGGCATGATTGCCGTCGCCTGTTTAAAATGAAGCCCCTGCATTCTAATGAAAAAAACGCCGGGCAATGCGCTTTGCGGCGGATTGCGGTCCCGATCCGGGTTGCAATGGGGGACTGCGGTCCGCTTGTCTCCGCTTGTTGCCAATATTGGAAATCTTTATACAATGCCGTGTCATGTCGCACAATCTCTATCCGTTCGCCGTCCGCCTGATCGGGTTTGCCAAGCCCGAGGTGGCGGCGTTCGAGGAGAATTTCGCGGCCGAGCGGGAAGCCGGTTATCGTTATTTCCACCTGGACGAGCACAACCTGCTGGATCCCGACCTGTATGTTGCCAATGCGGATGACCTGAACGCGCTGGCAATTCTCGGCGCCAGCCGGCCGAGCAGCGTGCGTCCGGCGCTGCTGGTGGGTACGCCCCGGGTCGCCTTGCCTTATCCCAGCCTGGGACGTCTATCCGACTGGCCGACCTTGCTGGCGAAGCTGGACGAACTGATCGAGCGCCGGGCCGACGTGCTGTCGCGCCTGGAGGCGTCGGACGTGGTCGTGGTGCCGGAGCGCCGGCGCCGGGTCCGGCTGCCCGGCGATCGCGCCGATCCCGCGGTTTACCTGAAGATGCGGACCCGGCAACCGGAAAACGGCGCAGTCCTGATCGTCGACCGCAACCCGGCGTTTCGCGATTATGTGTCGGAGTTGCTGATCCGGCGCAACGTGCCGGTTGCCTGGGCCGGCGACGAGATGCGCGCGGTGCATCTGTGCCGGCAGCAGCCGGTCGCTATCGTGATGATCAATACCTCGACGCCCGGCGTGGACCCGTATCGCCTGTGCTGGGCCATCAAGGAAAAGCACGCGGCGGTGCGGCTTGCCGTGATTTTCCTGGTCGCCCGGGAATTCGTGTACGACGTGCAGCAAGCCAACTACGTGGGGGCGGACGGCTACCTGTACAAGCCGCTGGCCGGCCAGCAACTGCTGTCTGTCCTGCAGAAATTCCTGCCGGCCGGGCGTTGAACCGTATTGCCTATTTGCTCAGCAGGCGCATCCCGCGTTCCAGGCCGTCTATCGTGACCGGGAACATCCGGTTGTTCATGATCTGCCGGATCACGCTGATCGATTGACGGTATTGCCACAAACCTTCCGGCTCCGGGTTGAGCCAGATGAATTTGGGGAAGGTGGCAGTGAAACGCTGCAGCCACACCGCACCCGCCTCGTCGTTGTTGTATTCCACCGAGCCGCCCGGCTGCAGGATTTCGTACGGACTCATGGTAGCGTCGCCGACGAAGATCAGCTTGGTATCCGGAGGGTACTTGCGCAGGATGTCCCAGGCCGGGAAACGCTCCGCGTGGCGGCGCCGGTTGTTCTTCCACAGGTAGTCGTAGACGCAGTTGTGGAAGTAGAAAAACTCCATGTTCTTGAACTCGGTCTTGGCCGCCGAGAACAATTCCTCGGTGCGCGCGATATGGTCGTCCATGGTGCCGCCGACATCGAGCAGCATCAGCACCTTGATGTTGTTCTTGCGCTCCGGCTGCATCCTGATGTCGAGATAGCCGGCATTGCTGGCGGTCGCGCGGATCGTGTCGTCCAGCGCGAATTCCTCTTCCGCGCCTTCGCGCGCGAACTTGCGCAGCCGGCGCAGCGCCACCTTGATGTTGCGGGTGCCCAGTTCGCGTTCGTCGTCGTAGTCGCGATAGGCGCGCGCTTCCCACACCTTCACCGCCGAGCGGTTGCCGCCTTCGCCGCCGATGCGGATGCCTTCCGGAT
>CBIHOK010000267.1:0-2956 GCA_966211575.1 uncultured Noviherbaspirillum sp.
GCTGACCTCTTGCATGCCATGCAAGCGCTCTCCCAGCTGAGCTATACCCCCTTGCGAAGAAACGAGATTATAGCAAAGGATTTTCTCAGGTGTAAATCCTCTTTGTGAAAATTATGCGATAAATTTCCCGAGCCGCGCGAGCACCGTTTCGCGCCCGAACAATTCGAGCACCGCATCGATCGATGGCGTCTGCAATTGGCCGGTGACGAGCAGGCGCAGCGGCATCGCGAGTTGCGGCATTTTCAGCTTGTTCGCCGCCAGCACTTCCTTCATCGCGGCAGACAACGCCGGCCTGCTCCATTCCACCGAGCGGCAACGTTCGGCGAACTGGGCCAGCGCCGGCTTGACCGCGTCGGTCACATGCTGCGCCAGCAGCGCCGGGTCCGGGTTCGGCTCGCGGTAGAAAAGCATCGCGGCGTCCGCCAGTTCATTGATCGTGTTCGCACGTTCCTTCAGCAGTCCAATCACGGCCCGCAAGTCCGGCGCGCCTTCGAAGACGGCGCCGTCGCGCTCCATCAGCGGCCGTGCCAGCGCTTCGAGCCGCGCATCATCCGCCAGGCGAATGTAGTGATTGTTGAGCCAGGCGAGTTTTTCGGGATTGAACTGGGCCGGCGATTTCGACAGGTGATCGACGTCGAACCACTGACAGAACTGTTCCATCGAGAAGATCTCGTCGTCGCCATGGCTCCAGCCGAGGCGCGCCAGGTAGTTCAGCATCGCCTCCGGCAGGTAGCCCTGCGCCGGATATTCCATCACGCTGACCGCGCCGTGGCGCTTGGACAGCTTTTCGCCGTCGGCGCCGAGGATCATCGGCACATGGCCGTATTCCGGCAGCGGGGCGCCGAGCGCGCGCAGGATGTTGATCTGGCGCGGCGTGTTGTTGACATGGTCGTCGCCGCGGATCACGTGCGTCATCTTCATGTCCCAGTCATCGACCGCGACGCAGAAATTGTAGGTCGGCGTGCCGTCCGGCCGGGCGATCACCAGGTCGTCCAGTTCGCGGTTCGAGATCGTGATGGTGCCCTTGACCATGTCGTTCCAGCTCACGTCGCCGTCGAGCGGATTCCTGAAACGCACCACCGGCTTGCGTCCTTCAGGGACAGGCGGCAGCGTCTTGCCCGGTTCCGGACGCCAGGTGCCGTCGTAGCGCGGCTTTTCGCCGGCCGCGCGCTGGCGCTCGCGCATCGCCTCCACTTCCTCGGGAGACGAGTAGCAGTAATAAGCAGTGCCGGCTTCCAGCATCTGCGCGATCACTTCGCGATAACGGTCCATCCGCTGCATCTGGTAGAACGGCCCTTCGTCGTGGTTCAGCCCGAGCCACTTCATGCCGTCCAGGATCGCCTGCACCGCCTCCGGGGTGGAACGCTCGAGGTCGGTGTCTTCGATGCGCAGCACGAAGGTGCCGCCGAAATGGCGCGCGTAGGCCCAGGAAAAGAGCGCGGTGCGCGCGCCGCCGAGATGGAGATAGCCGGTCGGGCTGGGAGCGAAACGGGTACGGACGGGGGTACGAACGGTCATGGCAAATAAAAACGGCCTTGGATCGCCAAAGCCGTGTTCGATGGTCGAAAGGAAGCCGTTATTTTACCGCGTCGGCAATCCGGATCAGTCGTTCTTGATCACGATGCTCGGGAACTTGCTGGTCATGTCCTTCGCTTTCTCGGCCACCTTGACCGCCACCTTGCGCGCGATCTGCTTGTAGATGGTCGCTTCCGGGCTGTCGGGATTGGCCACCACGGTCGGCCTGCCGGAATCGGTCTGCTCGCGGATCGTCATGGTCAGCGGCAATGCGCCGAGAAAATCCACGCCGTATTCGGCGCACATTTTTTCTCCGCCGCCCTGCCCGAAAATCGGCTCCGCATGGCCGCAATTCGAGCAGATGTGCATGCTCATGTTTTCGACGATGCCGAGGATGGGAATACCGACCTTCTCGAACATCTTCAAGCCCTTGCGCGCATCCAGCAGGGCGATGTCCTGCGGCGTGGTCACAATCACGGCGCCGGTCACCGGCACCTTTTGCGACAGCGTCAGCTGAACGTCGCCGGTGCCGGGCGGCATGTCGACGACCAGGTAGTCGAGTTCGCGCCAGTTGGTCTGCTCCAGCAGTTGCTGCAATGCCTGCGTCACCATCGGCCCGCGCCATACCATCGGTTGGTCGGGATCGATCATGAAACCGATGCTCGATACCTGCAGCCCGTGGTTTTCCAGCGGCTCCATGGTCTTGCCGTCGAGCGACTCGGGCTGCCCGGAGATGCCCATCATCATCGGCTGCGACGGGCCATAGATGTCGGCATCCAGGATGCCGACGCGCGCGCCTTCGGCGGCCAGCGCCAGCGCCAGGTTGGCCGCGGTGGTCGATTTGCCGACACCGCCCTTGCCGGACGCGACCGCGATGATGTTCTTCACGTTCGGCATCAGTTTCACGCCACGCTGCACCGCATGCGCCACGATCTTCGAATACACCTTGACGTCGACCTTGCCGACGCCGTCGAGTGCCTGCACTGCGCCGACGGCGGCGCTGCGGATCAACTCAAGCTGGCTGTTGGCCGGATAGCCGAGTTCGACATCGAAACCGACATCGGCGCCGTCGACCCGGAGGTTCTTGACCGATTTGCCGGAAACCAGGTCCTTGCCGGTATTCGGATCCACCACCCCTGACAGCGCCGCCTTGACGGCGTCCACGGACATGCTCATTGCTTCTCCTGAAAAATGTTGCCGCAAGTCTAAACCAAATGCGATGCCGACTTGCGCAGACAAGGTCTAAATATACACGCCCGGCGCCAGGTCCGGTTTGGCGCGAGAATGACGACGGCACTGCTAAAATGCCTGTTTTATTTCACCAAGCATTGCCAAATGAGCACCAGTCCGCATCGCAAGCTGTTCGTCACCACCGCCCTGCCGTATGCCAACGGCGCATTCCACATCGGCCACATCATGGAATATATCCAGGCCGACATCT
>CBIHOK010000268.1:0-2642 GCA_966211575.1 uncultured Noviherbaspirillum sp.
CCCGTGTCGAAGACGCGCTGCACGCAACCCGTGCCGCCGTTGAAGAAGGCATCGTGCCGGGCGGCGGCGTCGCACTGCTGCGCGCTCGCGCCAACATCTCGATCAAGGGTGACAACCCGGATCAGGAAGCCGGCATCAAGATCGTGCTGCGCGCGATGGAAGAGCCGCTGCGCATGATCGTCACCAACGCCGGCGACGAAGCCTCCGTGGTGGTCAACAAGGTCCTGGAAGGCAAGGGCAACTTCGGTTACAACGCCGCCAACGGCACCTATGGCGACATGGTCGACATGGGCGTGCTGGATCCGGCCAAGGTGACCCGTTCGGCACTGCAGAACGCAGCGTCGATCGCTTCGCTGATGCTGACCACCGACTGCACCGTGACCGAACTGGTCGAGGAAAAGCCGGCTGCCGGCGGCATGCCGGGCGGCATGGGTGGCATGGGCGGCATGGGTGGCATGGACGGCATGATGTAATTGCCGACGGTCCGCGAGAGTCTCCGGCCTCTCGCGTGCCTCCAGCGCACTGGACGCAAAAGAGCCCGCTTCGGCGGGCTCTTTGTTTTTTCAGGCGAGATTTTGAAGGCGAATTGCACCACGGCGAACACGGTGGGCACGGCGAAAATCGCAGCCCGTCGTGCTCGCCCCGGTAAATCGAATCACCATGCCGCCTACAACAGCGGCCGGCGCTTGCCCACCTGGGTAGCCTGCTCGAATGCATACGCGATCTGCAGCAGTTCGAACTCGCCGCGATGGCGGCCGACGATCTGCAGGCCGACCGGCAGGCCTTCCGGCGTGAAGCCGCAGGGCACCGAAATCGCCGGATGCGCGCTCGCCGTCACGTAGTAGCAGGAGCGCATCCAGTCGATGTAGCTGTCCATCTGCACGCCGTCGATCTCGGTCACATACGGCTGTTCGATCGCGAACGGCGGCACCTGGTTGACCGGCAGCACGATGAAGTCGTAGCGCTGCATGAAGCGGTGCATGCGCTGGAACAGCGCGGTCCGCAGCTTCTCCGCGCGCGCCAATTGGGACGCCGACAAGCTGCGGCCGGCCTCGATGTTCCAGACGATGGTGTCTTTCAATATGCCGGGATGCCGGTCCATCAGCGCGCCCAGTTGCAATTCGAAACTGTAGGCGCGCAAGCTCATGAACACTTCGTGCGCGTCGTGGAAATCGGGACAGTCGTCTTCCACCACGCAGCCGATCTGCTCGAACGCCGCGCGCTGTGCATCGAGGGCGGCCGTCACCCGACGGTCCACCGGCAGTCCGCCCATGTCCGGACTCCACGCGACGCGCACCCCCTTGAAACTGCGCTCCAGCGGCTGCCGGAAACGGGCGCCATCCTCGCTGATGGAGAGCGGATCGCGCGGATCTGGCCCGGCCAGCACGGACAGATACAGCGCGAGATCCTGGACACAGCGCGCCATCGGCCCGGATACCGACAGGCTGCCCCAGCCGTCCAGCGCCGGCAGTTGCGGCACGCGCCCGACCGAAGGCCGCAGTCCGACCACGTTGCAGAAATTGGCGGGGCAGCGCAGCGAACCGCCCATATCGGTGCCGTCGGCCAGCGCCACCATGCCGGTCGCCAGCGCCACCGCCGAACCACCGCTGGAACCGCCGCAGGTCTTGCCGAGGTCGTAGGGATTGCGGGTGGCGCCGAATACCGCGTTGAAGGTTTGCGAGCCGGCGCCGAATTCCGGCGTATTGGTCTTGCCGATGCTGATTGCGCCCGCCTGCTGCTGGCGCTCCACCAGCAGCGCGCTCCTGGAAGGAATGAAGTCGCGGTGGATCGCGGAGCCGAAGGTGGTGCGCATCCCCTTCGTCAGCAACAGATCCTTGTGCGCCACCGGCAAGCCGTGCAGCGGGCCCAGCGGGGCGCCGCGTACCTGCGCCTCGTCGGCCGCAACTGCCGCCGCCAGCGCCTGCTCCGCATGCAGCGTGACGATCGCGTTGACCTGCGGATTGACGCTGTCGATGCGCTCCAGGTGCGCCTGCATCACTTCCTTCGCCGATAACCGTCCGGAACGAATCTCGGCTGCCAGCGCCGACGCGTTCATGAAACAGATATCCTGGCTCACCGGCACGCTCCGGGCCATTTCGGCCCTGGTCTCATCATGAGGCCAGCAACGCTCGCTGCGTTAGCGGAAGCCGCGGTTCTTCCGTTTCCTCCGGCTGGCCGCCCTGCAGCGCGCTCAGATCGAACGCGGAAACCGCGTGCCCGAGCCGCGACGCCCGCTCCTGCAAGGTGCCGGCCGCCGCCGCGGCCTGCTCGACCAGCGCCGCATTGTGCTGCGTCATTTCATCCATCTTCGCCACTGCGCGGTTGACTTCCTCGATGCCCGAACTCTGTTCCTGGCTGGCCACCGAGATGTCGTTCATGATGGTGGCGACCTGCATCACCGCCGCGACGATCTCTTCCATCTGGCGGCCGGCCTGGGCAACCAGCGCATTGCCGTTCTCGACCCGGCTTACCGAGTCGCCGATCAATTCCTTGATCTCCTTGGCGGCCTGCGCCGAGCGCTGCGCCAGCGTCCGCACCTCGGTCGCGACCACCGCGAAGCCGCGCCCCTGTTCGCCGGCACGCGCCGCTTCCACCGCCGCGTTCAGCGCCAGGATATTGGTCTGGAACGCGATGCCGTCGAT
>CBIHOK010000269.1:0-2546 GCA_966211575.1 uncultured Noviherbaspirillum sp.
GGCGCTTCTCGAAACCGCAGAACAGTTCCGGCATCCGGTGCTGGTCGACGAACAGGCTGGCTTCCTGCAATCCGGTGAACACCTTCATCGCCTTGTCGGTGAGTCCGTAGCGCGCCATGCCGTCGGCGATCAAGGCGTTGTCATGCGGCCATACCGAACCGTTGTGGTAGGCCATCGGGTTGTAGCGCACTTCACCGCAGGCAATCGTGCGCACGCCCCAGCCGCAGAAAAAATCCTCACGCAACAGACGCTCCGCAACGCGCAGCGCCAACGCAGGCTCGGCGATGCCGGCCCACAGTGCGTGCCCGGCGTTCGATGCTTCCACCGCGCATTGCTGTTTCTTGCCATCGAGCGCGAGCGCGTAATTGCCGATTTCCTCGCACCAGAATGCCTCGTTGAAATTCTTGCGCAACAGTGCCGCTGCGGATTCCAGCTGCTGCGCCAGTTGCGTTTCGCCAAGCAGCCGCGCCAGCCGCGCCGCCTGCAGCTTGGCATCGTAGACGTAACCCTGCACTTCGCATAGCGCGATCGGCGCTTCGGCAAGCTGTCCGTCACGATGGAAGACCGAATCATGCGAATCCTTCCAGCCCTGCTGCGCCAGACCCTGCTCGGTGTAGCGCGCATATTCGACAAAGCCGTCGCCGTCGCGGTCGCCGTATCGGTCTATCCATTCCAGCGCATTGCGGATGTTGCCCCAGATCGAACGGATGAAATCCAGATCGCCGGTGCGTTCGTAATACGCGCCCGCCAGGCCGACGAACAGCGGCGTCGCATCGACCGTGCCGTAGTAGCGCCGGAACGGGATCTCGTCGAGCGCGGCCAGTTCACCCATGCGCGCCTCGTGCAGGATCTTGCCCGGTTCGGCGTCGCGCGTCGGATCGTACTCGGTAGCCTGGTTGGCGGCCAGAAAGCCGAGCACACCTTTCGCCATGCCGGGATCGAGCCACAGATATTCATGCGCGGTCAGGATACCGTCGCGTCCGAAAGTGGTGGAATACCAGGGCAGGCCGGCATACGGATACGGCCCTTCCGGCAGCATCGTGCTCAGCATGTCAAGGTCGGCGGTGGAACGGTCGAGCCAGTTGTTGAACAGCGGATTCGAAGTGGAAACGCTGCACCGGTTTTCCGAACGCACCATGTAGTCTCGTTCGGTGTGGGTGAATGCAGCGAAATAGTCGCTTGTTTCCGGTTGCGGCTTTTCCGCAGGCTCGCAGACAGTGGTTACGTAAAAGTGCGATTCGCTTTTCGGCGCCAGTGCGATCCGGAAGTCCGCCCGTTCCGCAGTCAGTGCCTGCGGTGCGGGGTCGAGCAGGATACGCGTCTTGCGTACCAGTTTGTCGAGGCCGCGATAACCGAGCAGCAGCTGGTTGTCCGACACCTCCGGCGGCAGATATTCGCCGCGCCGCTCGCGCTTGAAGCCGCGCACCTCGAAAATGTCCGAGTAATCGGCGCCGAACTCCATGGACAGCATCACCTCCAACGGCTCCAGGCCGTAATTGACGACACGCACATGCTCGTAACAGGCGCCGTTCCATAGCAGTTTGGCGCGAAAAATATGCAGGATGCCTTTCGGTATGTGACTGCCGCCATCCGGATACAGGTCCGGATTCATCAGCTCGATGACGAACAGCCCGCTGTCGTCTTTCACCGTGGAATTGAGGAACATCGGCCGGACGCCTTCGATCAGCAATTCCTGTCTCGAAAGAAAGCAGGTATCGCCGTTGTAGATGCCGGTTTCGCGCAGCCCGATCGATTGTGCATCGCCGAACAGGTCAAACACCGCAAAGGTGTCGTTGTACTTGAGAACGCGGCGACGCTCGTCGGAAGGCGATGAATTTGCGAGGATATACCACGGTTCGCCGAGCTGGATTTTGTCCATCATTGCAGTCTCTCCTGTGCGTCGCGCCGTCAGCAGCACAGCTCGATCATGTTCTGGTAAATGCGCAGATAGCCTTCCGCCATATGCGCCGCCGTGAAGCGGCGATCGAATACGTCGCGGCAACCTTTGCGGTCGATCGAGTCGATTGGCTGTGCCCCAAGCCCCGCCAGTTACTGGTTGTCCACGACGAATCCCGTGACGCCGTCTTCCATGATCTCGGGCACGGAGCCATGACGGTAGGCAATCACCGGTGTTCCACAGCAAAACGCTTCGATCATGACCAGTCCGAATGGTTCGGGCCAGTCGATCGGAAACAGCAACGCGCTCGCACGCTCCAGCAGTTCCCGCTTCTGCTTTTCATTGATTTCGCCGATGTATTCCACCAGCGGGTCGTTCAGCAGCGGCTTGATGGATTCGTTGAAATATGCCTCGTCCGCATGGTCGACTTTCGCCCCGCTATACAACCGCTTGCCGCAGCGGCGCGCGATATCGATCGCGCGGTCGATCCGCTTTTCCGGAGACACCCTGCCGACGAAAAGAAAATAATTACCGGGCTCGGCCTGAAAAGAATACAAATCCGGCGGCAGGCCGTGATACACGGTGCCCGCCCAGTTCGCCCACGGCAGCGGGCGCCGTTGGCTTTCCGAGATCGAGACCAGCGGACAGT
>CBIHOK010000270.1:0-2279 GCA_966211575.1 uncultured Noviherbaspirillum sp.
ATGATCCGGTCGAGCCGGAACGAGCGGAAATCCCCGCGCAACTCGCACCACGCGCCGATCAGCCAGGTGCCGCCGAAGAAATACAGCGCCAGCGGCCAGATGACGCGCCGCGACAGGCGGGACGTGACGTCGCCGTATTGCAGTTCCAGCTTGAGCCGGGCGGCGATTGCCCGGCGCACCTGCTCCAGCCGCTCGCCATGCACGGGGTCGAGGTGGAAGGCCGGCGCGAACAGCGCAGTCGCCTCGACGAATTCGCGCTTGTCGCGCGGCAGCGCGAGCGTGACCTTGGCCAGCACCGCAGCGGCCGATGCGGCGAGTTGCGGCCCGCCCCAGGCCTGCACCATGCGCATGCCGGTGACCAGTGCATCGATTTCATCCGGGGAAAACATCAGCGGCTGCAGGTCGAAACCGGCCTTGATCCGGTAGCCGACGCCGGCTTCGCCTTCGACCGGCACGCCGGACAGCGACAGGTCGCGGATGTCGCGATAGATGGTGCGCTCCGACACCCGCAGCCAGTCGGCCAGCTGTTTTGCTGTGGTGAGCCGCCGCCCGCGCAGATACTGGGCGATCTGGAACAGGCGGTCGGCGCGGCGCATCAGGACTGCGCTCCCGCGGCCGTCATGCCGTGATCGAGGTGAGGGTGCATGGCGGCATTCTGGCAAATCGGCGGGAACGCGTCTACTCGTCAGTGCTCGGCATGCAAGGCAATGCGATTGCCCTCGCTATCGATGAAATGCGCAATGAAACCGAGTTCGTGCGGCAGCGCCATCTTGTTCATCAGGATGCGGCCGCCGGCCGCTTCGATACGCGCCAATACTGCATCGAAACCAGGCGTGGCATCGAGGTACAGCACGGGTCCCTTGTCGGACGGCACGAACTGTTCGCCATGAACCACGCAGCCGACGCTGTTGCCGTCCGCGCCGGTGAAGATGCCCATCGGCAGGTTGCCGAAGTCTTCGACCTTCAGCCGGGTATCGAAAACGGTTTCGTAGAAGCGCAGCGCGCGCTGGAAGTCGATGGAGGGGATTTCAAACCAGTTGATTTTCGTTTGCATGATGCGCTCCTGTTGAGAGGGTTGAATGCCGGATGGCATGGACGCATCATGCGGGAGGGCTCCTGACAGCGTTCTGTCAGGAGGCTTTCAGGCTTTGGGTTTCGCTGCCTCGCGCCGGTTGAAGCCGGCCACCATTTCGAAGCGGAACAGGCGGCATTCGAGCGCGCCGTTGAAGAACGGCGTCTTGCGTGACTCTTTCAGGCGCAGCATCTTCGGCAGCCCGAGATCGGCGGTGAACAGGTAGACTTGCCAGCCGGCGAAGCGCTGCTTCAGCGTCGCGCTGAACGCACTGTAGAACGCGGCTGCCATCTGGTCCGGCTCCTGGCTGCGGTCGCCGCGCACGCCGATCCGCTCGCCGTAGGGCGGATTGGTCAGCAGGATGCCGGGCACTTCGCTCGGCGGCTTCACTTCCTGCGCTTCGATCTGTTTCAGCGGCACCTCGAACTGGATACCGGCGTTGCGCAGGTTGTTGCGCGTCATCGCGATCATGTCGCCGGAAATGTCGCTGCCGAAAATCGTCGGCGTCGACGGCAAGGGCGTGGGTTTGAAGCTACCCTTGATCGCCAGCCATTCATCGGCATCGAAGTCGTGGAATTTCTCGAATGCAAAGTGGCGCCGCGCGCCCGGCGGAATGCCGGCCAGGATCTGCGCCGCCTCGATCAGGATGGTGCCGGAACCGCACATCGGATCGAACAGCACGGTGCCCGGCTTCCAGCCCGATACGCGCAGCAGGCCGGCCGCCAGGTTTTCGCGCAGCGGCGCGTCCCCGGTTTCCTGGCGCCAGCCGCGCTTGAACAGCGCTTCGCCGGAAGTGTCGAGGTAGAGCGTGAAGCTGCGGGCGTCCAGAAAGCCGACGATGCGCATGTCGGGTTCGCGCGTGTTGACCGACGGCCGCTTCGCATACAGGTCGCGGAAGCGGTCGCATACCGCATCCTTGATCTTGAGCGTGGTGAATTCCAGGCTTTTCAGCGGCGATTTGATCGCGGTGATGTCGACCCGGATAGTATGTTCGACGCCGAACCACTCCTCCCAGGGTGCGGCCAGCGCCAGGTCGTAGATATCGTTCTCGTTGGCGTAGCCGCCCTGCGCCACCCGCAGCAGCACGCGTGACGCGATGCGCGAATGCAGGTTGATCCGGTACGCATCCTGCAGCGAACCGGAACAATGCACGCCGCCCGGCACCTGGTTATGGACCTTCAGGGTCGGCGTCTGTTGGGCGATTTCG
>CBIHOK010000271.1:0-2127 GCA_966211575.1 uncultured Noviherbaspirillum sp.
CCCAAGCGCCGTTCAGCACGGCCAGCGCAGCCATGCCTGCGGTTTCGGTACGCAGCACGCGCGGTCCCATCGTCAGCGGGAGCGCACCGCGTCCCAGCGCCAGGTCCTCTTCCTCTTCCGAAAACCCGCCTTCGGGACCGATCATCAGCGCGACCGCCTGCGGCGCCTGGTGCCGCGCCCAGCTCGCCAGCGACTCGGTGGCACGCGGCGTCAGCAGGATGCGGCGGTGCAGATCATGCTGCCCGACCCAGTCCGAAAACGGCAGCGGTTCGCCCAGCTGCGGCAGCCGGTTGCGCCCGCATTGCTCGGCCGCCGCCGCAATGATGGCGCGCCAGTGATCGAGCTTCCTGGCGCCGCGTTCGGCCGACAGCCGGACCACGCAGCGGCGCGCGGCCAGCGGCTGGATCGCGGCGGCGCCGAGTTCGACCGCCTTTTCCACGATCCAGTCCATTTTCGTGCCTTCCGGCAGCGCCTGGACCAGTGTCACGCCATACGGCAGTTCGGCTTCCCGGGGCGAGAACGCCTCGATCTCGGCACTCGCGTGCCGGCGCGAGAGCTGGGCCAGGCTGGCGTGGAATTCGCCGCCTTCGCCGTTGAACAGCGTGACGGCGTCGCCTTCGCCCAGTCGCAGCACGTGGATGTGGTGTGCTACATGGTCCGGTAGCGCAACGACGGCGCCGACCTGGAGCGGCACGGGAATGAAAAAGCGGGGCATGGCGGTCTGGATTGGGGCCGGTCGTGGCGCGTGCGAGTTCGTCCGGCGCCGGCTTGTTTTCGCGATTGTGCCTGATTGTCACCGATTCCAGGGGCGGATGCATCCGTCTGGTAAAATATCGGGCTTTGCAGCCCCGTGCATTTCAGCACTATTCGGCGCTATCGGGCGCCCTCTGGCACTCTATCCAGCACCATTTAGCACTATCTTTCGCGTTTCACGACCCGTCTCGACTCCGACATGACTTCCTCACTTCCTACCGACAAGATGGCCAATGCAATCCGCGCGTTGGCAATGGACGCAGTACAAAAGGCAAATTCCGGCCACCCCGGAATGCCGATGGGCATGGCAGAAATTGCTGTTGCCCTGTGGACGCGCCACTACCGGCACAATCCGGCCAATCCGCACTGGATCAATCGCGACCGCTTCATCCTGTCGAACGGGCACGGCTCGATGCTGCACTATGCGCTGCTGCACCTGAGCGGCTACGACCTGTCGATGGACGAGATCCGCAATTTCCGGCAGATGCATTCGAAAACCCCGGGCCACCCGGAAGTGCACGTGACGCCCGGCGTCGAAACCACCACCGGTCCGCTCGGCCAGGGGCTCTCCAACGCGGTCGGCATGGCGCTGGCCGAGCGCCTGCTGGCGGCCGAATTCAACAAGCCGGGCTTCGAGGTGGTCGATCACCATACCTACACTTTCGTCGGCGACGGCTGCCTGATGGAAGGTTTGTCGCATGAAGCCTGCTCGCTGGCCGGCGCGCTGCGGCTGTCGAAGCTGATCGTGCTGTACGACGACAACGGCATCTCGATCGACGGCAAGGTCGAAGGCTGGTTCCGCGACGACACGCCGAAGCGCTTCGAAGCCTACAACTGGAACGTGATCCGCGACGTCGACGGGCACGACGTGGCAGCGGTCGACGCCGCGATTGCGGCGGCGAAAACCGCCGACCGGCCGACCTTGATCTGCTGCAAGACCATCATCGGCAAAGGCGCGCCTAATATGCAGGGCAGCGACAAGGTGCACGGCGCGGCGCTGGGCGACAAGGAAATCGCCGCCGCCCGCGAAGCGCTGGGCTGGCCGTATCCGCCGTTCGAGATTCCGGCCGACGTCTACGCCGCCTGGGACGCGCGGCCGCAGGGCGCGCAGCGCGAAGGGGAGTGGGAAGCATTGTTCAAGGCTTACGACGAGCGCTATCCGCAGGAAGCAGGCGAACTGCTGCGCCGGATGAAGGGCGAGCTGCCGGCCAGACTGAACGATACGATCGATGCGTATATCGCCGCCTGCGCCGAGAAGAAGGAAACCATCGCCACTCGCAAAGCCAGCCAGAACACGATCCAGGCGCTGGCGCCGGTGTTGCCGGAATTCCTCGGCGGTTCGGCCGACCTGACCGGCTCCAACCTGACCAACTG
>CBIHOK010000272.1:0-2093 GCA_966211575.1 uncultured Noviherbaspirillum sp.
TCATGATGAACAGCACCGGCAGCGTGAAGTAGTTGTTGTGCACGCTGCGCTGCTTCGCCCGCTGGCCGTAAATCGGATCCGGCGATTTGCCGAGCTTCATCGCCTCCACCAGCTTGCGCTGGCCGGGGATGATCTGCATCAGCACGTTCCCGACCATCATGGTGCCGATCATCGCGCCGACGTGAATGTAAGCGGCGCGCCCGCCGAGCAGATGCGTCAGCACGAACGCAGCGCCCACCAGCAGCAGGTACATCACGATGCCGAGCAGGCCGTCGCGCTTGCCGAGCGGGGATTTGCACAGCAGGTCGTACACGATCCAGCCGACCGCCAGCGAAGCGAGGCCGATCGCCACCGCCTGGCCGGCGCTGATGTCGGCCACCGACTTGTCGATCATCATCGCCGACGCGTTGAAGTAATAGACGATGAACAGCAGGGAAAAACCGGACAACCAGGTCGAGTACGCTTCCCATTTGAACCAGTGCAGCTCCTCCGGAAGCTGCTTGGGCGCGACCAGGTATTTTTGCGGGTTGTAGAAACCGCCGCCGTGCACCGCCCACAGTTCGCCCGACACGCCGGCCTTCTCCAGATCCGAGCCTGGCTTGGGCGGCCGGATCGAGTTATCCAGCCAGACGAAGTAGAACGATGCGCCGATCCACGCGATGCCCACGATCAGGTGCAGCCATCGCACCAGCAGATTCAGCCATTCGAGGCCGTAATTGAGCAGCAAAGCTTCCATGGTTTCCTCATGATTGAAGCTCGTCTGCCACCGCGGGCGCTTCAGACGAGTAGGAGTGTCTCCCGTATGGTCGCGAACTGTTGAAAGCTCCGCTGCGACCGCTATTCGATGAATGGTGCCGGACGCACCAGGAGCGCGACGATGACGAATTTGCACTGCATAAAAAATTCGCAGTATCGCTTTGACGCCAGGCCGATACAAGATAGACTTTTTTGTACACGGCAATATAAAGCACGAAATATATTCCCCATACCCTTGCCCTTATGAGGTTGCAATGTCAGGCTTGCCAGACCACTTGGACATTCATCTTATCCGCATCCTGTACCTGCTGCTGTCGGAAAAGAACGTTTCGCGCGTCGCGCTGAAGCTGAACCAGCCGCAGCCGTCGATTTCGGCATCGCTGCGCAAGCTGCGCGAACTGACCGGCGACCCGCTGCTGGTACGGGGCGCGCGCGGGATGGTGCCGACGCAGCACGGCGAAAGCCTGCTCAAGCCGGCCAAGCGCATCCTCGACGAAACCGAGCGCCTGTTCGCGCAAAAGACCGCGTTCGCGCCGCAGCACGAATCGCGCACTTTCCATATCGCCGCGCCCGATTACCTGGACAGCCAGTTCCTGCCCAACATCGTGGCCGGGGTGCGGCGCGAATCGCCGGGCAGCCGGGTGGTGATCCATGGACTGGGGCCGGAAATCGACTATCTGAAGCTGCTGTCCGACGGCGAGCTGGACTTGGTGATCGCGAACTGGGACGAACCGCCGCAGCATCTGCACATGTCGAAGCTGTTCGAGGACGAGATCGCCTGCATCATGCGCGCCGATTGTGCGTATGCGCTGCGTACCGGACCCGACGAAATGACGGTGGAAGACTACCTGTCGCTGCCGCACGTGGCGCCGGCGCAGATGCTGCCCGGGTATTTCGGCGTGATCGAAGCATTCCTGGCGCAGCGCAACCTGATCCGCAACGTGGTGGTGGAATCGGCGTATTTCGGGCTGATTCCCTACATGCTGACGCGCAGCGACCTGGTGCTGACTACCGGGCGGCAGTTCATGAAGTTCTATGAGAAGAACCTGCCGCTGAAGACGTTCAAGGTACCGATTCCGTTTCCGGATATGCAGTTTTATCAGCTCTGGCATGAGCGGGTGCATCATGCGCCTGAGCATAAGTGGTTGCGGGAGTTGATTGCAGGAACTGCCAAGTCTTTGTTGGCTAAGTGAGGTTTTTGTTTTTGTTTCCGTTTGCGCCAATTTAACGGGATTGAACTTCGTGGTGAGTAGCCGGGGGCGGCCCGGCGGCCGGTCACTTTGGGGCTGTCAGAATTTCCGTGTTCAAGGCGGGTTGATATTTACACGGATGGCCGA
>CBIHOK010000273.1:0-1829 GCA_966211575.1 uncultured Noviherbaspirillum sp.
CTGCATCCCTTCTCGCCCGAACGCACCTGTCAAATAAACACTAAACAGGCTCTTAGAGACCACGCAGCCTTACTTGATTACTTGAGCTGCTCGTCCAGTAGCGACAGGATACGATCGGCTGTCTTCGAGTTCTCGACCTGTCCCTTCTGGTTCAGCACGGACACCTGGCTGAGGGTACCCGCGTCCTTGACCAGGATACGGTAGCGTTCGGCCGAATTCGCCTTGTTGTCATCCGAGCCGAACGAGAACAGCCGCGACAGGAAGCCCTTCTTCGCGCCCTTGTTCGCATCCTGCTCCGGATCGACATAGCGGACGAAATAGACGCCCTGCGAACGATCACGATCTTCCACCGTGAATCCGACCCGGTCCAGGGCCAGGCCGACGCGGCGCCATGCGCGGTCGAAATCTTCATCAAGCTGCAGGTAACGGCCATTGGCGCCAGCCACCAGTTTGGCACGCGCCGGCTGCGGGGCGGCATTCGCGACCTCCGCCTTGGCCTGGGCCCGGTCGGCACCGAGGCTCGACATCAGCCGCGCCAGGAATTCGGCTTCCAGTCCGGGGTCGGTCGGACGCGGCTCCCATACCGTGGTTTCCTTTTCCTGCCCGGTCAGCACTTCCTGCATGCCGCGATGGCTGATATAGATTTCGGTCGAACCGTCCGGCCGGCGCTCGAGGCGGGTACGGAATTTATCGCGCTCGCCGGTCGAATACAGCGAGTCGAGCGCCTTGCCGAGCGCATTGCGGATGAAATCCTGCGGAATCTTTGCGCGGTTCTCTGCCCAGTCGGTTTCCATCACGCCGGTCTGGGGGTTCTCGACATTGATCAGGAAGCCGTTATCCTGCCAGAATTCCTTGATTTGCGGCCACAGCTGCTCAGGCGTTTCCTTCACCACCAGCCAGCGCTGGCTGCCGTCGCGCTCGATATGCATCGCCGGCGCCGAACTGGGAGCGACCGCCACGGTCGCCGGCTGCTCTTCCCGGCGCACGTTGTAACCGGATGCGGTGGCGACACCGCGGTTGTTTTCGGGAATCGCATAGCGATTGTCGCGCTGCAGCTGGGTCAGGTCGGGCGGCACCTCCAGCGTCGGCGCCTTCTTGGTTGCGCTCTTGTAATCGAATCGCGAACCTTCCAGCAGGGAATTGAACGAACTGCAGCCGACCAGGGTGCTCAGCGCGAGAAGGCAGGCGAACCCAGGGCGGGCAATGCGAAAGCTGTTGCGAATAGTCATGTCGAAGCTGGGAAAGTGGGTCCGATATGTTGCGGGCGGCAATTTTACGTGCGGCAATTCTGCGCGGCGCCTATTGTAATACACCGGACTCGCGCAGCGCCGCGCGGACCACTTCGTGATAAGCGGCGTTCAGCGTCACCAGCGGCAGCCGCATGCCGGACGGGATCAGTCCCAGTTCCGCCATTGCCCATTTGAGCGGAACCGGGTTGGGTTCGACAAAGAGCTTGTTGTGCAGCGGCAGCATGCGATTGTTGATCGCCACCGCTTCCGCAACCTTGCCGCCCATTGCCGCCACGCACAACTCATGCATCGCGCGCGGCGCAATATTCGCAGTGACCGAGATATTGCCCTTGCCGCCACAGAACATCAGCGCCATCGCAGTCGGATCATCACCCGAGTAGACCGCGAACGAAGCCGGGGCCAGCCGTAGCAGGTCGCTGCCACGGGCAATATTGCCGGTTGCATCCTTGACCCCGACAATGCCGGGCACTTGCGCCAGGCGCAGGATGGTGTCGTTGGACATGTCGGCCACGGTACGGCCAGGCACGTTGTACAGAATCGCCGGCAGATCGACCGCTTCCGCGATCGTGCGGAAATGCT